>NZ_JAQFNK010000020.1:0-96782 GCF_027710505.1 Bacillus cereus group sp. TH152-1LC | reverse complement strand
TTCCTGGGCGTGTACCAAACTTATTGTCGTAGTCTTCCCATACTTTCTTACCATTTACTTCTGTTGTTTCTGTATTTTTGTACGTGTTCGTGATTGTTGTTCCTTCTACTTTTGTCTCATAGCCGTCAACTTTTACTTCACTTACTGTGTACTCGTACTCTTTTCCTTGGCCATCATACTTCGGTAGATCTTTGAAGCTGAAGTTCCAATTACCTTCTTTATCTGCTTTTACTTCTTCTGTTTTAAATTCCGTTCCATTTTGAAGCAATTGTACCTTGATGCTTTCTGGGCGTTTGCCAAACTTGTTATTGTTGTCATTCCAAATCTTCGTTCCTGAAACAAATGTGGTTTTCACGTTGTTGGAAATCGGCAACTCAATCCCATTTTCAGCATCTGATTTTATTTCAAACTCTACTTTTTTCTTAGGGTCGAAATCAATATAATCTGGGGCTGAAACTTCTTGAACATAATATTTACCTGGTGGTAATTGCTCAGTTTGAACTAACCCTTTTTCATTTGTTTTATATTCGCCACCAACTTGTTCCCCCGATTCTTTATACAACTTAAACGAAACATTTGGAATTGCCTTTTCTTTATTTCCTTCGATATGTTTAAAAATCCTTAGCTTTCCTTTTGGAACTTGAACGCCGTTAATACCACCACTAGCTGACATATTTTGAGTTTTGGCAGTGCCCGATTCAAACACTGGGTCTTTGTGTAAAATTTGATAATCGATCGTATAATCATTCTTAAAGTCCTCTTGAGACATTCCTGCTTCCGTTATAGTAGATGTATATTCAACTACAAAAGCGGCAAGACGTGCTCGACTCTGATTAAGCACAATTTTAAATGGGTTATCGTCATTAAAGGTAACCTTTCCATAACCTTTACTTTCCAATTGTTGCGGCGTTAATCTTTGCTTACCTAGATAATCATCAACCGTTATATAGAAACTATTTTCATTAAAAATTTGACCTTCTTGTAATTTATCAGTCACGACAATATCACGACTTAACTCTTTTTTATCGTTATTTATATTCAAGAACCAGCGTACTTCGCCCTCATTACCGCGCATGTCACCAGCTTTATAAAAAAATGGTTTCTCCCCTGTACTACCGCCACCTTTTGGGCCTGTAATTGTTACATGTTGCTTCTCTACATTTGTACCAAGATTTGTATCAATTTCTTTCTTTTGATCAGTTCCTACACCAGTAGCTGTCACGTTAAAGTTTAAATAACCTTGAATATCTTTATATCCAGTGACCTTATCATTAAATGTGTATACTACAGTACCTTGATTTACTTTACAAATACCGTAATCCTTTAACTGAATCGTTCCCTTAAATCCTTCTAATTCTGGAGGCAGTGTTAATGTAAGTGTGTCTCCTGGCTTCAACCTAACTCCATTTTTTTCACTGAAGTTTACAGATACATTTGTTGATTCTCCGGTCTGTAAATTTGTTTTACCTATCGTAAAATTATCCACAAGTCCCGCTGTATTTAACTCTTGTGCATTTGCTACTATAGGCAGTAAGCTCTGACCTATAGTAAACATAAAAATCATTATAATCGAAAAAATTGAAATTATTCTTTTTGAATTCATACGTTCACTCCTGTGAATTTTTAATATAGGTACATCCTGTACCGGTATAACAATTATTCTATGTTATTAAGATGCATTGCCTAATTCACAATAAATACTACCTTCTCTTTTTGAATCGTTCTATTGCTTAGATAGAGCAACACTTTCAACTATGGAAGTCTTCTTTACCTCTCCCATAGTTCTCAATGTCTTTGCATCTTAAAAGGGTTCTGGTGTAAAAAAATGATAAACCAAGAGGAATCACCTGTTAAGCAGTTAATCCAAACAGTTAGTTGATACAAATACCCTGATTTTGGACAGACTAGTCCTGCAAATCAACTTCTTCTCTCTTTAACTGTTTGATCGCAATTGGATAAACGGGGTTCTTATCAACCATGATGATACGAGGTTTTGAGACATGAAAAGACCGCAAGGATTTCTTGAAGAATCGCTTTGCAACCTTATGATTTCTAGATTTATTCAAATAAAAACCAATCGTGTTTCCTTCAGAATCAATGGTACGATCATCCATTGTCCTTTTACTTTATATATGGTTTCGTTCACTCTCCATGAGCTATTTGTTTAAGATGACGTCGAACTTTGTTTATCAAACTCCAGCCATATTGATGTATCTATTTATGAGCCAGGAATAATCCTCGTTCCTCCATCAGTTTCATATACTTCAAAGTTTTGCAACAGAACCCAATATACCGCTAAAAACTAATATGAAGTTTAGAAATAATCCTAAGATTTTTTTTCAAATCCATACCGTTTTATGGGTAATTAAATTACTATGTAACATCTCTCCCCTCTTCACTTCAGAAATATAATACAAATTAATTTTCCTTGGTTACTAAAACTAAAGTATTTTTTTATTTCTAGACAAGAAAAATTTAATAATTAGTATCTTTAATCTGCCTCCTCTCTCAATATCTAAATACTAATTCTTAAATAAACAATATATGATTTCCATAAAAAAATATGGTAAAATTTTGTCGCGAATTGTAATATTTAGTTCTTTTATGATATTATTTTGTCTTGAATTGTACCTTACCAAAATTAACTTATGAATCTATACAGTAACTATATGAAAGTTCATCATTTAATCTAATTAAAAGGAGAAAACAATGAATAATTCCATCGACATACAATACTTGTGTGATCTCGTACATAACACTTTTAATGTACCTGTTCACATTTTATGTACAGACAAAAAAATTTTATATCATTCTATTCATAATGATGTTTGTAGTCCTTTTTATTCTTCTAAAGAAGAACATCTTAGTGAGATCTATCAAGAAAATGATCCCTACAACTTACCACTTTTCAGGAGTAACAGTTACCTTGAAAACTTCGTCCTAATTCATATAGAAAATCATGATTATATAAAAGGAACTATTATAATCGGTCCCACTAAATATCCACAGACATCGAGTGATATAGCCATTAAACTTCAAAATGAGTTTAACTCAAATGATAAGATTCAAGAAGGAATAGCCTATTTTCAGCACCTACCTAAGATTACAAAAACTACTTTAATTGATATGGGAATGTTATTACATTACATGATTTTCAATGAAAAGTTAGATAGGGGTATTGTTTTAGAAAAAAATAAATTACTAGAGGAAGTTCCATATAAAATTGTAAAACCTGATTTATATATTTTAAAACGCAAACAAAGTAATCCTGAAAATCATGTCACGGAATTTGTACATAAATATTTTTCAACAATTAAACAAGGAAATAAAAAAGAATTATTACAATATATGTATGCATTTCCACAAGAAGATAGTGGATTTGTTTTAACAGAGGATTCACTCAGAAACCAAAAAATTCTTGGAATTATTGCGATTACTCTAGCTACTCAATATGCAATAGCTGGTAACCTTCCATCAGATATTGCTTTTTCTCTTAACCTTTTGTATATACAAACCATGGAACAACTAGATAACGTGGACTCTGTAAAGCGATTGTCTGGAGATGCTTTACGTACTTTTGCAGATCGTGTGAAAGAATACAATGCCCAAAAGTATTCAAATACAATTATTAAATGTTTAAATCATATTAGTAAAAATGCTTACGATGAGTTATCTCTCAATGAACTCGCTAATCATTTGGATATTACTCCTACTTATTTATCTAAATTATTTAAAAAAGAAATGGGGATTCCTTTAAGTGAATATATTCAAAAGGAACGAATAGAGGAAGCCAAAAAATTATTAACACTCACTACATCTCCATTATCAGATGTTTGTGCTTGGCTTAACTTTAATGACCAAAGTTATTTTACAAAGGTTTTCAAAAAATATACTAACATGACCCCTAAACAGTATCGTGAACAATATACCGTAATATAAGCTTGATATCTGGTTCTGGTGCAAAAATTATAAATTTCTTAACAGCTAGTTTTATTGTAACGGAATAACACAAGTAGAAAATAACCGAACTACTTTCAAAAATACATCTTATGGAATAATCTTTTCATCCCTTTCAAAGCACTTTATAAAGCTCTATCCATAATTTTGAAACGATTTCTGTCGATTAGGTAGTTTTTTAAAAGCGTAATTAACCAACCCGAATTTCATGTCTATATGAACTCACGTTACCTCTGTAAAAATCTATATTTTTACAGAAAAGACAACTAGAGAAATTATATATGCTTCACCTATAAAAAAGTCCCCTCCACCACAAGGCAGAGGGGATCTTCTCATTCCTATTTCAAACTACCCGCAATCTCCGTAAAGATAACTCCAAGTGCATGTGCACCTGCATCTGGATAGCCTAAGCTTCTTTCACCAACTGTACCGGCGCGGCCCATGCGAGCTACGATTTCTTTCGTATACTCTGCTCCTTTAACCGCTGCTTCTGCTCCTTTTTCGAAGGCAGTTTTCATGTCTTCTTCGTTTGAAGCGCTAGCTAACCAAGAGTCTACACATGGAGCAAGTGCGTCAACAAGTGTTTTGTCACCAACTACTGCTCCTCTACCGAACGATCTTTCACCGATAGATTGTATGCCTTGCAGTGCTGCTTGCAACATTTCAGCGAACTCTTTCACTGTTAGTTCACGCTTCTCGCCTGCTGCTTTACTAGCTGCGCGGAATGCGCCGCCCCAAATTGGACCAGATGCGCCTCCGCAATGTTCCATAATAATCATCGAGCAACCGTCAAGGAATGATCCGATCGTTACGTTCTCTTGATCTACAATAGAATGCCACTCACGTTTTAATTGCTTAAATCCTTTTGCGACACTCATTCCGAAATCGCCGTCACCAGCATGCGTATCTAACTCACAGAACGGTACTTCATTTTTAATAATAATATCACTCATTTTATCAACGAGATAAATCATGTTGTTTAATGTAATAACATTATCTTTTATAACAGCGTGCTCTTCCGCTGTTTCTAGTTCAAATGAAACTTCCTTCTCTTCTACATCTTCAAGCACATTTACGTACTCAACACTTTCAACTGGTCCATCTACTTTAAACGCTGGTGTATTACATTCTTTTGATAGTAATGTTTTTAGCTCATCATCTAATTTCATTACTGTTAAAGACATACCAGCCATATCGATACTCGTCATATAGTTGCCAACAAACACTCTATTAATTGTAATGTTTCTTGCAGCTAGTTCTCGCGTCACTGCGTTGTTAAATAAGTAAAGTTCTTGCAGTGGTGTTCCACCAAAACCATTTACTAGAAGCGCAATTTCTTCGCCATCTTTTACTCCTAAATCTTTCATTAGATCATTTGTCATACGGTTCGCTAGTTCATCTGCTGACAACATTTTTTCACGCTTAATTCCTGGCTCGCCGTGAATACCTACGCCGTATTCCATTTCATCTTCCGCAAGTGTGAAAGTAGGTGATCCGCTCGCTGGAACTGTACAAGACGTTAACGCTAAACCGATTGTGCGCACGTTAGCCGCTGCTTTTTCCGCTACAGCTTTTACCGCTCCTAAATCCATACCTGCTTCCGCTGCTGCGCCGGCAATTTTATGAACGAGAATAACGCCCGCAACGCCGCGGCGTCCTACTGTATACAAACTATCTTCTACCGCAATATCATCGTCCACTTTTACGTAGTCAACTTCAATTCCATCTTCTGTCGCTAAATGCGCACCGTTTTTGAAATTCATAATATCGCCGCTGTAATTTTTAATAATTAATAACGTACCTTTTTTACTAGCTGTCTCTTTAATTGCTTGATACACCTGAATTTGTGAAGGCGAAGCAAACACATCTCCACACACCGCCGCATCTAACATTCCTTTTCCGACTAGTCCTGCATGCGCTGGCTCATGACCACTACCGCCGCCACTTATTAACGTTACTTTATTTTCGTTCATTTCTTTCTTCTTAATGACTTTATATTTTTTCAAAAGCTCAAGCTCTGGGTGAGCCATAACCATTCCGTTGCACATTTCCATTACTAATGTTTCTGGTTTGTTTATAATCTTTTTCATTGTGCTTCTCCCTCAATTCCTTTAATATATTGTGATATATTTGAAATCTTCTTCTTACTACTCATGTTAAAATGAAAGCGTTTTATAGTAAACGGACAAAATGGACAATCTGTCTAAAGACACCGCTCTCATTTGTAGGTAGGATTTTCATATTACTAACATTCTAGGGATGATTCAGATGACCTCTTCTATAATTTCTAAAAAGATAATCGCGAACTCATTGAAATATTTAATGGAAACAGAGTCGTTTCATAAAATATCAGTAAGCGATATTATGTTACACTGTCAAATGCGTAGACAAACTTTTTATTATCATTTTAAAGATAAATTTGAACTATTAAGCTGGATTTATAGAGAAAAAACGAAAGAAAACATTATCGACTTTCTCGACTATGAAACGTGGGAAAACATTTTCGATTTATTATTTGATTACTTTTATGAAAATCAAAAATTTTACCGAAATGCTTTTAAAGTCATTGAACAAAACTCGTTTAATCACTATTTATTTGAGCATACGAAAAACTTATATATGAAGATTATTGATGAACTATCCGTGAGCTGTAGATTCAGCCTTTCTAACGAGACAAAAAATACGATTGCCTCCTTTTATAGTCACGGCTTCGTTGGAACGATAAAAGATTGGATTGAAAGCAAATGCGAAGTAGATCCTTCCATTATGTCTTCACTCATGAAAAATATGATAAACAATCAATTACTACTATTACTAGAGCAATCTGCAAAGTAATTAAAGGGTGGCAAAAGCAATGAAAAAGATTATGAATGATGTACAACATATCGTTCAAGATATGATGCATGGTTTTTATTTTGAACATAACGACAAAGTAAATTACGACGAAACAAATAACATCATTTATGTAAAAGATATTGAAAAACTGAAGCAAAACGTTGTCATCATAAGCGGCGGTGGTAGCGGACATGAACCTGCTGATATTGGTTATGTAGGAAAAGGTATGCTGACGGCGGCCGTAAACGGCAGTATTTTCACTCCGCCTACAGTGGAACAAATTATTGCGGCAACCCGTCTCATGCCAAAAGATAAAAGTATTTTATTCATCATTAAAAACTTTAAAGATGACGTTGGAAACTTTTTAGCGGCGAAGCAAATTGCAAAAGAAGAAGGAAGACACATTGACCACATCATCGTAAATGACGACGTTTCAATTGAAGATGATGCTTCGTTTAATAAAAGAAGACGCGGCGTCGCTGGTACTGTTTTCGTTCAAAAAATACTTGGTGCGGCCGCTCTTGAAGGTCACTCTTTAGAAGAACTAACAACACTCGGCCGTTCTATCACCGAAAACTTACACACATTAGGAGTCGCCCTTTCACCTGCAAACGATCCAGTGAAAGGAAAAGCTTCATTTTCATTAAACAACGATGAAGTCTTTTACGGCGTCGGCATTCACGGAGAAAAAGGATACCGTAAAGAAGCACTATCCTCTTCTGAAATATTAGCGATCGAACTAATGAATAAACTTAAAAGCATTTATCGCTGGAGAAAAGGCGACAACTTTGCCATTCTCATTAACGGATTAGGCGCAACTCCATTAATGGAACAATATATTTTCGCAAATGATATTCGCCGTTTATGTGAGCTGGAAGGCTTACATGTGGAGTTCGTGAAAGTTGGTACCCTTCTAACTTCTTTAGATATGAAAGGTGTTTCGCTTAGTTTGCTTAAGGTGGAGGATTTGGATTGGGTGAAGTGGTTGAAGGAAAATACGGAAACTGCTAGTTGGTAATACAATTAAAGTATAGGTTGTTTCTTGAAATGAACTTTTAGATAACTCAAAATAACAAGCAAAAAGTCCCTTCAAGGTTAAAGGGACTTTTTAGTATATAGAAATTAGCCTAAACCTAAGATTACATCTCTTGAAAGGGGGCATTTTTATGTTATTCAGGTTTATTGAGGGGCTTTTGTTTGAAGCAACTTTAACCCCATACCAATAAAAATCAGTCCTGTTATCTTATTTAGAATCATTCCTACCTTTTGGTTTCCTCTTAATTTTTTTGTAACATATGAAGAGAAATAAGCAACAAATAAACACCATAATAGTCCGGTTACTGTAAAAGTAAGTCCTAAAATGATAAAAGGCATAGGACCTGAAGCCTTTGTATCTATAAATTGCGGAAGAAACGCAATAAAGAATAAAGAGACTTTTGGATTCGTCAGACTTGTTAAAAGTCCTTGTACATATATCTTTCTAATGTTCAATTTATTGGATGAGGTCTGGAAAGCTACATTTGTCTTATCAAGTATCATTTTAATCCCTAAATATACAAGATAGATAACACCTATAACCTTAATAGTGTTAAATAGCACAATGGATTTTGTAAGTATAATAGATAAACCAAAAGCAACCAACAACGTATGAACTAAAGAACCAGTAATAATACCAAAAACAGAATACACACCTGCTTTTCTACCTTGTGAAATACTTCTTCCCACAATATACATGGTGTCTGCACCAGGAATTAAATTCAATAAAATTCCTGTTAGTAAAAACACTTCATAATTAATAATACCGTACATTTTAGCACCTCTATCTATTTTTTGGTGCCCTTATTGATACTAAATTAAATAGACGGAAAAAGAAAGTATTTTCTATTTATTCAATAAAATTAGCGAATTTTTGAATCTACAAACGAAAGCCAGCTATTAAAAAATTCAATTACTAAAGAATTCTGCCCTCAATATTACAGCAGTTTTATATCAAAAATGTAAATCCTCATTTCCCTGGTACTTTCCTTTATTAAGTCTTTTTCTTATGAATAATTCTGCAACAATTAAATTGGGTACCCACGCTAACCAAGCAATAATAGCGTAACTAAGTTCAAACCGCTCTATTCCAAATAGAACGATAAACAACGGTAGCCAAATTCTTAATGTAACTGCTCCAAAGGTTAAAGAATAATTTCTAATCATCCAATTCCGATGCTCTTTAATTTTTTTATTCTTAACTCTATTTAATGCTTGATATGCTGATGTTAGCCAAAATACAGATAACAAACCGAAACCTAGCTTCGCTACCAATCCTCCCATAGCATAAAAGGCTAAATATAGTCCAGAAAAGCCTCCTAATAATATACCAACCATATAGATTCTCCCAGCTATTCGATGACGGTTGATATTCCTTTCTCTAAATTTAGTGGATAATGTAAACGGGCCAATTACTAATGCTACTATACTAGTTGTAATATGTGTAAATAGCATCATATACCAAAACGCACTTAATTTAGATCCAAACATAAGCTTCACTTTTACAAGCCCTGTTTGAAATCCATCCATCATAAAATATTGGACAACAATATAACTAGCTACTAAAAAAGCAAAACAAGTAACTACAAACCAAATTTTCCTGTTCAAATTTACTGCCTCCTTATTACATTAAGGAATTAGATTATTCATTACTGTTCATTCTAGGGAAAAATAGAAAAGCCTTCTTTAATGATCTATTCAGCACATTGTTTTTATAATCGAGATCGTAGCTTACAGATCTCCAGGATAATAAATGAACATCGCACCTACAAATGAACACACTAAACAAAAAACAGCTTCGTATTTTATGACGAAAGAAGAGTTCGTATCAAGCTTTTTTTCCTCTCTTTTCAATATCAATTTAAATAACGCTGTATATAATATTTTATATAATACATACCCAACAATTGCCCCGAGGGTATTCGTAAATAAATCATCAACATCTGTAATTCTATTATTTAGTAATTGATTTAACTCAATTGCCAATGAAAAAAGGAATCCCGCACATACGGTGTTTTTCATTTTTCTAAACTGCGGCCAAATAGTTGGTAACAAAAAACCTAACGGCATAAACAGTACAATGTTCAAAAGATACGTCGTACTACCTGCCGTATCAAATAGAGTCAAGTTGATTTGACTTACACGAATCCACGTTTCGTATCTACTTATATCCCATACAGTCGCGATCTGCGTCACTCCATATACTAGTGAAAGGTAGAATAGAAAAACATATACCCATAGAAAATGCCGAATAGATATATTGTTTTTCGCTTTAAAATAAAATCCAATTTGAAACACAATACAAAACATAATAGTAAAAAAATAAGTATACAAATAACTCATCAAAACTCCTGTATGCATGTGGAATCCCCTAACTTTACAATTTCATCTATGACTTTGTTGTTTATAGGATAGGGAAAACTTTTAAAATAAAAAGTGGGGTAAATATAAAATTTTTCTTAAATCTTTACATGCAGCCCTTGTAGTATATAACCATGTGAATCGTTTGTTCAGTTAAAACATGAAATTAAGAAATATATGACGTACTATAATCACTCTTGCTATCAATAGAATGTCCTTTACAAAGGGTACAGATCAAGAGCACCTTATTCCCTTAAAATCACTAAAACCCATTTACAAATCTATAAAAGTAGATATAATATCCTTATGGAACCTTTATTAATTTATAAAGCATTGTCAAATGAAACAAGATGTCAAATTTTATCATGGTTGAAAAATCCAGAAAACCATTTCGACGAAAAACCTTATCTAGAACAAGACCTTAACTTTCAAGTTGGAGTATGTGTAGGAGATATCCAGCTTAAAACTGGCTTAGCTCAATCGGTTATTTCTAGTTATTTATTAACTATGAAAAAAGCAGGCTTACTAGAGTCTGACCGAATTGGAAAATGGACCTACTATCGTCGAAACGAAAAAACAATACGAGAGTTTTCTGAATACGTACAAAACGAATTATAAAATGAAAGCTAATAATCAATCGGCATACTACTTGATTATTAGCTTTCACACATTCTGCTTTTTTACAGGTATCCAATGACTTCTTATAAATTGCACTGCCTATAAGAGCAAGAAACATCGAAAGGAGAATTTTTTTTAATATATCATATCTAGTTATTCAGATATCTGTTATTGTATTTCGGATTACATACTCCTAATAATATTGGCATCCAATCATGCTTATAATAATGCTTCTTTGTTAATGAATTTACTTTCAAAATACTGATACGAATGGAGAGTTTTATAAATGAAAAAAGTAAATCCTTTACTTATTCTGACACTCGCAATAGGTGTGTTTGGAATTATTACTACCGAGATGGGTATTGTCGGCGTATTACCACAAATCACTGAAAAATTCGGAATTTCAACTACACAAGCTGGATTTTTAGTAAGTATATTTGCACTAGTTGTTGCTATTTCTGGTCCGTTTTTAATTCTGCTCGTCTCTAGTATGAATCGCAAAATAATTTTATTAACAGCAATTTTCACATTTGTTATTTCAAATTTAATCTACGCTTATACAACACAATTTGAAATCATGCTTGTTTTTCGTATTTTACCGGCAGCGCTTCATCCACTCTTCTTTTCAATCGCTCTTGTAACAGCTGCTAAACTTGTCCCTCCAGAAAAGAGCGGTCAAGCAGTTACAAAAGTTTTCATGGGAATTACCGTTGGCTTTGCTTTAGGTGTACCACTAACCTCTTACCTTGCAGACCAATTTTCACTCGAAATCGCTTTCTTATTCGGAGCATTCGTTAACACTCTTGCATTCATTGGAATACTACTCCTACTTCCTTCTATGCCTGTTAAAGAAAAAATGTCTTTCGGCAAACAAATTCGTATACTCGGCAAACCAGGATTATGGTTAAATATTTTAACCGTCACATTCCTTTTTGCAGCTATGTTTTCCGTATACAGCTACTTCGCTGAGTACCTTGCAAAAGTAACCTCCATGAATGGATCTCTCATCAGTATCATGCTATTCATATTTGGTATAGTTATGATTTTAGGTAATCATTTATTTGGTGGTCTTCTGCAAAAAAGTATAATAAACACTGTAATATCATTCCCTATTCTATATTCTATTGTTTACATATTGGTTTATTATTTAGGTTCCTACCTTGTTCCAATGATTTTTATCGTATTCATTTGGGGAATCGTACATGCTGGTGGATTAATTGTTGGTCAAACATGGTTAATAAGTGAAGCTAAAGAAGCACCTGAATTTGGTAACAGTCTATTCGTTTCATTCTCAAATCTCGGAATTACTTTAGGAACCACTATTGGAGGCTGGTTCATTTCAAACTTAGGTATTCACCAGCTTATTTGGAGCGGATTTATATTCACACTACTCTCATTTCTATTAATTATAATAAAACTAAAATTTTTCAATTCTAATAGCCAGGCTTCATTATCAAGCTAGTACATTTTCAGTTCCAAATTCGATAAAAAACATTATACATTCTTCTTATAAGATTTTATTAACTAAAAAGTATAATGCTCAAAGTCTTTAGCCATAATTACGACTAAAGGCTTTTTTGTATATAAAAATAATTCTAAAAGGAGCTAATTTTATGGAACATAATCAAAATGGAGTACTTGCTTTAATTGTTTTGTTTTTAGGATTAGTGTTTTTTGTTAGTGGAATGGTTTATCATTTATGGGGTTCTTTTTAATCGTATGATTGTAATCACTCATAAATAGCCTCACGTATATCGTTCCTTTATTAATTTCAACGTTTAGACAGATACATAATTCCAAAACTAAAACGTGTATTGCAATTATCGATATGGAACATTTTCAAAAACAACTTAACATGGTAAAATAATATTAGGACGGGAGTCCAATATTATTAAAATTAAGATGGTTCAAGTCGGAGAAAGGCACCTTAGGGTGTCTTTTCTTTATTTTCAAAAGGACCTGCTCAATTATTGTGTAAAAAACATAAAGTACGTTGAATCCATTAAAATACATGAGTGACCCCTTGTTTTCCCCTCTTATTAAAGGAGGAACTATTATGGGATTTGGTGGTAGTTGTAGTAGTGGTTGTGGCGGCGGCTTTGCTTTACTAGTTGTATTGTTTATTTTATTAATCATTGTTGGAGCTTCTTGCTTCTGCTAAAAAACTATCGGAAAAGACACTCTTATATGGGTGTCTTTTCTTTGTAATAAAAAGCTCTCTATAAAGGAAAGTTTTCACATCCAAATTAGTGATTTACACAGCACTTTATTCCTTCGCATCCCTCATACTGTAATACCCTAAATTAATAATAATTAAGAAATACCCACCCATAATTCCAGCTGCAAATGTCCACATGTACTCACGGTGTTCAATTTCATACATAATAATCGCGCCGAGTATGGCCGCTGCAAATCGATTCATCATGCCGAGCATCGGTGCTTTTTCTTTTTTTACGATGCTATTTCCGAACTTTTCGATACGCCTTCCTAAAATCCAGGCGCAGTACATACTAACTAACAGGCCAATGCTTATCCCTACAAATTGGGCTCGAAAAGGTGTCATCAACCATCCCAATAACATCACGCCTAGCAAACAATATATTTGTATGTTGAATGATCTTAATGCGATGCGAATCATGTTCTGCTCCTTATCTTTCTTATTATATTTTCGTATTATCAATCCCATCTCTCGGACTTCAAGCTTTCCGATATATCTTTTTTAAAATGGGGGAATTTGATTTTGCTCACCATTAAATAAGCGAGTACGCATGTGCCAAATGCCACGGAAACTGGGTTGTTTAGAAGGCATAAAATAAGGAGGCACATTGCCGCAAATGGAATGGGCATTCCGATGAATGTTGGGAGTTTGCTTTGTTGTGTATTAAATCTAGCAAGCCGCAGCATTCCGCAAATACTATACGCGAGCGCACATATCATCCCGATAGACTGCAAATCTTTTAAAGCGACACTATATGCAAGAATAGATGGTGCCACACCGAAGGTCACTAAATCTGCAAATGAGTCTAACTCTCCGCCTATTTCCGAAACAGCATCCAGTTTCCGAGCGACCATACCATCAAACAGATCAAATACCATACCTGTAATAATGAACATAACTGCACCATGCATATCGTGAACGAAAACAGCGTGAATAGCCAACAGCCCACACACAAAATTTGCTATCGTAATCATATTTGGTATGTAACTCATCACACGCTTCTCCTCCTTTCTACTAATTGCTTCAACTTGCTTCTTACTCATTAGACTCAAGTTCCTTCTGTTTTTCTTCCCATATCACTTTATTTATTTTCGTTAACGTATCAGTCATTTGCTGCAAAGCTCCGATATCAATTTTCGAGAAATATTTCTCAATCAATACATCATCTAACTCAGACAATCTTTCGATATATTTACTACCGTTTGGACCGATCGTAAGGAAATACTCCCGTTTATTGTTAGGATTCACTTGTTTCGAAATCATCTGTTGCTTTTCCAATTTCGATAAAACTTGGCTCACCGCACTTTTCGTTATATTAAAAGTACTCGCAATGTTATTTGCTGTCGTATTTTCATTTAAATTAATATGAAATAACATGCTCTCTTGCTGTCCAGTAAGACCGAACTCATCCTTTAAATCTTGAAATAGTAAAATGTAAAGTTCCGTGTAGGCTCGATTCATTTCATTAATTACTTCTTTATACGATTTAGTCATAGCGTTCTTCCTCCATGCTGTTATTTCGTTTTAATAGTTTAGTTCACTTAACTAAACTATATTATACCTTTATGTTCGTGTAAAGGGAAATATCGCTCCGTATTTTATTCACAATGAAAAGAAGACATCAATTAAGATGTCTCCTTTTCATACTTAAGACTCCAAACTTTCACCATTCGTCTTAATTACTTCCTTATACCAATCGAAGCTTTTCTTCTTCGATCTTTTTAATGACCCTTTTCCTTCATTATCTTTATCAACGTATATATATCCGTAACGTTTTTTCATTTCTCCAGTAGAAGCACTTACAAGATCAATTGGGCCCCAGCTTGTATATCCGATAATATCTACTCCATCTTGGATTGCTTCGGACATTTCAATCATATGCTTTTGCAAGTAATCAATACGGTATTCATCATTCACTTCGTCTTCACTATTTAATTGGTCAATTGCACCGAGACCATTTTCAACAACAAATAACGGTTTTTGGTAACGATCATACAGTTGGTTCGCTGTAATACGGAAGCCTTTCGGATCAATTGTCCATCCCCACTCTGATTTTTCAAGATATGGATTTTCAACAGAACCGAATACATTCCCACTCGTTATGCTTTTTAACACTTCTGGATCTGTACTTATTGCTCGGCTTGAATAGTAGCTAAAGCCAATATAATCAACTGTATGCTCTTTTAAAATTTCCTCATCTCCTTTTTCCATTTCAATTGTTACATTATTATCCTTAAAGAAGCGTTTTGCGTATCCAGGATATGCTCCTCTTGCTTGTACATCAATAAAGAAGAATGATTCACGGTCTTGTTCCATTGCACGAAGTACATCATCTGGATTACATGTGTACGGATACGTCGCACCAGCAGCAAGCATACAACCGATTTTTGCATCTGGAATGATTTCATGACATGCTTTTACAGCTAACGCACTTGCGACAAGTTGGTGATGCGCTGCTTGATACTGAATTTGTTTTTTGTTATCCCCTTCTTTAAACGCTAGACCTGCTCCCATGAAAGGTAAATGTAAAAGCATATTAATTTCATTAAACGTCATCCAATATTTCACTTTATCTTTATATCTATTAAAGATCGTTTTTGCGTACGTCTCGAAGAAGTTTACAAGCTTTCTACTTCTCCAACTTCCATACTTTTCCACTAAATGAACAGGTACATCGAAGTGAGCCATCGTAACAACTGGTTCAATACCATGCTTTAACAGTTCATCAAACAAATTATCATAAAACTGTAATCCTGCTTCATTTGGCTTTTCATCTTCACCACTTGGGAAAATACGCGTCCACGCAATCGATACACGTAACGCTTTAAATCCCATTTCTGCAAACAACGCAACATCTTCTTTATAACGATGGTAAAAATCAATCGCTTCATGTGATGGATAAAACTCCCCTTCTACCGGTGTAAAAGAATGAATATTTCCTTTCATAATATCCCAACGATTTTCACCAGTTGGTAATAGATCAACCGTCGTTAATCCTTTTCCGTCTTCTACATATGCGCCTTCAACTTGATTGGCTGCAGTTGCTCCACCCCATAAAAACCCTTTTGGAAAATTAACTTTAGACATATAGAAAAACTCCTTTATATAAGAATGAACGAGAAAAGGCATTGTAAGTTTTAAAGAATACCTTTCTTCGTTTGAACCTGTATGAAATGTAACTACTATTTAACTCCTAACTTTAGTAAGGAATCTCCTGCTTGAATCTTTTCTATTTCCGTTTTTTTGATACTATATTTATCATAATTTGTAACAACAACTGGTGTTGTCACAATATAACCCGCCTTTTGAATTTCAGCTATATTAAACTCAATAAGTAATTGCCCTTTTTCTACTCTTACTCCTTGTTCAATATGAGAAGAGAAAAATTCGCCATTTAATTTCACAGTATCCATTCCAATATGGATTAAAATTTCAGCACCTGAATCCGCCGTAATTCCTACCGCATGGTTCGTCGGGAACAGCGCAGAAATCGTACCTGAAACCGGTGAAAACAACTTTCCTTCTGAAGGCTCAATCGCAACTCCTTCACCTAGCGCACCTGATGCAAATGCAGCATCGTCAATATTTTGAAGCGGCATAACGGCTCCATAGAAAGGACTAAAGATTACTTCATCATCGTTTGATGCAGCGATTTTATTAATTGTTTCAGCTGTTTCTGTAGATGTTTGTTTTTTCGTAAAACCAAATAAGTAAGTCAGAATAAAACCTACCATTAAAGAAACAACCATCGAAACAATCGCTCCCCAAAATCCAGCTGTAATCCCATCTTTCGGACTAATAAACGTCGGAAGCGTAAATATACCAAGTCCGCCTGTCATATAAGCTTGTGTGCCAAATACACCAAGTATTGCGCCGCCAATTCCTCCAGCAATACAGCTCATAATAAACGGCTTTTTAAGAGGAAGTGTAATCCCATAAATCGCCGGCTCTGTAACACCGAAAATACCTGAAATAAAAGCTGGAATACTAAGTGTTTTTAATTTCTTGTCTTTCGTTTTCACCCAAACCCCAAGCACAGCACCAATTTGAGCAAATGAAGCAGCAAATATAAGTGCTAATATCGGATCAACACCATTTACCGCTAAATTGTTATAGCCAATCGGAACAACGCCCCAATGAAGGCCAAATATGACAAGTACTTGCCAGAAAGCACCGAGTAAAGCACCCGCTACTAATGGGCTTGCATGATAAACCCAAAGCGTCGCCTGCCCTAAAAACTGCCCTGCCCATGTCGCAATTGGGCCAATAACGAGAAATGTAACTGGTACAACGATTAATAATGTGAAGAATGGTAATAAAAATGTTTTCACAACATCCGGAATAACTTGCTTTAAAGACTGTTCTACTTTCGCTCCAAAATAAGCAGCGAGAATAATTGGAATAACGGATGATGCATAGTTCATTAAAATAACTGGTATTCCTAAAAACGTAATATGAATTGGTGATTCAAACATCGTCCCTGCAAATAACGTATATAATGGCTCACTTGCTTTTAAACCTAATAAAGCTGGATAAACTAGAGCTCCTCCAATTGCCATACCGATGAATGGTGATCCCCCGAATTTCTTACTTGCTGTATATCCAAGGAAGATCGGGAAGAAATAAAATAACGAATCGCCGACTGCATTTAATATTTGATACGTTCCTGATTGTGTACTTAACCAGCCTAACGCTACAAATAATGCATTAAATCCTTTAATCATCCCTGTTGCAGCTAACACTCCTAAAATAGGAGTGAAAATGCTAGAAAGAATATCTATAAGACTACTCTTTTTCTTCTCGCTCGTAGTTTCTTCCTCAGCTTCTTGAAACCCTCCAGCAGCAATAACTGCTTTGTATACGTCAGATACATGGTTACCAATTACAACTTGATATTGTCCGCCGCTTTTCATAACAGTCACAACATCTTCCATACTTTTCAGTACTTCTGTATTTGCTTTCCCCTCATCCTTTAACTGAAATCGCAAGCGAGTTATACAATGTACAACGCTATGTATATTTTCTCTCCCGCCAACATTCTTCAGTATATCTTTTGCTAATTTTTCATACTTCATCGTAACTTTCCCTCCCTATAATCATCCCATTTGTTATTTTTTAGAAAAGAAAAAACCTAAACTAACCATAACGGCGTGATACATACGAATCACTCCATTACAAGTCAATTTAGGTTTTGCCTGCCAAACAGTAACAATCCCGTTTATTCAATTACATAATTCGTTGCGTTTCGTTACACGATGAATGTGCAACGTCAAGTACACCTTTTCATCTTTTGAAAGATGACCATTATGTGCTTTTCGTAAGTATGCTTCAATTTTTTCTGTACAACAATATGCCTCTTCATACTTACTTTTCACTTGCTCGTATAAAAAATCATCATCAGCCGAGTTCAATTCCTTCTGCATTAAACGCTGCGCAAAATATCGTAAATGCGTTACAAACCGACTATAATTAAATGAACTTTCATCTAAGTTCATCTTATAGTGGTACTTTACAACATTTAAAATATCTTGGACGATTTTCGTCATTGCTACCGTTTGTTGCATCGCCGGCTCTCCTTGCTGCGCATTAACGAAATGTAGTGCAATTGACCCTGCTTCATCTTCAGAAAGTCTAAGCCCAGTCTCTTCTTCAATTATGTTCAAAGCTTGTAGACCAATTTCAAACTCTTTCTGATAGAACCTCTTAATCTCCCAAAGCAAAGTATTTTTAAGATCCATTCCTTCTTTATGCCGAGTTAAGGCAAAACTTAAGTGATCCGTTAATGTAAGATAAATATAATCACTTAAAGTCCCCGGCAAAGCTGTCTTAGCAAACTGAATAATTCTCTCTGTAATCTCTAAATTTTCTACAGGAATTTCAGTTAGCAACCTAGCAAGTTTCTCTGATAATTCT
The DNA here is from genome assembly GCF_027710505.1 of Bacillus cereus group sp. TH152-1LC. Taxonomy (NCBI): domain Bacteria; kingdom Bacillati; phylum Bacillota; class Bacilli; order Caryophanales; family Bacillaceae; genus Bacillus; species Bacillus cereus group sp. TH152-1LC. Next base: position 77,845 of record NZ_JAQFNK010000020.1, on the reverse strand, counting down.
CTTGTTTCTAGCACAAAAGTCTTTTCTACCTTAGATTCATCAATCGTATCGCCTACTTTTTTCTGAAATCCCAAACCTCTGCCCATCAGTACAACTTCTGTCTCAGTATCCTTCATCGTACAAACAACATTGTTATTTAAGATTTTATGGATTCTCATATTGTTCCGCCTTCTTCTTCTTAAAGTCACAAAAGGTAATAAAAAAACCTAAACTGATTCCAAAAGCCACACTACACCCGTAGCCTCTAGATCAATTTAGGTTTTGCCTGCCGAACAGTAACAATCCTTTTACTTATTAACTTACCTTTATTATACACAAAGAGTAAGCGGTTGCAATGATAAATTATTGAATATTTTTTTACAAAGAACAATACTATCTATTTATCAACTGTTGCTTACATTCATTACAAGACTAGTTATATACATCATTATATTTTACAATTACTATAGGTAATATATATTTCTCACTACATGTACCATTCTGAATAATCAAACATAATTATCGATAAAATTCCATATAGACCCAGTAATGGTTAAAATGTTATAATAGAACTACCCTACATAGTTACTCATATTTAACTTGAGGAACTAGCGTCTTATTAAGCAATGCGCATAACTCAAATAAAAAAGACACTTTGAAGTGTCTTTTTTATTTATATTCTCATAGGAAGTATCTCTTTTGTACACAAAATCTATCAAATGAAAAAGGAGACTATCATATGGAGCATCCTGTAGCAAGAGAACTGCGGTTCATACGTGTATGCCTTATTATCTTAATCCTTGTCATTGCATTTTGGGATCGTGAGAAAACTGTGGATATCACTGACCATGGTAGTGATCCTAGCTTAAATATTAGCAATATGACCCAAGTTGGCGATAATACATTTGCTTATAAAGACGAATCGAATCAAATTAAAATATTCAAATTCAACCCAGATACAAATGAAATACAGCTAATAAAAGAGTTTTATGCTAGCGAATATTAATTACATAAAGGCGCCTTAAGGTGTCTTTTTTTATTTTCAAAAGGACCTGCTCACGTTTATACGTTAAAACATAAAGTAAATGGAATCCGTTAAAAAACACGAGTGACCCTTTGTTTTCCCCTCTTATTAAAGGAGGAACTATTATGGGATTTGGTGGTAGTTGCGGCGGAGGCTGCGGTTTTGCTGGAGGATTTGCATTATTAGTTGTGTTATTCATTTTATTAATCATCGTTGGAGCTTCTTGCTTCTGCTAAGGCTAAACAAACTATCGGAAAAGACACTCTTATATGGGTGTCTTTTCTTTGTAAACTAAAAAGTATGAGAATCCGATCCTTTAGCCATAATTACGACTAAAGGCTTTTTGTATATAACTAAAAAATGAGCTGACTATATGGAACATAATAAAAACGGAATGCTTGCTTTAATCGTTCTGTTTGCAGGACTAGCATTTTTTTGTTATCGGTATGGTTTATCATTTATGGGGAACTGTTTAAAAATAAGTAGTACTTCATTTAGAAGAAATTCAGAAGCAACATCCTGGACTCCATCTCATTAAACACTAATAACCATTTCCCTAGTTATGTAACCCCTCTCTTATGCTTGAGAGGTTTCTACTTTAACACAATTATAAAAAAAGGCCCCATCACTGGGGCACTCAAAAAATAATATAAGTAAATGAATTAAAACAAATAACAGACAACTAAAATATATACAATAAAACATTATATAATCTATATATATGAAATATTACATAAAAATATTTATTATTACATGCTATACTAAAACAGGAGTCGACAATCGTTATTTTCTTCTTATTTTTAAAGCAATATGGATATATCTTCTTAACTTCATTTGGATTGTACAAGCAAAAGAAGACATCGTAATCGATGTCTTCTTTTCTTATACTTTTATGAATTTTTTTGCGAAGATGCTCTCCAAGCACGAAAAGATGTTGGGCGTCCAGAATGAGCTCTTTGCTTTGCAGCAGCTGATTTTTCTTCAATATTCATTGGTTTTTCTTCAATAGTCGCTGGTTTTTCTTCCATAATCACTGATTTTTCTTCAAGAATAGTCACAGCTGTTTGCATTTTTTCCAACTGTTCTTTTAAAGCTTGCTGTTCAATCTTTAAATCCGTAAGTAATCGTAAAATCATTTCAGAATTGGCCATAAAGATCCTCCTTCCCCCAATACACAGAATAAAATACAATATGTCATCAGCATAATACCCGTGACAAAAATAAGGTCGTCAATTCTCATTAAATCTAAGCACTTTTTATTTTTCAAAAGGACCTGCTCAAGTTTATCCGTAAAAACATAAAGTACATTAAATCCATTAATTAATGGTCTTTATGGAAGGAGGAGTTAATATGGGCTATGGCGGTAGTTGTGGTGGAGGCTGCGGTTTCGGCGGCGGATTCGCTTTACTTGTTGTACTCTTTATCTTATTAATCATCGTTGGCGCTAGCTGTTGGGGCGGCGGATTCGGCTGCTAATAAGAGGCACTCTTGAGAGTGTCTTTTTTTGTATTTTTTGATGTACAACCCCTTCGCATTGGTAGTTTATCAACATTAATAGTTAGAAAATAGTATCCTCGAAATTCGCACATTTTAAAATTGACATAGCACTTCATGCACCGTATACTGTTAACAACAGTATACTGTCATTAACAGTATATATCCTAATTCATTCAAGGAGGTATATCCATGAAACACACAGGAAGACATACAGGTGCATTCCTTTTGTTATTTTTGGCAGAAGGTGATAACTATGGCGGGCAATTATTGCAAAAGTGCGAGGAAGAACTTCCAGTTAATCCAATCGATAGCGCCATTTTATATCGTACGCTAAAGAAATTAGAAAACGAAGGTGCAATTGAATCTTATGTAAGTACAGATCATCAAGACAAACCAAGAAAGATGTACAAAATTACACCTGCTGGAAAGGAACAACTGGCAGATTTCCAAATGGATATTGAAGAAAAAATGAAGAACTTATCCTTTTTCATAGACAAATATAAGGACTTAAAGGATTCCGACCATGATTAATGGCGTGATTCTTTACACTTTAGCCATTATTCTTACGGGGATTTCTTTTATGAAGGACCGCACGAAAACGAAAGATGCTCTATGTAAATCATGGAAAATGTTTCGCAATCTTCTACCTGCGATGCTTTCCATCATGCTTTTCGTTGGCTTATCGCTTTCTATATTAACACCGTCTTTCATCTCTTCTATTATTGGGGAGCAATCTGGAGTTCTCGGCATTGTTTATTCAGCGATACTCGGCTCCGTTGCACTTATTCCAAGCTTCGTCGTATTTCCTCTTGGTAATACATTAGTCCAACATGGCGCAGGCCTTCCTCAAGTTGCGGCACTTATGTCTACACTCATGTCAGTAGGAATTACAACCTTACCGATGGAACAAAAAATATTCGGACGAAGCTTTGCTTACGCACGTAATGCATCTGCATTGCTCATGTCACTTCTATTCTCCTATATTATTTGGGTGGTGATGGTATGAAGGAACTAAAAAGATATCGTTTCTTTTTCATCTTACTACTGGGGCTCATTGTATTAACTTTTATAAATCAATCTTTAGGATGGAGCGCATTACAATTAACAGGGAATAGCATTTTAGATATGTTGTTTCTACTCCCACCTGTCCTACTATTTGTAGGATTACTTGATCAATGGGTGAAGAAAGAAACGCTCATGAAATATATGGGCGAAAAATCCGGCATATACGGAATCTTATTCTCTCTATTATTAGGCGGCATTGCAGCTGGTCCTCTCTACGTTGCCTTCCCAATTGCAGCACTCCTATTAAATAAAGGCGCAAGCATTCGGTACATCGTATTTTTCTTAGGCGTTTGGACAACTGCGAAATTGCCAATTCTCGTGTATGAATTTTCTTCATTCGGCACTGCCTTTACACTTATTCATGTTGGTTTCGGTTTAGTGTTCTTTTATGTAATGGGGCTTATTTTTGAGAGGTTTTATGATCAGGGGCAGTTGCTAAAGTATGATGTTACGGAAAAAATGTAAGATTAACAAACATTGGATAACAGACGCAGAAGATCGATATTACTACTACTTAAAAAGGAGTTGTCCCACGAGTCATCTTTTGACCATGTGACAACTTTTTTTTATTTTAGAAACATTACCATAGCCTTAATTCGATACAGTATAATAAATGTACAATGAAAAAATTCCATATTTTGTATTACACTATTTTTTAGAGGTGATTATCTTGAGTAAAAACGTGAATTTACTTCTTCAAATAGGAATTGGAATTATCATTATGATCGCACCCATTCTCATTACAGGGACTATGTATGATGTCACTAAAACGATGGGTGACTTATTAGTTGCAGAACTTATTATAAGAACACTATCCCTTATTATCGGCCTTTTAGTCATGAGTAAAGCTTTACATCGTTACTCTCAATAGTTCTTCATACTCAAAAACAGACAATACATACACCACATTTCCCTCGTCTGTTTGAACTATTATTACGAAAGAAATATAAAAAGACATCTTTAATCGTAAAGATGTCTTTTTATATAAACCTTAATTTTCGTTCTGTAAAACCCCCTTTACTTCTACTCCCTTTTTCTCTTCTTTTAAGAATAGCGATACGATAAAAGCAACAACAATAAAGATTAATCCAAGTGTAAACGCACCTTGGAATCCTGATGTTAAACCGTTTAACTTCTCTACTGGGTCCATTGGATTTGCGGAGCTTTCCATATAGCTAGTTGTTCCTGAAGACATTTTTGAAATAAAGATAGCTGTTCCAATTGCGCCAGCTACTTGTTGCAATGTACTAAACAGTGCGGTTCCGTGCGGATATAAATCTGGTGTTAATTGATTTAAACCGTATGTTTGTGCTGTCATGACAAACATGAGCCCAACCATTAATACGCTATGCATGACAATAATTTGTACCATTGATGTGTCAGGAGTAATGCCTTTAAATAAGAACATTGCAATCCCCACTAACACAATACCAGGAACGATAATAACTTTCGGACTAAATTTATCAAATAGTTTACCTGCGATTGGTCCCATTATGGCGCTAATAACACTTCCAGGAAGCATGATGATTCCCGATTTAAAGGCTGTAACGAGTAACACTGTTTGCAGGAACATCGGTAATAAAGTCATCGTTGAAAATAACGACATCATCACAATGACGATTAATCCAACTGATATTGTAAACATCGGAACTTTAAATGCGCGTAATTCTAAAATTGGATTCTCAATTTTCAATTGTCGAACGACAAACATACATAATGAGATAAGCCCAACAAGTAAAGTGCCATACACTTTCGCATCAGACCATCCTAAATCACCCGATGCACTAAAGCTATACACAAGCCCGCCAAATCCTAATGTCGATAAAACGATAGATGGATAATCTACTTTTGGCCTTGTTAACTCTGAAACATTTTGAATGTATTTCATCCCAATCATAATGGAAATGATCACGATCGGAATAACAATGTAGAATAACCAGCGCCAATTTAATGAATCCACAATTACTCCAGATAATGTAGGTCCAATTGCTGGAGCTGCCATCATCACAAGTGCGATTAATCCCATTGTGGCACCCCGTTTTTCAGGCGGACAAATGATTAAAATCGTATTCATTAATAACGGTGTAATTAATCCCGTCGCTACAGCTTGGACGATACGACCGACTAATAAAACGGAAAATGTAGGTGCGAATCCCGCAATTAATGTACCGACTAAAAATGTTACCATAGCGATCAAAAACATTTGTCTCGTTGTGAGCCATTGCTGAAGTAACGCTGTAATTGGGACTAAAACCCCAACCACTAACATGTAAGCTGTAGAAAGCCATTGAATCGTTGAAGCTGTTACGCCAAATTCTTTCATTAATACCGTTAACGCATTACCAAGTAACGTTTCGTTTAATAATGCAACCATTGCCCCTAAAAGTAACGCAATTAAAATGGGGGTATGTTTCATATTAGAAGTATCAACTTTGCCACTTGCAGGGCTCTTAGTTGTCATATTCATTTACAGATTCTCCTCCTGTTTCTTACTTAAAAAACTTTAAATACACCGGAACACATGTAATATAATATACATATGTAGATTAAAAAGGGAGAATCAATCTTCAGCCACTGTATATTTAATCTACAAAAAAGGAGAATTGTAGATGAATGATAATGAAAAACAAATTGATTTACGTATTAGACGTACACATAAATTATTGTGGGATTCCTTATTTGAATTAATGACGCAATCAAAACAGAAATATAGTACCATCACGATTAACCAAATTTGCGATCGTGCAATGGTACACCGAACAACCTTTTATAAACACTTTGAAGATAAAGATGCTTTATTAGCATTTGGATTTAAACGATACAGCAAGATGATTGGTGAAATACCGGTTTCAGATCGATTAAGTAAACCATTTCAAGTAATGGAACAATTTCTACATCATGAAGAAATCGGTAAAATATTAGAGACGCAAATGTCTGATGAACAATTTATTAGCCGGACACAGTATTTAAGTCACGAAACGAGAAAACAAGAAATAGAAGCGTTAAATCAACTTTGCAAAAATCATACGATGCCAAATGATTTAATCATTGAATTTTATTCAGGGGCAATCACCTCATTAAGCGCATGGTGGTTTAAAAATGAAAGAAGTGTTTCTTCGGCTGAAATGGATAGGTATCTCCACCAACTTATTAACCGGGATATTTTTCAGTTTGGAGAGGAATAAGACTACACCTTTTCAATCATGCAATCCAATTGACCACAAAATAGGAGTATGATATATTTTCGGTAGAATACTATATAAGTGTGACAGCGAATAAATTGGCATATAATAAAAAGAAGAGATGCGCTCACATCTCTTCCCTAACTGCTACCGCTTAGGGTGGTGGTTATTATAAGCTATTTCTTTTTGCGGAACCCACCCTTTTGCTTGTGACGGCGCGGAGTGGGTTTTTTGTTGTCCTTATCCAGAAGTTGCTTCCGCAAAAAATACGCTGAAACTTCGCGTACAGTCGCTTTTACAAATTCTTTTACAAGATCAATCAAAAACTCCATATTATCACCTCCTTTCCTTCCGAATAGAAAGAAGGGATAACCATCCACCCTCACAATATGCAGTTACATATATTTTATCAAATGATTGTAAAGATATTATGTAAACAAAACAAATGAAATTTTACATAGAAAAAAAGCCCCTCCAAACTGGGCTTTTATATACATACTATTACATACCAATCTTCTTCAAATCCGAACTCTCAATAATCGAATGAGCATATCCATCCTTCCCAACTCGCACCATCGCTCTTCCTAATTGTTCTGAAGTTATTACACTGCCAAATCTCTTCAATAGTGGATTAAAAGGCTTCATCACATCATACATCAATTGATATAATTTCGTTTTTGATTTCACACCATTTACCGGGATGATTAATCCTGGTCTGAACATATACGCAGCTTTGAAAGGTAAACGTAATAACTCATTTTCCGTTCGTCCCTTCACTCTCGCCCACATCGTACGTCCTGCTTCTGTACTATCTGTGCCGCTACCAGATACGTAAATGAACGTCATGTTTGGATTTAAATCCGCTAATGTATTTGCGGCAGATAACGTTAAATCATACGTTACCTTTGTATATTCCTCTTCCTTCATCCCTTGAGAAGAAACACCTAAACAAAAGAAGCATGCATCAAATCCGGCTATTTTTTCTTCAATAGACGATAAGTCAGCCACATTTGTAAGCTCAATTTCATTTAATTTTTCATGCATCGCATTCGTACGTTTTCTACCGATCGTTACGACTTCTTTTACTTCCTCATTTAATAAGCTTTCTCGTAATACACTCTGACCGACCATACCTGTCGCTCCAAAGATGATAACTTTCATTTGCATCCTCCTTATAAAGTGAAACTATAATCAACCCTCACCAATCGGACATTTACAGGCAGCCCGACTCCCTCCTAATTTCTTTGCTAAAACCCAATTTTGAGGTGGGAGTTTTACTGCCCGTTAACTTGGGGTAAAACGTCGATAAATTTAAGTTACAAATATTCAGAATTAATATTAAAATATGAAATGGGGATAGGGGTATGGGATTCTAAAATTTATACATAACGAGGGAATAGAAATGAAACTACAATTAAAAGCGGATTTAGGGCTACTACTAGTTACATTCTTTTGGGGTGCATCCATCTTACTTACGAAGGTTGGACTTGAAGGCATAGAAGAATACAACTTAATCGCATTACGATTTATTATCGCCTTTCTTTTATCAGGTTTAATATTTTACAAACATTTATTCAAAATCGATTTTAAAACTATAAAATATGCATTTATACTCGCTTCCGTCTTATTTATCGTTTACATTTTCGCGACATTCGGCACAAAGTATACGAGTGTTTCTAATGCTGGATTCTTACTATGTCTCACAGTCATTTTCATTCCGATATTATCAGCTATATTTTTGAAACACATTCCGGAAAAGAAAGTGATAGTAGGAATCATTTTAACGATAATAGGAATCGGCTTATTAACATTAACGAGCGAATTCAAGATCGGTAATGGCGATATATTTTGCATACTGTCAGCCTTATTTTATGCGATTCACGTCATCATCACTGGCAGTGTAACGAAACATGTGAACTCCATTGCACTTGGCGTCATACAACTCGGTTTCGTCGGCCTATTTAGTCTTATTTTTTCATTCATTATAGAAACACCAAAGCTTCCTAGCACAACCAACTCATGGCTCATCATCTTAGCCTTAAGCATCTTTTGCACCGCAGTCGCTTTCATCGTGCAAGTAATCGCCCAGCAATACACGACGCCTACACATACAGGGCTTATTTTCTCATTAGAACCTGTCTTTTCAGCTGGTTTCGCTTTCGTTTTCACAGGTGAAACACTTACCGGAAAAGGATACTTAGGCGCGACACTGATATTAGTAAGTGTGTTGATTGCTGAGGTGGATTTTAAAGGATTGTTGCGGCCTAATTACAAGAAAAATATGGAATAGTTATTTCGTTAAAGTACATAAACATACCCCGAAAATATTCGTTTTTATTATTTTCACCCTCTTACCTTAATTGTTTTAGATGCTACCTTCAAATAAAGTAGCATCTAAAATATTTATGTAGTCTGCATAGTTAACCTTTTCTACATTACTTACTGCACATAGTCATACAGATTTTTCGCTAACAATAAACAAGTTACTGTAATGAAAAGAGCACGAACATACCCGCTTCCTTTTTTTATAGCAAATTTGGAGCCAACAATCCCTCCAGCAATTTGAGCAATCCCCATTATAAAACCATACGCATAGTTTACTTGCCCTACACACATAAACATCAACAACGCACCAACATTACTTCCTAAATTAAGAAGCTTCGCATTACCTGCTGCTTTTAAAAAATCATATCCAATAAATAAAAGAGAAAACATTAAAAACGAACCTGTTCCAGGACCTAAAAATCCATCATAAAAACCGATAGCAAAAATAAAAAAAGTAAAAATAATGACGTGTCGACCAGACAATTTCTTATGAGTGGAAATACTACCCCAATCCTTTTTGAATATCGTATAAATAGCAACCGCACCAAGCATAATCAGCATCAATGGCTTCAGTACTTCTGGGTTCATTAAATGAACGGTCCATGCCCCTATTATGGAACCTATGAAAGTGAGTGGAACTAATTTAAAAGCCGATTTCAAATCAAGATTACCAGAACGATAAAACACAATATTACTAGTTGCACACCCCATTGTCGACGCTAGTTTATTCGTAGCTACTGCACTTGCTGGATTCAGTCCTGTAAATAATAAAGCAGGTAAGGCGATCAGTCCACCACCACCTACAACTGAATCAATAAATGCAGCTAAAAATCCAAAAGCAATCAAAATAATGAATACTGATGGGTCTAAATAAAAGTCCATACTATTAACCTCCCCTTTAGTTACTATTCGAATAGTAACTAATAATTTGCTAAATGTAAACAGTTATTGTAACGTTAAAATATAAAGTGAAACTTTAATCAGTGGGGATTTTCTTCATCCCCCACTGATTATTAGTTGAACCAATCGGACTTTTATGGGCAGTTGATCCCCCACCTAACTTCTTTGCTTTCGCTGAATTTTGAGGTGGGGGTCTTACTGCCCATTAAAGCGGGATAAAAGCAAACATCGGAGGACGAAAAAGTGGACTACATAGTGCAACAGCTTAAAAAAATGGGTTTTAATGAATATGAAGCTAAATCTTATGTATCTCTTGTTAAACAGGGGCCTGTCACAGCCTACCAAGTGAGTAAGGATTCAGGTGTCCCAAGAGCACGAATTTATGAGATTCTAGGTAACCTTGTAGAAAAAGGAATTGTCATGAAGGAAGAAATAAATGACACCACTCGCTATTCACCTCTACCTGTTGAAATCTTTTTACAAAAGGCTCAATCAGAATGGCAGTCTACGTATGAAGGAATCAGTGACTCATTAAAAAAACTAGAAACTTCCGAGGAAAAAACGGATAATCGAGTAATTACTTTAAAAGACAAAAAAACAATCATTAGCTATTGTCAGACATTAATAAAAAAAGCCGAAAAACGTATTGTCATTTCAATGTGGGATGAGATGTATGAAGCATTAAAAGAGGAACTATCTGCGGTAGCTGATAAAGTTACAGTACAAGGTATTACCCTGCATGTTAAAAATCCAATTAAAAATTTAGAAGCCCATCGTATCACACCCTATACAGAAACCCGTTCTACAGAACATTGGTTTATTTTATCCATAGATTCTAAAGAGATGATTTATGGGCCATCACTTGAAGAGCGTAATGTTGCTTTTTATACAGATGATCCGGTTCATATATACCTATTAGAGGATTATGTATGGCATGATGTGTTAGTGAACCGACTTGTCCGACGTAGCCAAGATGATTTGCAGCAATGGATCACTGCGGAGAGAAAATCTTTCTTTATGGGGAAATAAGAAGTATATTCAAGAGCAAATCAAAAAATTTGCGTATTAAACCTAACAACTTCTCCTTATAAAAATAGCCGACTATTATAGAGTAAATAGTCGGCTATTTTTATATAAATTTATACAGACACTGCCATTTTCCCTTCGCTAAATATTCCCATTAATCCAGCGATTAATGAGATAAACGCTTCTCCCACTCTTTCACCTTTTCAATTGTTACATCTAATTTCTTAGCCACTTCCTCTATACTCATTCCTTTAAAGAGCATTCCAGCTGCCGAAAGTGCTTTATCAATTTCTTCTTGCTTCTCCTGTTCATATAAACGACCCACTTTTGTCATCCGTAACCACTCCTTTACTTTTTTCGCGTAGTCTTCATCAATAAATTTATCTGTAGCTACAAGAATTCCAGCAATAACCTGAATTTGTTCTTGCTCATCGGAGATACATTTTGCTACTTCTATCGTCTTCTCAATTAAAATTTGTCTTTTTTCTCTACTATGCATAAGTGGTACAAGTATTAATTTCATGGTTTCTTCATCCGTCAAAGATTTTCCTTCTTCCATTTTTTTAATAACCTTTTGAAGGATAGCATCACCATTATATTCGCTTAGTAAAACCGCTTTGGAATTTAAACGTATACTAGATACATCTATTTCTTCTATTGGATTCATTACCTCACTTGTATAAATAACCACGATTCGAATATCCGGTAACTCTTTATTCTTATTATAATAACGATACATAATTTGATTTGCATAATCCATATACTTCAAATGGTTTTCAAGGAAACGGGTATTACTTTCATACTCTAACATTAAAATTGAACCATCTTCCATTTCAAATAAAGTATCTGAGCGCCTTTGATCTGCACGAACTCTCGAGAATTCATTTAATAACAGCTCTTTTATTTTTGGAAAGCCTTTTAATCCATATGCTTCAAGCCCTTTATCCCTATAACATTCACTTAAAAACTTCATAAGAATATCTTTATTATGATAAGAAATATCATTCCCTGCCAATAGCTAATCCCCCTTAACTATTAGTTACCATTTTCTTTATTATATAACTTATGAAATTAGCGTTACAACTTTGATTCACATGCAGATACTATTTTCCTTGCCCTTTTACTACTTTACCCCCTCCACAAACCGCCCAAACTCTTTCAAAAACCTCAACTTAAAACTACCAATAGGCCCATTCCGGTGCTTCGCCACATGGATCTCCGTCATCTCTTTCTGCGCTGTTTCCTTATCATAATAATCCTCGCGATACATAAGCATAATGACATCCGCATCCTGCTCAATTTGTCCTGTCTCTCTTAAATCAGATAAAAGGGGACGCTTATCTTGCCGTGCTTCTACCGAACGAGATAATTGCGACAACGCCACTACACAAACATTTAATTCACGTGCTAATTGTTTAAGTTTACGAGAAATTTCACTAATCTCTTGAAACCGATTGCCCTTATGCTTCGGATCACCCATAATAAGCTGCAAGTAATCTACAAGAACTAAAACCTTCTTATCACCGTGTTTCCTCTTTAACTTACGAGTTTGCATCCAAATATCTTGCACCGAAATGCCGGCGTTATCGTAAATCTCAAATGGTAATTCCCCGATTTCCGCAAATGCCTTACTCACCTTTTCCCAGTCCTCTATCGCAAAACGATGCTTCGGATTTTTCAGCCTTCCCCCTGACACCTCGCCCACGCAAGACGCCATCCTTTTTAACAATTGCTTACTACTCATCTCTAATGAAAACAATCCTACCGCCGCTCCAGACTTCGCCGCATGCAGTCCAACATTTAGCGCAAACGCAGTCTTCCCCATAGAAGGACGCGCACCAAGAACGACAAAATCACCTTCCTGCAATCCGCACGTCATTTTATTTAGCGATGTATAACCAGTCTCAATACCCGTAATCTCTTTCGCATCTTGATGAAGCTCTTCATATCAATCAACTAGCGCATCCTTCAAATCAAACTCACATACACAGTCCTTTTCCTCTAACTCACAAAGTGCCGTAATCGTCTCACCAATAATTTTCTCACTCTTCTCCGCAATAAGGCGCTCTCCCATCTTGTGCCCGAGAACACCCGCCTGATACATTTTCCAGGCACCTCGAACAAGCCCCTCATAATAAGAGAAGTTGGCAGTTGTAGGCACACCATCCATTAACCCTATAAAATACTCCATTCCCCCGATCCCCTCTAAAAACTTCGGATCTACCCTAGAAATGAACGTCACAAGATCAATTGGTTGCCCCTCTTCTTCCATTTTTCGCATTAACTGAAATATAGACTTATGCACCGACAGCGAAAAATACTGCTCCGTCAAACGGCACTCCTTAATAAGATCTCCATCAATTAGTAGAGAACCTAACACCGTCTTTTCCGCCTCCACATTTTGAATACTCATGGCCGCCACCCGCGCTCCGCTAAAAAGCGCTGCAACTCTTCCTCAGATGGCGCATTCTTCTCCCACTCCTCACACCTCGCCAAAAACTCCTCCGTCTCCCCCGTACTAACAGACGACTCCTTCTTCCTAAAGCTCGTCGTATCAGCCTCAACCTCAGATACTTTCGTAAATCCTTTCCCGTGCCAGCCTCTCAAAATCCCCTTCACATAAGCAACCGTCCGCTTATTATTCTCAAACGCAATTTGAAGAGCCTTCAGCACAAGCTCCTCTGACAAATCTTCCATCCACGCACTTAATTCCTCCACCGTATGCGGAGACAAACTACCGAAATGTTGCTCATAAAAAGAAAACACGCGACTCCCCGTTTCTTCCTCTATAACCTCTTCTTCCGCCTCTGCCTCCTCACAAACTGGCTCAACATCATCCACAGCCAAATCACTCGGCATACCGAAATGTGCTAAAAGTATCGGAACATTCAGCTCCTCCTCTACGCACTTCTGAAGAAACATATGTACAAACTCCTTATTCTTCACACCCTTAAGCTCACGAAGCACACACTTCTCCACATTCGTATTCGTCACAGGATTATAACGAAGCCAATTCAAAACGAATAACTCCCGAGTATCCGCATCATAAAGAATCTTCCCATAATCAATGAAACGCTGCACAAGCTTATCAACAGTCTCCCGATTATAACCCGTCTCCATCTCAGCTAACCGCTTCGGAAAAGGAAAAATCCCACACTGCGTCGTCTTCGAACAAGTCAACAAATACACATAAAAATACCGCTCCTCCGGCGTCAAATCCAAAACAAAATCATCCTGCCAAAAATTCACCTGCACAGTACGATACACCGCCATCCCAATTCCTCCCGTCCTAATTCAAAAATGAAAATTTCCTCTTTGTACTATATATAGGAAGGAGGGCCGGGTTTTTGGCGTGTTATTTCAAATTTTTTTTGACTCCTACTACGGTGTTTGTTGGTGTTTTTGTTTTGTTATGTTTTTTCTTAGTGATTTATTACTTGGTAGGGGCTTGTAAGGGGCTTAGGAGGGGCTTAGGAGGGGCTTAGGAGGGGCTAGTTATCGGTTACTTCGATTATGGAATCCTGTATGACTCTATCTTCTTTTTAGTATATTAAAACCATCCGCTCTCTTTATAGTACCTACAACAATAAATTTATAAGTTAAGTAATCGTACAAATTACCTTTTGAATATCCATTAATAACAACCTAAAACAAGTGGGTGGTTTATTTTGAAATTTAAAAACATCTCTTTAAAATATATTAAACTAGAAGATGAATTCCGAAAGAATTTAGAGGATTTTAGTCTTGCTACAAGTATTAAACAAAATGGATTAATAGAACCACTTATTGTAGAAGAAAAAAATTCTAATTGTTTTATACTAGTCGAGGGTTATCGTCGTTTTTGGGCTTTAAAACATTTAAATGTTCCATTCGTAACATGCAAAGTGGAAAAACTCACCTCAAAAGACTCTAGGGTTCTAAAACGTCTTCGTGTTGAATTAAAATCCAAGAGAAAAACAGGTTATGAGGTAGAACGAATGATTAGTTTTTTACTTGATGATGGTTATACAGAAGATGATATCGCTAAGCAATGTAACATACAAAAAAAGACCGTAAAAAAATACATTAATGGAAAAGATGTTAATACCCAGTGGAAAATTAGAGCTGAACAATCTGGAGCTGGAATACATGGGTTAACTGAGATCCATCATTTAACAAATATACATCCTGAAAATAAAGAATACGTAGCTAATCTTTATATTAAGCGAAAAATAAATGCAAACAATGTAGAAAGTATAAAAACACTTACCAAGTTAGATGAATTTAATAAATCCTCAAAGGATTCACAAAGAGACTGTATTAACGATATGATCGGAGATGAAAGTTTAAATAACGAAAGACTGAAAGATATTGTTTTTACAAGATTATTAAAACAACAATACACTCTCTCCGTACATCAATATATATTTGATAAAGTTCTCCGTCTATTCGATAAAATAATAGATGGTTGCTGTCATAACTTTGTTAACCACCT
Organism: Bacillus cereus group sp. TH152-1LC; assembly: GCF_027710505.1. NCBI lineage: Bacteria > Bacillati > Bacillota > Bacilli > Caryophanales > Bacillaceae > Bacillus > Bacillus cereus group sp. TH152-1LC. The sequence goes on along the minus strand of NZ_JAQFNK010000020.1, from coordinate 62,373 downwards.
TACTCCCGTACAAAAGAAAGATCTACAAAGAAAAATAAAAATAATTTCTAATAAAATTGGATTTCCGCCTATTTCACCCACTCCTCCCCTAAAAACATTTTCCACTTCTCTTAAAAGGTATCAAGAACATACTATATTAGTTAATATCAATAAAAAGTCCTAAAACTCTACTCGATACTGAAATTATGTTTTTTTGAAAAAAATTGATATATTATTTAAATTTTATCAGTTAATAAAACAGCAACACTTATTTAAGCGTTGCTGTCCTTCTTTCAAATTATGTATGAAGATGATATCGTATATCCTCTTCTTTTCTAGCATCTATACTAAGAAAAATTGATATTCTCACCAAACAAAAATACCAATTTTTAGTTACTACTACGTGCAGTAGTTTTTGTCTTGTTTTTCTTAGTAATTTATTATTTAGTAGGAGGCTATTTATCGGTTACTTCGATTAAAAAAACTCGATTTGAGAAGCCACCTCGTTCTTCTGCTTTCTTTTTTCGGATGTTGTTGATTTCTTCTAGTGTTGTGCCTTCGTGTTCGGCTAGGGCGTTGATTAGTTCTAGGAGGTCGGATAGTTCTTCGAGTTTATCGGGTTTTGTTTTTGCTTCGATGTATTCTGTTAGTTCTTCTTGTGTTTTCTTGCAGATTTCTTTTATGTATTCGTCTTCGGATAGAATTCTTGTTGTGGGTGTTTTTCCGTTAGCTTTTATTATTTGTGGAATTTTGTTTCGGATTAGTTTGTTGTAGGTTGGCATGGGATTTCCTCCGTTAGGTTTTTCTTCTATTATAATGGAAAAAGCCATGTCTTAAGTTTAACATAAATATAAAAGACATCTAAAACAGATGTCTTTTATATTCGTTATGAAGAAGCTTGAAGTTCAGAAAGAACTTCGTCATAAATGCGTTCTAATACAATTTGTTCATCTAAATCTTGAGTAATTTCCCCAACTTTATTAAAAATTTCAATTAAAGTCATTGTATTATTAACAACTTTATCACTCTTTATTTTTTTAGCATTTGATCTAGTGTTACTACTTAATTTTTGGGTTGAACTGGCAAGTTTTTTAAACAATAAATAGATTACAGATTCCGACAACTTATCTGCATCTTTTATATTACTTATATAATCTACAATTAAATCTTGTCTTTCTTTTAATGTGAAAATATTTTTAATTTTCTCTTTCGAATTTCTAACACTAGTAGAATGATTTAAATAAAAAATAGCATCGTTTAGCTTACCCATACCTGAAAATTGATTTCCATTTGAATCAACAATACTATATCTTAATTCTAAAGAAAATGCTTTATCTCCAATTTCATTATTTGAAACATAGACACCCAAATATAAATCTCCAAAATTAGAAATTTCAATCGGCTCTAATTGCTTGAAAAAAACTCTAATTTCGGAATCAGTCATAATAGCTGTCTCAACTGTAAATAACTTTTTATTCTCTTTTGCATACGAATGAATTGATAATAAAGATAAATATAAAGCTAAATGGTTATCATAATTTCGATATCTTAATGAGGTTATACCTCGAAGGCAATATTCGCCATCTATCTTTAAAAGACGGTATTGCTTTTCCACTTCTCCTAACTTCACTAACAACTGCTCAATATTTTCTCTTAATAAATCCCTATACCCGTTCTTAATGCAAAATTTTCCGTATTTCCCCATTTGGAAAACTTCATTCAAAAAAGAGTATGTAAAATCATATATCCCTTTAGACGTAATTTCATCAATTCCATCTTTTTCTTTAAAAGATAATATAACCTCGTTATCCTCAGATAAACCTACATAATTAATATTTGAAAGTCTTTCAGGAATATCCATTTTTTCTCTGTCAACAATATCAAACAATGCTATTAATTCCTTAACACCAATTATCAACAGATCTTCATTTAGACCACCATAAAAGTCCAAAGGAAAAGATACTCTGATTTCATCATCTAACACTCTATCTTCTTTTATAAAAATATTCAAATCTTTTAAACGCGATAATTCACCCGATATTTCTGATTCTAATAACTTAACAGAATAATGATGCATCGACATATAAAACCTCTTTTCTTTAAAAGTAAAAATTTCATATTCAATATCCCCAATTATCATTATAACTCTATTAAAACCAAAAAGTAAACTATATATAGTTAGACAAACGAAAAAAGTATACATATATAGTATCTATTTTTGTGACATCCATTATAAATTCTATATAAGGAAGATTAAACTGACATAAAGAAAGAACAACAGGTATATTTTATATAACTCAATAGATTTAACAAAAGAATCCAGCTATCCTCAGTATTTATACACCTAAATTTATTAAAAAACGAAGTATTCATATCCGCCTCAAAAAAGCAGATTCTCTAGCTTAAAAACACTCCTTAAGCAAATAAAAAGCAATCAAATCATACTAGCTGAGTTAGAATGTTAACATCCGAAAAGCATTTTTCACAATGGATTGTCTGGTCTTTTTTAAAATTTCCGGATATTTAAGAGGTATTTGTTACTTTTTTGTATAAAACAATAGATAGTTAAGCGAGAGAAAATAATTCCAATTACCCCTTAAATATACTTAAATCTAATGCGCTTTATTATCATTCAATTACTAGCCAAATCATGAGAACTTACTCTCATGATTCAACTAATATTAATTTCCTTACTATTATATTTCTGATATTAAGTCCCTTTGTTCTAATATTTCTATAGTTTTTTCTGAAAGTGCATAATCAAACGGCGTGCTTCCGTTCCTATTCACATATCCAGATTGTGATAACTCTTTGCATCTTCTTGACACAAATTGATAGCTTCTATCTATTTCTTGACCAATTAGTGTTGCAGTAATTCTTTCACCTGCAGAGTTTTTATTAAGTATATATATAGAATGAATTATTTCCATTTCATCGTTTGACCATACCGCTGAATCGACACTCTCTTTAACAGCCTGACGGAGTTGCCTATCGTATTCTATTTGACATATACCACTCTCACAACTATCACATTTCATTTTAAATCTTTTCAAAAGCTCTAACTCTTCAATTGAAAATTCCTTTTTACAGTTCTGACAAACAATCTTTTTGTTATTTATTAAAGAAAATGTAACAATATGAGTATAGTCAAAAGCCCTTTGCTGATAAAACTTAGAATCTTTATTTTTAGGCTTACCGTATTTTATTTTTTCATTAACAGTTAAGCCATAGTCAAGAGCATATATTGTATTTGTAGCGTTTTTTATATTGGATGACGATTTTCCTTTAGAAGCTAATTCATTGACCTTATGTAAAAATCCATTAAACTCCAAAGAACCTAGTAAATTTTCCAAATCTGAACTTACCATAAAATGGCTTGTTGGAACTAAATCTAAATCCTTAAAATAAGAGTTTTCAGCTTCTTTCAATTGCAATTTATTTTTCTGAGCTTCTTGAACTAACGCCTCCATTAAACTCTCTTGTACAAAAATGTCTAACTTTTCATCATATACTCCCTTTGAATGTCTGCTCTTATCAAAATAATTTTTTGTATAATCTAAATAATATTGTTCACAAGCTTCTTCAATTGCTTGTTTGTTAATTTTTTTTGAATGTGATAAATTTGAAAGCCAACAATAATGTAGTATATGTCCTAATACACGAATAATATTCATAGAACCCTGATACAGTAGCTTATAGTATTCCTCCATACTCGTGTTGCGAATATCAAAATAATCCTCCACTTCAGAAGAACAAAAAGCTTCTACTCTATTCATTATTATTCTTTTTGTATACTCTACAGATGACTTCTCTAGTATAGAAATATTATGTTTACCATATATATCAAACATATCGATGTATATATTTTTGTATTTACCTATATCCAGATCCCCATAATAAATTCTATTAGGATAACATGCTATCTTTAAATTCACATGATCTTTCGCTAAGTGATACAGAGGACTTACTATAACATCTACAAAAGAAATCATATCCTCCTTATCTAATTCAGAAAAATCATCTATAAATATATATATTTTCTCTCTTTCACAAACTTCTATAATCTTTTTTAAAATATCAATTATACTGCCCATATTAAAATAACGAGCTAATATATTAGAAGTTTGTTTTTCTTCACTACTCCCCTTTTTTATATTTCCTTTATAATTTACATCTATTGTTTTTAAGGCTACCTTTATCTCATTCAAAGCCTCGCTTGTCTGAGCTGATTTTTCTTGTTGTTGAATTGCGTTACTAATATTAATTAATTCTGGATTTTCTATTATACTATTTAATTCCTCAATGCAATTCTGCAACCTCTTATTTCTAAAATGATTAGTTAACTTTTTAAAAAACCCATATTTTTCATACTTCAATTCTTCTAATAAACTTTCTTCAAATGCAAATAGAAAATTCCTTAAAAGTAATAATCTCCTGATATCAGCCTTATCCAAGACCCCGTCTAAAGCTTTTAAATCAGCCGTTATATTACCAACCTTCGACATTTCGTGCACAGATTTAGCATTAATATACACTGATAAATGGCGTTTTTCTTTTCTAATTTTATGTTGCGCTCTTGCAATAATTGTTGATTTCCCAGTACCTCTTCTTCCAATCAAAAAAGTTGCTTCGTTCGTCAACATCTGTTCTAATATTCCTAAGTTAGGTAATAAATCCACATATAATTCTTCAATTAACTCTTCATTATCAGTTGAATTAACATTTAAGTCATTATTCTTAATTCTGTGATATAGTTTTAATGTTTCAACTGCATTTTTAAAACCTTTTGTATCCATTATAACCCTCCCGAAATCTAATAAACATTATATACTCCATATTATCAATAGCCAAATAATAGGTTATTTAATTACCCCACCTCAAATCATCCAATTATTGCTACGTAATACTTTTAAGAATTCAAACTATTTCTCATTGCTATATCTACTATTACATTCTACTAAAAATTTTTCTAACTCTCTATCACAACAATACACATAACAACCTTTCATTCCACGTGTCATAAGAGTCTTATATGTATTTTTAACAAGAGTAATTAACGGATCTATTCGGCCTTTCTTCGGTTTAGCTGGTTTTGCCCCTTTATCTTTAAATTCATCTCTTCTAATAATTAGAGTGCCATTTTCTTTGTCATATCCCAAATCATTACCAATTATGACACCAACATAGTCCATTTCTAAGCCTTGTACTGTATGTATGCATCCAATTTGATCTGCACAATCTGGATGTATAGCCCAATCAATTCGATTCGGATCATTCCATGGTAGAGTGAAGTTATGTTCTTTAATTACAACATCATGTGCCAATTCTTTTCCCTTAGTATTTTTAGTCCATTCCCAAGCGTAACCTGCTAATAACCTCCCACCTCTTTTTTTAACAATCTCTTCTCTTAATATATGGGGATCAGATATAACTTTAAAATCAAAATCTCCTTCAAGTACTACATTATTATTTTCATCACCAAAAATACTGTCTAGCCATTCAATATAATTACCTGATCCCGAACAACGGTATTGTGAATCCAATTCTACAACATGAACTTCAGCTTCAAATTTTGCTGCTTCTTCTGTCAATAGAGCTACACTTCCAATATCTTTTTTCGATATCTTTTGGGAGTCATCGATAAAAAAAACACTTATTTTAGAAGATCGCATGATTTGTGTAGCTTGATTTTCCCCCACGATTTTCTTTTTCATATGTCCATGTTCTTTTAAACGATGTGCTTCATCACAAATCAATACATCAAAATAATTTTCTGGCGTATCAACATAAGAAGCAGATCCTTTAAATAAATCCCTTAATTCTACAAATCCTGATGTACCAATCATTTTTTTTCGTAAAACTTCCCTAAAAGCCTGATTCGGCGTAATATATTCTACATAAGCCTCTTCCTTTAGCATGTGACTCATCACATGTAATCCAATCACTGATTTTCCGGTACCTGGACCACCTTTTATCAAAATCACTTGCTTTTGATCTTTTTTTGTTTTCATTTGATCATACATATTAACAATTTTTTCATAAGCAACCTTTTGCTCATCTAATAAGATAAATTCCTCATTCCCTTCAATTAAAGACTTAGCTCTTTCTACAAGCTTTTTTGAAGGATGAATTCTCCCTGTTTCAATGGCTGCAGCAATTTCCCCACCATTCCCATTAGAGACTAGTTTGCTTATGTTTTCAGCTAAAACCCTATCGTCAAATTGAAAATATATTGGGGACTCCTGAAGATACCTTTCGTATCTACTATCTAATAAAGGTTCCTCATCTCGATCCATAATATAATTGTGTAAGTATGCACAGGAATGCAAACTAATAGCTGACTCATCGTATAAAGATTCATTAAAATTTTGGAGAAATCTTTTATACGATGACGCTTGATATGAAGGGTGAACTGTTTCGCGCTCACGCCCTCCTAAGAACGTTTTTACAATTCCATCGCCCTCAGCAGTTATTGCTTTTTCCCACTGTTTCAGTTCAACAATCAATGCATTATCTGTTCCTGTTTCATCCTGACCAGTAATAAGAAAATCGATTCTTTTCTCTGTAGAAGGCAGTTTATACTCTAACAGTACATGTGTATCATCCTTTAATTCCACATCACGGAGTAATTTTGCCATTTGCGGCAAAGACCTCTCCCAGGATCTTATTTCACTATCCGAAACAACTTTATTCATTTTATTTAACAAATTATTTTTCAAGACATATCCAATCTGTTTATCACGAATATGCTCCAAAAAATCTTTGGATGTCTCGTTATATATAATCATTTAATATCCCCTTCTCTTTCTTGTGATACAGGGTATTTCTTTGCGTTTTTCTCTAGCTTTCGAATAACCTCTTCCTCTAAATTCACATCCATTTTATCTGCCATTTGAATTAAATATATAAATACATCAGCCATCTCCTCTTTTATATTTTGACGAGAGGTAGCTAATGCTTCTTCACTACTTTTCCATTGAAAGTTTTCCAAAAGCTCATTTGCTTCTAATGAAATCGAAATTGCCAAGTCTTTTTCATCATGATATTGTTTCCAATTCCTTTGATCGCGGAATTCCATAATTTTTTCATAAACGTTTTTCATTATTCTCTCTCCTCTTTCATAATACAAATATCGTTATCTTCTATTTTATCAATTTCCAAGGTTATAAAAACATTAAAAAATCCATAACGACCAACTTTAAAAAAACTTCTTTCCCCGTCTATCTCTCCGAATACTAACAAGCCAACTCTCATAATCAATCCAAATCTAAACATCCTGCACACACTACCTCTTAACAGGAGAAGATTCACTACATTCTGCTCACACCACTGAAATGGACGCATGAAAACCAGCAAAAAACACATTCCCCCCCCAATAAAGAAGGCCATATCAAAAGCATACTCCAATGTCATTTTGATACAGCCTCATCTTTTCTACCAATACTACTTCTTAATCATTGTAAGGACATGCTGGCATTAAATACTTAACCCACCTACAAAACATTACCATCCTTTAAATAATCATAAAGCTTATTATCCATCGATTTCTCCATAATCATATTCATCGTAACAACAGGTAGTTCTTTTCCATTTTTATCTTGCATTTCAGTTTGTTCTACACTTGCTTTATCAGGTCTCGCTTTTCCTAAATAGTAAAAGTCACTTCCCTCGTCATCATCTTTTTTCACAAAAATATGGACATCAATATTATTTTCTTTAGCATCAATAATTGTTTGAACTTCCTTTGATTTTAATGTTCTATTACTTCTTGTATACCATTTAAGAACATCTTGATTAAGGAATTCATCACCGTAGTCCACACTGGATTCTACCTCATCATTTTTATGGTATGTGATAAATATTGGACAAGTATAGTACTTTGTCTTATAACCATACATAGTTGAGCTCTCATCATTATGCCAATTTAAAAGTTTACAAACATCTTTTCTTGAGTATTTTTTATATACAGTAAGGTTACTATCACACTCATAGTTTTTGCTCTTTTCCCTTGCACTTTTAATAATGTCCATAACCATACGCTTAAAGTATTCATTTTGTTCTAAGCTTTTTCGGATAGAATCATTAAACATATACGTCTTATCGGCCTGTAAAGAGAGAATTGGCTTTTCTCCATATTTCTTTTGGCTGTTTTGCAAGAAAAATCCTAATTCAAAAATTCGTTGCACAGAAGTAATCGTGTCATCATCTGTTAAGCAATTAGATTTTTCAAGTTGTTTTATATACTCATCTTTATCAACTTTTTCTTGCTTTAGTAACAATTCTAATAAAACAATTTCGTTTTTACGTTTTCCATTCAATACTTCCAATGAAAACATCGTTAAAACTTTATTTTCGTACTCTGTTAATGCAGGGACGTCTTCTTTCATTTTCAATAAGAACTGATAATAGTTCGAATATCCTTCTACAAGTACAACTGGATCAATAGAATGGTTTACTATAAAGTCATATAGATATGGAGTTCTTCCTATTCTATTTTTCAACTCAGCAAAAGCTTCCTTTAATACTTTCATTGCTGTTAAATTACTATTATTAATCGCTTTAAAGATTTGTTTTTTCGCTATCTCTTCAAAGTTGACTGTTGAAATACCTTTAATATAACTCGTGTCATTTGTATATCTACGTATATTATCTTTATTTTGTGATCTATCCCCCGAAAGAGCGATCGGAATTAAATAGTTATTTTTATAGTTTCCAATAAAATCAATGATCGTAACAAAATCTTTCGAATCGTGTTTTCGAAGTCCACGCCCCAGCTGCTGTATAAAGATAATACTTGATTGAGTTTGTCTTAACATGACAACTTGATTAACACTTGGAATATCAATTCCTTCATTAAAAATATCTACTGTTAAAATATAATCCAGTACGCCATTTTCTAATTGATTCACCCGCAGTTCTCTTTCCTTTTGGGAATGATCGCCGGTTAATGCAAATGTGCGAAAACCTCTATTATTTAAGGCATATGATAATTGTTCTGCCTCATCTTTTCGGCTGCAAAACATTAATCCTGTTACTTTCTCACCAGAATAACCATAGTATTTTACTTTTTCAACTACATGATCCATTCGCTCTTCCGTAACAAGTTTAGATAAAACTGTAGTATCATCTATCTTTTCACCATTATATTCAAAATCAGTTACTCCAAAATAATGGAAAGGACAAAGCATATCTTCTTCAAGCGCTTCTTGCAAACGAATTTCATAAGCAATATTGTAATCAAATAGCTCATAAATATTAAAATTGTCTGTACGTTCAGGTGTAGCAGTCATTCCCATTAAAAATTTCGGTTTAAAATAATCAATAACTCTATGATAAGAACTAGCACCAGCTTTATGAACTTCATCTATTAAAATATAATCAAATAGCCCAGGATCAAATTGATGTAAATTTTCTTCCTTTGCAATAGTCTGGATTGTCGCAAATAAATATTTAGCATTTATTTGCTTATTTGATCCTGATAAAACGCCAAAGTCCTCATCGGCTCCACCAAGAACCTTTTGAAAATCTGATTTTGCTTTATTTAATATTTGCTCTCGGTGAACAATAAATAGCATCCGTTTAGGTGCAAAATTTCTGACATCAAATGCTGAAAGATATGTCTTACCCGTTCCTGTTGCGGAAATAACTAAGCCTTTTGCTTTTCCAGCGTCTCGAATAGCTTGTATTTCTTTTAACGCAGCTTGTTGCATTTTATTTGGCGTAATTTTCAACGCTTCTTCAATTGCATTATGATATTGACCAGGTAATTCTATAACTCGATCTAGCAACTTATTTTCTGCAGCTTGTTCATATATTGTTTCGTAATTTGCAATTAACTCTTCAGTTAATACTTGAGAGTGCTCCCAGACTTCTTCAAATTGATTTTTAAAATGCTGTACTATCTCTCCATCTTCATGCGATGTTAACTTGACGTTCCATTCATAGTTTACCTTCAAAGCATGTGCAGTCAGATTTGAACTACCGACAATTAATGAACAATGTGTTTTATTATCAAATATGTACCCCTTTGAATGAAAACCAGATAAGTTTGTTAATCTTACTTCTACATTTTCAAGTTTCATTAATTCTCTAAACACTTTTGGTGTATTAAAATTTAAGAATGTAGATGTTAATATACGTCCTTTAACCCCTCTTTGTTTAAGATCAAGGAAATGCGATTTTAAAGTCGCCAGTCCACTTTCCGTAATAAAAGCCACTGAGAAAATAAAGGATGTACTATTTTCTAGCTCCTCCAACAATGAACTTAAAACATTTTCATTTTTCTTCGTATTGTTTACTAATAATTTAGGCTTATATATTCCAGGATGATTATGTTTTTGATTAATAAACCCTTTATATAAAGAGCCCTCTAATTTTTGAATAAAATTCTCCATATGATCACCATTTATGACAAATTTTTATATTAATTGTATTACTCACTGATTTAAAGTGCAAATTTATTACAATATAAAAAACTATCCGCCTAAAACGGATAGTTTTTATCAAATTACTTTATAAGCGATTCTTTTGATAACTTCTCAATAGTTGGGATATCCGCAGGTGCCCACTCTAAAGCTGCTAGTTCATTCGGGTATAACCATTTAATTGCTACGTGCTCAGTTAGAACTGGACTTCCTTCAACAAGTTTACAATAGAAAGTTTTCAAATGAACAATACCAAAATCATACTCATAGGCTGTATAATCAATTTGCTCACCAATCTGCACGCTACAATGCATTTCTTCATCAATTTCACGCTTTAACGCCTCTTGAGGTGTTTCTCCCTCTTCTATTTTCCCACCTGGAAATTCCCACATAAGAGGTAGCGATTTAGATGGCCCTCTTTGTGCACATAAAATTTTCTCATCTTGAACAATTACTGCTCCAACAACATAAATATTTTTCTTCATTATATCCTCCTTAAATCTCACAGAAACTCTATACTTTATGTTTCCACACTTTATAGACTGAAAAATGCCTTTTATATCTTTAAACGACTAATATATTTTTAATCAGTAAGCTAGATTTTATCTATCCCTATCTAGCCCTTTTAATATAATTGGCCTAACACCCTCATCTCTTTTATATTATATAGAAGTAACTACAAAAATAAAGCCTGATTGAATACTTCCCTCTTAAGCCTCTTTTTTCACCATTTCCTCATACCTAAAATGACATTCCTCCAAAAACTCCCTACTCTCCCCACTATCCTTATAATAAGAATCCCACCCTCTCTCCCTCAAAATCCCCTTCCAACTATCACTCTCCACCATCTTCTTAATCACACCATCCCAATAAGCAACCTCTTCCTCCGTCATATCTTTCGGGCCCATAATTCCTTTCCAGTGCTGGAAGATGACGTTGATTCCTTGTTCTTTCCATGTTGGAATTTCTGGTAGGCGGTCTAGTCGTTTTGGTGCGGATACGGCTAGTATTTTTATTTTGCCGGCTTTGTATTGTTTTTCGGCTTCGGATAGGGTCATGGTTGCGGCGCCTATTTGTTTGTTCGTTAGGGCGTTTATGATTTTTTCTTTGTTTTCGTAGACGAAGAATTGTAGTTCGGCAGGGTTTATGCCGAAGGCTTTGCTTACTTGTACGAAGGATAGGTGATCGTCGTTTCCTAGGCCTGGGGCAACACCGATTTTGAAGTTTTTCTTGTCTTGTTTTAGTTGTTCCATTAGTTGTTTTGCATTTTCTATATTCGAGTCTTTTGATACGACAACGACTTCCCAGTCCGATGCGAGTGTTGCGAGCGGTGTGAAGTCTTTATATGTTAGTTTACTGTGGCCTAGTAGGTTGTTCGTTATGAGTAAGCTTGAGTTAATCGCCAGTACGTGACCGCCTTTTTGTTTCGTATATTTCCATCCGACGTCACCGCTGCCACCTACTTTGTTTGTGACAGTGATTGGTTTTGTGAAGATTTTTTCTTCTGTCAGTGTTTTTTGCATCGCTCGTGCTGTTAAGTCCCATCCTGCTCCTTGAACGTTCGGCGCAACGATTTCTACTTTGTCGATGTTCACTGTATTCGTATGGGATTTTTCCGAAGAACAACCAGCTATTACTCCTGTCATGATCCATATACATAGTAATAATCCCTTTTTCATAGTCCTCGCCCTATTCGATATTTTCGTTCCGGTCGTCCGATAATGCCGTATGTGTACTCTACTGTGCATTCATTTGTCGCTACTAAGTATTCTAAGTATCTTCTTGCGGTTGTTCTGGAGGCTCCCATTTGTTCCCCCATTTCTTCTATTGTAATTCCCTCTTCGAATCCTTTTATAATCCCTTTCACTTTTTGCAGTGTTAACGGATCAACACCTGTCGGTAAATTTTTTATGTCTTGCGTTTGTGAAATGCCAAAGAAGTTATCGATAAGTGCTTGATTCACTTCATTGTTACTATGTAATAATTGCTTCTTTCTTTTATAGTCTTCAATTGTGCGAACAAATTTTTCAAGCGTGACCGGTTTTATAAGGTAGTTGCTTACGCCGTTTCGAATTGCTTTTTCTAACATATGGTTTTCATTTGCCGCAGTAACCATAATGACATCAACGTTTGGAAAATCTGCATGAATTTTGGGCAATAAGTCTGTTCCGATTCCGTCTGGTAAATAGTTATCTAATAGAAGTAAATCGGTTTCTTCCCTTTGTAGTAGTTCCATCGTTTCTTTCGCGTTCAATGCTTTTCCAATCACTTTTACGTCCTTTATTTTTGATAAAAACTCTTCCTGAATTTGTGCGACACGGAAATCATCTTCTGCAATTGCAACCTTCAACATATGCCCATCCCCCTGTTTGTCATGTACTTTCTCTCAATGTTTTCGGAAGGTAAATTGTAAAAATAGCTCCCCCATTTTTCTCGTTTTGAATTTCAATTGTTCCTTCTAGTACATCTACCATTTCTTTCACGTTTGCTAGTCCGTAACCACGATTGTTTCCTTTCGTTGAAAAACCTTTTTGAAAAATGGTCGTTATTTTTTCTGCCGTTATCCCTATCCCGCTATCTATCACTTCAAACACAATATCGTGCCCAATATCCGTAACGAAGAAGGAAACATTCTTTTCCTCTTGCTCACTCACCGCATCAAACGCATTGTCGATTATATTTCCAAGGATCGTAATAAGGTGCGAAACTTTTATATGGTCTGGTAACGGATGAAGCGCACTATCTCCTTCAATATGAAAATCGATTTTCTTCTCAGACGCTGTTCCGATTTTTCCTAATAAAATAGCTTGTACTTTCGCATCATGAATTTGATGGAATAAAATATGGTTTTGACTTTGATGAATATTAGATTCTTGTTGGATAAATTCAATCGCTTCTTTGTAATGTCCTAACTGAAGTAATCCTGACAAGACAAAAAGTTTATTTGTAAATTCATGTGTTTGAGCGCGTAAGTCTTCTGAATACTTTCTTACCTCGGATATTGTATTCACTAAGTTTTGCAGTTCTGTTTTATCTCGAAAACTACATACAACTCCTACCGTACTGTTATTTTCGAGTATCGGTGTCATGTTTAAAATAAACACCTTATCTTGAAACGCGATTTCTTGATCAGTTTCTAGCACTCTTTCCATATTAAAATTTGGTAAAACCTTTGAAATGTGTTGCTGCATATAATCACCATTTACATGTAGCATCTCTTCTGCCGACGTATTCATCATCGTAATAAAACCGTTTTGATCAATAGCGATAATCCCTTCTTTTATAGATAGTAGTATCGCACTTCGTTCCCGGTATAACGCCGCGATTTCATTCGGTTCCAAACCGAGTGTATCTTTACGAATGCTACGTGCTAAAAGAATACCGCCAACAATGCCAGCTAGTAATACAGCTAAGGAAAAGAGTATAATTTCTTTCGTTCTGCTCAGTATGTTAGATTCAATACCTTTTATTAAAAACTCTACTGTCACAACACCTACTACTTGATTGTAGTCTCCGTTATGAACAATAATAGGTGCCTTCGCCATTAAAGCAGGACCACTTTCCCCATTTCCTTCGAGCGTATAATATCCTCCAAAAGTAAGTGCTTCATAGTTATATGGATTGTTACTCTTTGTGCCAATTAACTCCGAATTAGAATGGGAATACATCACCCCAAAGCGATCTTCTATAATGACAGTATCTGCACCAGCTTGCTCGCGAACTTGTTCCGCAATGGATTGGATTGTACTTTTATGCTCGTTATTTTGAAAAGCATCTTTTATAGCTGGCATAAAAGAAAGAGATTTAGCTGTTTGCAGTGCTAACTGTTCCACTTGACGCTTCGTATCAACGGACTGAATGTAAACAAATATTCCCGCTAATAGGAGAACGACAAATAATATTAACGCGATAATTAAGCTTACTATTTTCGTTTGTAATGACACTTTGCGTGATTTCTTCATACTTCATATCCTTTGATAAAATATTCGAAACTATCAATCTCCTTTTTCTATTATTATGACAAAACGAATAATGAAGCAACTATTAAAACTCTCCATGTACATAAAGTACAAAAAGAATAAAATTGTCATAATATTGAGATTTTATTCTATAGACAGTACAATTCAACTACAATAAAAACGCTTTCATATTTAACTTTTATTTCTAAGCAATAGGAGGAATGATTATGGCTCAAGCAAAATCTAACCGAGTCGCCGGCAATATTTTCAAAGGTTCAGTCGGCAATTTAATTGAATGGTACGACTGGTACGTTTACTCTGCTTTCGCTGTTTACTTCTCAGCAGAGTTCTTTCCTAAAGGAGATCCAACGAGTCAGTTACTGAACACAGCAGCTATTTTCGCAGTTGGATTTCTAATGCGCCCTATCGGAAGTTTATTAATGGGACGCTATGCGGATCGGCACGGACGCCGGGCAGCATTAACGCTTTCGATTACGGTTATGGCCGGTGGTTCTTTAATTATCGCCTGTACACCTAGTTACGAAAGCATTGGGATTATGGCGCCAATTATTTTAGTTCTTGCCCGTTTACTACAAGGATTATCACTCGGCGGAGAGTACGGAACTTCGGCAACGTATTTATCTGAAATGGCTAGTAGTGGTCGCCGAGGCTTTTATTCAAGCTTCCAATACGTAACGCTCGTTGCTGGGCAAATGGTTGCGTTAGGCGTTCAAATTGTTCTTCAACAATTACTAAGCGAACCAGATATGAAAGCTTGGGGCTGGCGCATTCCGTTCATTATTGGAGCGATGGGCGCAGTAGCTGTATTATGGCTTCGCCGCACAATGGATGAATCGGAGCAGTTCGCAAACATAAAATCACAAAAACGCGAAAACGCAGGAACCGTTCGCGCGCTTATGAAACATCCGAAAGCAGTATTAACAGTAGTCGGCCTAACATTAGGAGGCACTGTCGCATTCTATACGTACACAACATATTTACAAAAATTCATGGTAAACACAATCGGTCTGCCGAAAGAAGTTGTAAGCTGGATTAACTTTGCCGCACTACTTATTTTCGTCGTACTTCAACCAATTGCAGGGCTATTATCCGATAAAATTGGACGCCGCCCACTATTAATGGCTTTCGGTATTCTCGGAACATTACTAACAGCACCAATCTTCTTCTTCATGGAAAAAACAACAGAACCATTGGTAGCATTCTTACTCATGATGGTCGGTCTCATTATCGTTACTGGTTACACTTCCATTAACGCAATTGTAAAAGCAGAACTCTTCCCAACTGAAATTCGCGCATTAGGCGTAGGTTTACCGTATGCACTAACCGTTGCGATATTCGGCGGAACTGCCGAGTTCATCGCATTATGGCTAAAGAGTATCGGAATGGAATCATTATTCTACTTCTACGTAGCTGGATGTATCGCGATCAGCTTTATTACGTATTGGCGCATGGATGAGTCATCGAAGACTTCGCAGATTGAGGCGGAGCTTGGTGGTGGGGATACATTAGTTAATAATAAGTCTAGTTAAAATGATGTATTCTATAATCTTCGTTTATCTGAAAAAGCATAATTCATTCATATGCAATTTAAAAACCTCTACTTATATGTAGAGGTTTTTGTATGACGAAAAAACGCGTAGTTCCATTGTTATTTTACAAACCCCAAATTCTTCCTCATCTTAAAGTGGAACAAATTTATTACTTAGAGTGTCTAATAAGTGTATTTCTAATATGAGTTGTCCAGATTGGATACAACATATCCCGTTTGACATCTATTTTTATGTATTACAAAAAAATGAAAGGACTTATTATTCCCAAAAGTAAAAAACATGTATTGTAATACTTTCACAGGTGAACCATTACAAGTGGAAACAAAAAAGAAATAACGCAAACTGTGACTTATCAATCATATAAAGTGAAACTTTAATCAGCGGGGGTCTTACTGCCCGGCAAATAGCGGGATAAACGTTTTGGATGTCCTTTAACCTGTGAAATTTTAGCTACAGTAGTATTGTTACCCTATGCCATCTTTAATTGCATTGGTATTTAGAATACCTAGACAAAATCCATATATGCTTGAAAGAGGTTGAAAATTTATGTTCGTTTTAAACAAGTTCTTTAACATTTTACATTACAAAAAGATTGTGCCTGTAGTATTAATTTCATGTGTATCACTTATAGGCTGTTCCAATAGTAATACTCAATCTGAACCACCTAAACAAACGAATCAAACTAATCAAATTAAACAAGAAAATACAGGTAATCAATCTTTCGCTAAACTTGAAAAAGAATATGATGCTAAGCTTGGTATTTATGCACTGGACACAGGTACAAATCAAACTGTTGCCTATCATTCAGATAATCGTTTTGCATTTGCATCTACATCTAAATCATTAGCTGTGGGCGCTCTTTTACGCAAGAACTCATTAGAAGCTCTTGATCAAAGGATTACGTATACTCATGAAGATCTTTCTAATTATAATCCAATTACTGAAAAGCATGTTGATACAGGAATGACGTTAAAAGAACTTGCAGATGCTTCAGTTCGATATAGTGACAGCACAGCACATAATTTGATTCTTAAACAGTTAGGAGGTCCCTCTGAATTTGAAAAAATCTTGAGAGAAATGGGAGATACTGTTACTACTTCAGAACGATTTGAACCTGAATTAAATGAAGTGCATCCAGGAGAAACACATGATACCAGTACACCAGAAGCAATAGCTAAGACGCTTCAATCATTTACATTAGGGACTGCACTTCCAACAGAAAAACGTGAACTATTAGTAGATTGGATGAAGAGAAATACAACTGGAGATAAATTGATTCGTGCGGGCGTACCAAAAGGATGGGAAGTAGCTGATAAAACAGGCGCGGGATCTTACGGAACAAGAAATGATATCGCAATTATTTGGCCACCAAATCAAAAGCCGATTGTTCTTGCTATACTTTCTAATCATGATAAAGAAGATGCTAAATATGACGATAAACTTATTGCAGATGCAACCAAAGTCGTGTTAAATACCTTAAAAGCTACGGAATAAATGATAATAGGTTAAAAGTTTTCTATTTTAGGCGGTGTTTTCTCTAGTAGGAGTTGCACCGTATTTTCATCAACTAAAAATTTGATAGTGCCCCCAAAATGAAATTTGGTGCTACCCCTAAAACATCTAGACTGTAATAGCCAATAAAAAATGCAAACCAAACGCCCCTTAATCAGTCGTTTGGTTTGCATTTCCTTTTTCTAAAACCACAGAAAAGATAAGTACTATAGTTAACAGCATAATAAACCTTACTTCACTTCCATCACTTACAAAAAATGAATAAAAAGTATATATTAAAATTAATATTCCATAAATAATTTTGTGCAATGTACTCCCTCCTTTTTGCCCTATATATTTTAGTATAAAAGTTTGATTCAAGTCCTATATCCAAATGAAAATAAAAATACTTTTCTCTTGTTCATTTATCTATTTTCTTTTTATAACTCAAATTTCTTCGAATTGTACTTTTCTAGAGTTTGCTGCAATTCATTTTGTTCATATGGAATATGTTTATCTGTCTGTACATCTTCAACATTTTCTCCACCTGTTAATAATCTCCTGTACTTAAAAGAGTGCCCTGTTGATACTGTTGTAATCATTTTGTATTGCCCTCCTTTTGTTTGATTACTTGTATCATAAAACAAGTATCTGAAGTTGATATGTAGTTTATCTAGAGTGTATGTAAATTTAAAAAATCTCTAATAAAATGTTTATGTTGTAACGTTACCACCAAAACTAGTGCTTCAAACACCATGATTTGAAGAGACAGTAACCCATATTCTAGTTTGAATTCCTCCTACAGTTCTATATTGAGTAAAACTAGTTAATCCCTATAATATAAAAAGAGCACCACTTTTTGGATGCTCTTCGTTATAACTATATATTATTTAATTTCCTTCTTTTGTTGGTACCATTTTTCCTTCTTGAGAGTCTGTACCCTCTGTTCTTTCAACAGTTTTTGCATATTCTGGTTTTTCAGGGGCTCCCATTTCAAATCCAGATTGAGAATCTGCACCTTCTTTTGTTGGTACCATTTTTCCTTCTTGAGAATCTGTACCTTCTGTTCTTTCAACTGTTTTTGCATATTCTGGTTTCTCAGGGGATCCCATTTCAAATCCTGGTTGAGAATCTGTACCTTCTTTTGTTGGTACCATTTTTCCTTCTTGAGAACCTGTACCCTCTGTTCTTTCAACTGTTTTTGCGTTTCCTTTAGGAGTTGCTGGCACTGCATCTTTAGGTAAATCAAAGTTTTGTGAGAAAGACGTTGTTCCATCTACACTCTGTGTAATTACTTGATTTGAACTACCTTCATTTGACTTTAAATTGTCCATTTTCGCATCATCTGCACCTCCCGCTACCAATCCTGTACTTAAAAGTGCTCCTGCTAATAATGTTTTAATCATTTTTCATTACCTCCTGTTTATTTGTAATATTCATCAAAAAAGTATCTAGAGTTAATGTTTTAGTCATTATCTTTATCTACTTGCTTTTTGATTACATTTAGCATAAGACAAGAATCTATAGTTGATATGGACTGCATCTGGAGATTATGTAAAGAAAAATAGATGATCCATTGTATATCCTAATGGATGCTTAGACAAGATTGAAACTTTATATGAATTTGAATAATTGAGTTCCCCTTTGTTTTTGGGTGTAAGGGACTAACCCTTTCTAATTTGAAAGCAAACTTTTTATTAATTGAAGAATTAAAAGAGGTGGGGATCTTACTGCCCATTAATGCGGGATAAAAGAAAACCGCCTGAAATGATGTGTAATCGAATAGTAGTACATAAAAAAATACAAGTAACAATAAATTAAATCTCGTTAAAACAAAAAGGAGATGTCCCAGGCATGGTACTAGGACATCTCCTTTACTTATCTAAATTTCTAAATTCTATACAGCACTATCAATTAAACAATTATTAAATATATCTTCTATCTAAAACATCGTATTATCATTAGCTGCTTCACTTGGAATCTCTTGAATTACATCCCAGTGTTCGACAATCTTTCCATCCTTGATACGAAATATATCCACTATAGCAACTCCCTTATCTTGAGAATTAGTACGAGAATGTACATGAAGAGCAACTGTATCCCCTTCAGCTACTACACGTTTAATCTCTGCAGAGGAATTAGGATTTTTAACAAAATCCTCCTTAAAGAAATCCATGAAGGCTTTTCGTCCATCAGCAACAAAAGGATTATGTTGCTTATAATCTTCGCTAACATATTTAGGGATAATATCGATATTATGTTTGTTAAAAACTTCATTATAGAAATCAACTACCATCTTTTTATTCTTTTCATTTTCTTTCACTTCTTTTGATACAGAAGCAACATTCTCGCTCTTTATTGAGTTCCCTTTGTTATTACCGGTGGAAGCTTGATATACCAAAGTCGAAACTACTCCTAAAATAAATACAGAAATAATTGTTATGATTAAACTTTTCTCTAATTTCATATATACCTACCTCTTCTACTTAAATAAGTTTTCTTCTATAAAAAGTTTGAAGAAGGAGAAACCTTCCCAAAAATGTAATGTCAGGGGTAATGTTAGGAATTTCATTTATCCTCCCCCTATACAAGGCATATTAGAAACGATTAACTCTAACTTAATACCTCATTAACAGTTGCACTGTCCACAATTTGAATAAACTTCTTAACCTTATCGTTCTCATCAAACTTATAAAGATGACAAAAATCTGCTACAAATGACTTCCCTGTAGCTTTATATGTTCCACTATATTTTCCATACACAATAACAGTATTGTTATTAAAAGTATAAATTTCATCTTTAGCGCTATAGTCATCCCATTCCGTGCCAAGACGTTCATGTACGTTTTTCACTACTTCACCTGGACCTATATAAGTACCTGCATATGGAAACCCAGCAGCTTCTGTCCAAGATACATTTTCACTTAAATACGTTTTGAACGCATCCAATTTCCCTTCGCCAGTTAACACATACGTTTCATGTAATAGTTTTTGATATTTATTCATATCATTAACCCCAAGGCATTTCTTTTGTTACAACTTTTGCACTTAATTCTAATACACCTTTATTTGCATAGTCTGGATATGCTGCTTCAAGTTTTGCCACAAAATCTTTTGAAGTTCCACTTTCCTCAGAAGCTTGAACCGCAGTTCTTAAATAATCCATTGTCGCAGTAAGTGCTTGATTATTTAGAGATTTTTCGATTGATCCATGGCTTGGTACAATTATGTCAGCATGTAATGCTTGTAACACTTTCAAGTTCTCAATCCACGCCTCCATCGCCGCTTTTGAGCTAGTATCCGCTAAGAATACATGTATTTCGTTAAATACATCAATACCACCAATTAATACTTTCAGCTCTTTATTAAATAAGCTAGTTCTGTAATGATCTAAGCCTACTAGTTCAAATGTTAACCCCTGAAAATCAATCGCTTTTTCTTTAAACACTTGAGGTAATACCACGTTACTTGGCGCATTTTCTCCAAGGGCGTCTTTCCAAACTTTTAATTTCCCTAAGACAGAATGAACGATATGTTCAACAGTAGACTCCGTAGCATACGCTATAGCTTCTGGGTAAGCAGCTTTAATATTTTCTAATCCAAAGTAGTAGTCTGGATCCCCATGAATAATAAAGATTTTATCTAGAGATAAGTTGTTTTTTTTCAAATACTCTACAATTTCTTTCGAATCAGATTGAGTAAATTTTGAGTTTATTAAAAATGCATGTCCTGCTTTCTCAACTAATGTTGCTGTGACCATAAAGCTTTTTTCGTCCGAACTAAACACCGTTAATTTCACATCTTTTTGATTTGTATCGATTGTTTTAAACATAGTATGTTATTCTCCTTTTGTTAAAGTTATTAACTAATTATCATATTTTTATCTTGTTCCGATAAAATCTCCCACTCCCATTTATCTGAAAGTGTAATAGTACTGGCGAATATTACGGAGATGAATGTCAGGTGGCCTAAGATAACATGTTTGCTACTATATCCTAAATTTTCTTAATATAAATTTTTAAAACGCGCTTCAATTTTATCCGGCGTCATTACGCCACCACCAATAGGAATAATTTGATTATCCTTTTGTAAAAGTAAGGAAGGATAGCTATTAACACCAAGCTGTCGAACTTTATTGAAATCATTTTGGACATCTATTATTATTTCTTGAGCGTTTAAACGTTCTAATACTTGTTCAGGGTCCAAACCATGCTCGATTGCAATTTTGCGATATGTTTCAGGATCACTCAGACTTTGGCCCTCATAATAAAACGCTTTTTGCATAGCCGAAGTGAATTCTAATAAACGGTCTGGCGCTAATGAGCGTAAAGCTGAAAAGCCAATTGCAGCATCTTTCGAATTCATTTTAAAAGTCCCTTCCTCCACCAATTTTTGATATGAAGGACCAAATTCAGCACCTGTAAGTTGATTAATTCTTTTATTTCCTTCTTCTATATATGAGAAGTTTTTCATTGGTAAATTATCTAAAAATAACCCTCCACATAAAACCGTTAATGGCACTTCAGTGTGGTTTTTGTAAAATCCTTTAATACTTTCTGAAAAACCATAGCACCATCCACAATATGCATCCCATACGTAAATAAGGTTATCTTGTTTCGTCTCCATTTAAATCTCCTACCTTTTTTTATTATCCAGCTCAACTAAATTTTTGGTTTATATAAGTACATCTTTTTATACCTTGTTCTTTTTTAGATACCTTACTATATTTCCCCAAAACTAATATTTCCAAAGAAAGATCCACCAAGGTTTTTAACAAAAGATAACGTTGCACCTTATTGCCCCGTAACAGAAAATACTAAAGCTTAGAATATGCATTGATTTGAATGTGTTAGTAACTTTCTACACCGGGTGGCAACGTATGGACCACCATCCTTAATTAAATATATAAATCATATTTTTAGCAGATATTAATTGTAACTAAATTGATTACATCTTTATGTAACCATTTTAGTTACAACTGATATAGAAGTCAATTCTTTTTTTCGAAAACATTAAATTTCTACATTAATCTACAACCAATCCCACTCTTTAAAAAAATATATCAACGATTATTCGATTATATCGATCGTAACTCCGAACATATCAACGTTTCGACACAACATATCGATTTACCGACAAATTTCGAGCGCGTTATCTCCTAAACTAACAACCAATCCCACATCACGTTCACCTACAAAGAAAAAAAGCACCAGGTCCCCCAATGCTTTTCCTCAAATCTAAAACAAATGACAAGCCACCTCATGCCCCTTCGCAATCTCAACCATCTTCGGTACTTCCTGTGCGCATTTTTCAGTGGCGAATTTGCAGCGCGTTCTGAATTTGCAGCCGGATGGTGAGTTGAGTGGGCTCGGTACTTCTCCCTCTAGGATAATCCGTTCTTTGCCTATGTTTGTTGGATCTGGTTCTGGCATGGATGAGAGTAGTGCTTGTGTGTATGGATGTGCCGGTTTTGTGTATAGGTCTTCGCTGTCGGCAATTTCTACTATGTTTCCTAAGTACATGACTCCGATTCGGTCTGATATGTGTCTTACCATGGATAGGTCATGTGCGATGAATAAGTATGTGACGCCTGTTTCTTCTTGGATGTCTTGCAGCATGTTTACGACTTGTGCTTGGACTGAGACATCAAGTGCTGAGATTGGTTCGTCACATAGGATGAAATCTGGTTTTACAGATAGTACGCGCGCGATGCTGATGCGCTGGCGCTGACCTCCGCTAAATTCGTGCGGGTAGCGATATAAGTGTTCTTCCTTTAAACCTACCTTTTTTAGAAGGTCTAAAATGATTTCTTTTTGTTCTTCTTTTTCGTAAGAACCGTGAATGTTCATTGGCTCGCTAATAATTTGGAATACGTTCATCGACGGATTTAATGATGCGTATGGATCTTGGAAAATGATTTGCATTCTTTTCCGATACTCTTTTAGTTCACTTTCCTTTAAACTTGCGATGTCTTTTCCGTCGAATAGGATGTTACCTGAAGTGACATCGTGTAAACGAATGATGCTTCTTCCTGTCGTTGATTTTCCGCAGCCTGATTCGCCTACTAATCCGAATGTTTCACCCTTTTTAATTGTGAAGCTTAAGTCATCGACTGCTTTTAATTGCTCTGTTTTTCTGCCGAATAGCCCCTTTTTAATAGGAAAGTATTTTTTTAAGTTCCGAACTTCAATTAAGTTTTCTTCATGCATGTGATTCACCTACTGTCTTATCGTTTAACCAGCACATAGAACGTCTTTCGTTTCCGATTTCAAAATATGGCGGACGCTCTTTTTCACAAATGTCCATCGCATGCGGGCAACGCTCTGCGAATGGGCAACCTTGTGGCGGGTTTAATAAGTTTGGCGTTACACCTTGAATTGGCGCGAGTCTTTCTTTTACGCCATTCGATATTTTCGGCAGAGAGTTTAATAGCCCTTTCGTATATGGATGATTCGGCGATTGGAAAATATCAAGTACAGGTCCTTCTTCCATAATAAGCCCGCCATACATAACGATAACGCGTGTACAGTTTTGTGCGACTATTCCTAAGTCATGCGTAATAAGAAGTAACGCCATGTTCGTTTCGTTTTTTAAGTTTTTCATTAAATCTAGTATTTGTGCTTGTATCGTTACATCAAGCGCTGTCGTTGGTTCGTCCGCAATGAGAAGATCTGGGTTACAAGACATCCCCATTGCGATCATAACTCGCTGCTTCATTCCGCCGCTTAGTTCATGCGGATATTGTTTTACCCTTTCTTCTGGTGAAGAAAGACCGACTTGTGTTAACAAACTGACCGCAATCTGCTCTGCTTCTTTCTTTTTCACTTTTTGATGCCGTATAATTACTTCCGTCATTTGCTTTCCAATTTTCACGACTGGATTTAGCGCAGACATTGGATCTTGGGAGATAAGTGAAATTTGATTTCCTCTAATAGAACGCAATTCTTTTTCAGATTTAGAAAGGATATTTTCATTATGAAAAAGGATTTCCCCTTCTTTCACTTTCCCTGGTGATGTAACGAGAGACATAACAGACTTCGCCATCACACTCTTTCCACTTCCAGACTCCCCAACGATACCGACTACTTCTCCTTTATTTAAACGAAATGTAACGCCGCGAACCGCTTCTACTTCTCCGCTTTCTATGAAAAAAGAAGTCTTTAAATTATTTACTTCTAACAGTTTTTCAGACACGCTTCTCACTCCTTTCACTTAACACTTTAGTTTTCATTTCCAGCTCCTTTTGGCGCGAAAGCTTTCTTCAATGCTTCACCAATTACGTTAAAACTAAGTACCGTTAAAAGGATAAGGAACCCTGGGAAGAGTGTTAAATACCAAGCTTCGCCAATATACCCTTGCGCATTGTTTAGCATGCTACCCCAAGAAGAATCTGGTTCTCTAATACCTAAACCTAAAAAGCTAAGTGATGATTCCATTAAAATCGATGTCGCAATTGTTAATGTCGCAGCGATAATAATAGTTGATAAAATGTTTGGAATGATATGTCTTACAATAATTGTGAGTGATTTCTGTCCTGATACTTTTGCATATAAAACGTACTCACGCTCTTTTACAGATAGCGTTTCTGCCCTTACAATACGAGCAGTGTCCATCCATGTTAGCAATCCAATAATAAGAACTAACGTCGTAATTCCTGGTTTTAAATAAGCATTTAATAACAGCATTAAGAAAAATGATGGAATTGACATAAGTACTTCAACAATTCGCATTAAGAAGTTGTCTAACTTTCCGCCATAATATCCGCTAATTGTTCCGACCGCAGTTCCGATTGTAATAGAAACAACCATTGCCAGGAAACCGACCGCAAGCGAAACGCGTCCCCCATATAACGCCCTCGTTAAGTAATCCCTTCCGTAATCATCCGTACCGAAAGGATGGCTCATACCCGGTTCTTGTAAACGATCTGGAATCGACATTTTACTAGGATCGTACGGTGATACGAATGCGAATATCGATGCAACCGTTAAAACCGCAAGTATAATAACTCCCATTAGTACAAACTTATTTTTCGTAAAACTACTTTTTATCGTTTGAAATCTCCTATTATTCATTCCAAATCACCCCCTCATTCGAATGCGCGGATCTACTACGCCATATAAAATATCAGCAATTAAGTTACCGAGAATTAACATGAAGGATGATAGTAATGTAATTGCCATAATAATTGGATAATCAAATCTAAAAATAGCATTCACTCCAAGCGAACCAAGTCCCGGCCATGAGAATACTGTTTCCGTAATGAACGCTCCGCCTACTAAACTCGGAATAGATAATCCGAAAATTGTAATGATCGGTATTAATACGTTTCGAAGTACGTGATTAAATAAAACTGTTTTCTTCGAAGCACCGTACGCATATTGAATTTGTACGTAATCTTCTTCTAATTGCTGAATTGTACTTGAACGAATATATCTCATATAAACAGAAACGTTTTGGAACGCTAATACCATACAAGGTAAAATGCCGTGCTGGACAATATCCCAGACGGAATCTTGACCGACTGTACGCATACCCATACTCGGAAGAAGGTTCAACTTTAAAGAGAATAAGTAGATTAATAGTAAAGCGAACCAAAAGACTGGCATTGAGATTCCTACATAAGAGATAAAGTTTACAACACGATCAAAGATAGAATTCTTTTTCACACCTGTTAATAGTCCGAGTGGTATCGCGATTACAAATGAGACGAGTAAAGATGATCCCATTAACCCAATTGTCGCAGGTAACCTTTCTACAATAAGATCTAAAACAGGACGATGGTTTTGAAGTGAATAACCAAAGTTTCCTGTTAAAATATTTTTTAACCATAAAATATACTGCATATAAATTGGTTGATCTAGTCCTAAACTTGTGCGAATACGCTCGACATCAATTGGACTCATATTCGGCGTGACAAAGTTTCGAACCGGATCGCCCGGTGCTAGTTTTATTAATAGAAAAGAAATAATAGAAATAACAAATAAAAGCGGAATTGCATTTAAAAGCCTCTTCGCAATTACTTTATACACAAACTTCCCCCCTCAGGATAAAGTGAAACTTTAATCAACAGAGCTCCCGCCTCGCTTTCTCATATTTGCCGAGTTTGAAAGCGGGAGCCTTACTGCCCATTAAAGCGGGATAAAGAAGCTGATTTTCACCAGCTTCTTTACTGTTTCCTATTTCACTTCATAAATCTTAGATAAATCTTCAAACATTGTAACTGGAATTGCTTTTGCTTCTTTCAATCCATCAAACTTTTTATCTACTGCAATAACTGCTTTCGGATATGCGATTGGTAGATAAGGTAAGTCTTCTCTAGCTGTCTCTTGAATTTTATGGTATAGTTCTGCTCGTTTTGTTTTATCTGTTTCAACTGCAGCTTCTTCCCATAACTTATCGAAATCAGCGTTTTTATAACGTGCGTAATTGTATTCAGCATTACTTAAGAATAAGCTCTTATATGAATCTGGCTCAGGTCCCATTATGTAACCACCGAATGTAATATCATATTCTTTATTCGCTTTATCTAAGCTTTTTTCACTTGCTGCACTAGCATCTAATGCATTCAGTTCAACTTCTAAACCAACTTCTTGTAATTTTTGTTGTGTATAAAGCGCTAAGCTTTCCATAATTTTATTATTCGTTACATACATCACGCGTACTTTTTCTTTATCTTTCACGCCAGCTTTCGCTAATAAATCTTTTGCTTCTTTCTTATCATACTTATAATCTTTAATGTCTTTTGCATAATACATAGCGTCTGGCGTTAAGATTGAATTTGCTGGTTCTGCAAATTGACTAGAAACGAATGCTGAGTTAATCATTTCTTTCTTATCTAACGCATGCGCGATTGCTTGGCGCACTTCTTTTTTCTTCATAAGATCTGTATTTTGGTTATAAGATAAGTAGAATAATCTACCTTCAGGGAATGTCACCATTGAGAATTTTCCCGTACTATCTAATTTTTTAAAGTCTTGTGGCTCAATCATCTTCATGTTGATTTGACCATTTTGCAGTGAAACATTTGCTGTATTACGGTCTTTTACAACGCGATATACGATAGAGTCTAATTTAGCTTTACCGCCGACATAATCATCGAATCGATCTAATGCAACGTACTCATCTGATTTATACTCTTTAAACTTAAATGGACCTGATCCTACAGGCTGTAAGTTTTTCTTACTCTTCGCTAAATCTGCTTCCCCTTCAAATACATGTTTCGGGATTGGGAAGAAATCATTCATTACACCTTCAAAAGATGCACTTACTTGTGGTAATACGAATTGAGTCGTTAGCTCATCCACTTTTTTCACCTCAAGCGGCTTTCCTTTAAAAATAAAGTTTTCACGACTTGAACTATTTTGCTTCTCATCTAAAATAGATTGGAATGTAAATGCGATATCATCTGATGTAATCTTCTTACCGTCATGCCATTTTAAATTATCCTTTAGTTTTAAAGTCCATGTTAATTGGTCCTCTGAAGGCGTAAAGCTTTCAGCAAGAACAAACTTTTTCTTACCGTCTTCCATATGATACAGCAGCGCATATAAAGCTTGCTGCAAAGTTAACGACACACGATCATTCGCATAAAGCGGATTCATCGTATCTGGATTATCACTAACACCAATCGTTAACGCCCCTCCATCTTTCGGAGTCCCCGACGTATTAGTTCCTGCTTGCTTTGAAGAATCTTTCTCCCCAGAACAAGCCGCTAATGCAATAAGTAATAGTAGGACAAATGGTAATGCAAACAACTTCTTTTTCATATTTCGACCCCTCTCGACTATTTACACCTATAAGAAAACTCGGAATTAATACCGAGTTTTCTTATAGGTTTTAAATCACCACTACCCGTATATAAAGTCAAACTTTTTCGCAAAGATAGAAAGTTTATAATCTATTAATGCATTCTTGCGATAAAGTGAAACTTTAATCAGTGGGTGTTTTGTTCATCCCCCACTGATTATTAGTTGAACCAATCGGGCTTTTACGGGCAGTTGATCTCCCACCTAACTCCTCCGCATTCGCCGAATTTTGAGGTGGGAGTCTTACTGCCCGTTAATGCGGGGTAAACTATATTTATGCGGCGGGGAAAATAAAAAGACCACTAATAAGTAGTCTCATAAAATGAGTTAAAAAACTATCAACTTACAGAAAACCCCTCTAAAATAATTGTTTTATATGATCGAAAATGTAGAATGAAATTAAAGACAAAAAACACTTTTAGGAGGTTATCATGACATTTGATGAATTGAAAAAAAACAAACCAACAACCTCATGGGTTGAGTATGATGAAGATGGGGAATTTTTCACTGAAGAAAATATAAGTGCAACAAATACGGTTCTTGACACTTACATTAACAATTTGCAGCAATTAGGGGAGAACCCAACCGAAGTCGAAGTAATGCGAGTTGTTAAAGAGGTCGTTATTAAAATAAATGAACTAAATATCGAACATGACCATTTTATCGAAACAATGGAAAGAGAAGATCTCTATGAATTTATCGATTCAGCTGCACGAATAGCTGGCTTAGAATCCGAAGAAGATATAACAGAAGAATGGCGGGAATGGTAAAAAAACTGCACCTCTACTTGTTAGAGGTGCAGTTTTTTTCATACGCCCATTGAATTCATGATTTGATATCAGCACAAAAAAAGACCACCAAAAGGCAGTCCCTCAAAATTCAATCCTATTCCCAACCCCACTCTCCACCGCTCTCTCATACAAATACTTCGCAACAATAATATCCACTACCGCCAAACCAACTGATTTGAAAACAGTAATCTCTTCCTCATTTTCGCGGCCGGCTTTTTCTCCGCTTATGATTTGGCCGAGTTCAGCGTGGATGTCGTTTGCTTTGCATAAACCTTCTTGTATTGGAACTTGAAGGTCACCTGTTTCTTCTAGTGCTGCTTCTTTTGATTCGACTACTACTTTGTTTGCGCCCGCAATGGCGTGAGATGGTAGTTCTTGCATGTTCGGTTTGAATGAGCCGACGGCGTTTACGTGGACGCCTTTTTGTAGTTTTTCTGAGAAGACTGGTGTGGATGCATTCGTAGTTGTGACGATGATGTCTGCTTCGCTTATTGCTTCATTTGCATTTGTGTGAACATATGCAGGTTTATTGAATCTCTCTTGTATATATTGTGCAAATGCATACGCTTTTTCTTCTGTTCGATTGTATAAAATGACTTTTTCAATATCTCTCACCGCAAATACAGCTTCAGCAATTCCCTTTGCTTGTTCGCCTGTCCCGATAATACACAACGTTTTTGCGTTATGACGAGCTAAATGTTTTGTCGCTACTCCTGATAGGGCGCCTGTTCGAATCATCGTTAAGTAGGATCCTTCTAATAGTGCGAGCGGTTCTCCCGTTTGAAAGTCTGATAGCATCACAATTCCGTTTATCGTTTTCTTTCCTAGCTTTCTGTTCTCGGGGACTACTGTTACTACTTTTAAGCCAAGTGCCTCAAGTCCTTCCGCTACTGAAGGCATAATTAATGCCGTATTTTTCTCGTTCGCAAATGGTAATGAGCCGCGTATTGGTGTGATTGTTCTTTCTGCGGAAAATTCTTTTAAAGCAAGCGCCGCGTATTCAATGACTTCGTTCATATTTACTAAGTTTCGTTGTTCGTTCGCGCTTATGACTAGCATATTTCTCCACCTCCTCCTTCTATCCTAACAAAAATCCCCGATTCAAATCATCTCTCGGGTCTACAACGAACTGATGGAATCCTGTAATAAATGCATGCCCCGTTACTTTTGGAACGACAGCTTCATATGTATCTACTGTGGTTACCGACAATACTTCCCCCTCGAATTTCCCGTCAGTAATACATTCGTGGACGAAAATTTCTTCCTTTTGTAAAGCATTTCTTTCAAAAAGAGTTGCGATTCTTGCGGAAGTTCCTGTACCGCAAGGAGAACGATCTACTTGCCCATCAGCGAAGATCGTTACATTTCGTAAAGTTGCATCTTCCCCTTTCGGTTCATCTGAGAAAATAACACCGTATATTCCTTTTAACCCTTCTTCAAGTGGATGTTTTACTTCCATTTTGCTCTCGATGTAGTGCTTAATTTTACCGCCCCACTTTTGAATAGCAGATAAGTCTTTGAAATCGACTTTCAAACCAAATTCTTTACTATCTACTACCGCATAAAATGCTCCGCCAAACGCGATATCTACTTGAAATTCATAGTCATCTATTTTAATAGGAACGTCTTTTTTGTATACAAATGAAGGAACATTTTCAAATGATACAGACTCTACTTCGCTCCCGTTATATGTTGCGTACGCAATGACTTCCCCGGCAGGACTGTCGATAATGAACTTTTGTTTTTCACCTGTCACTTCAAACATACCTGTTTCAATTCCGACTGTAATAACAGCAATAATGCCATGACCACACATCGTACTCCAGCCTTCATTGTGCATAAATAATACACCAAAATCAGCGTGTGCACTTGCAGGCGGCGTAATGATACAACCGTACATACCGTGATGTCCTCTCGGTTCATACATAAGAACTTCGCGAAGATGGTCCAAATGCTCCATGCAGTATGCGCGTCTTTCTAACTGCGTTTCTCCTTTTATTTCTGGCACGCCACCTGTAATAATTCGAAGCGGCTCCCCAGCTACGTGAGCATCAATTGTCGTGTACACTTTACTAACCTTCATTCCTATCTCTCCCCTATATGTTGATACTCTTTTTATTGCAAATATCATGCCAACGCATAGGGTATAAATTTGTATACATTGTGTAAAAAAGCATACACTACTGTCTATTTTTTTATACAGTAGACATTGGGTGATTATTAGCCCGCACAAAACAAAAAAGCCATAACGTCACTACTTGAGCAAAGTTATGGTTCCTTTTTTAATTATTTTGCAGGATTTGTACCAAAATCGAATTTATCCCGCATTTAACGGGCAGTAAGACCCCCACCTCAAAATGCAGCGAAAGCAAAGAAGTTAGGTGGGAGATCAACTGCCCGTAAAAGCCCGATTGGTGAGGGCTGATAATCAGTGGGGGATGAACAAAACCCCCACTGATTAAAGTTTCACTTTATATGTCACTCGGCAATTTTTCCCACTCACTTAAATGCATGACATCTTGTTTTACGTTTTTCTTTTCAGGAAGTAAACATAGAAATTCTAAAAAATTACCGTCCGGATCATAAAAGTAAAGATTTGCAGTAGGTGTCCACGTCTGAACCATAGGCTCAGACGGTTCAAGACCGAAAGCGGCTCTTGGTTTTATTCCTTTATTAAGAAGCCATTCTCTTGCATGAATGATCTCTTCATAGTTAACCTTGAATGCAAAGTGACTTGTATGAAACGCCTCTTCCGATACCTCCCAAATGCCCAGCATTTGTTCCTTCTTATTATCTTTATCAAACCAAAAAAAGGCTACACGGCGTTCTTCAATCGTATGAGCATGAAATAACCCAAGTTTCGTATAAAACTCTTTTGCCACTTCTAAATTTCTTGTTTTAACGTGTGTTTCATATAAAGTACCTGGAAACAAGCATATTCCCCCTTTATATTTTTCGAAATTCTTACTATAAATCCTATTTTAATAAACTAGAAATAGAAGTGATATCGTATTCTTCTTACATGCTTTTCAAATTTGTTGCCCTAATGCTAAATAAAAAAGAAAATTCTCTTCCCCCGCCACATATACTGTTCAAAAGCAAAAGGAAGTGATCCAATGTACTACGGGACAAAGGGCTGGTACGTAGCTGAATTAAAAAAATTAGGCGTGCGCTATCTTGAAGGACGAAAACTAGAAAGTTACCGCGGGCACGTCTTACGCAATTTATTACTTGCACAACAAGAAAAATTAAAAGAACAGTAATATACTAATGTAACTGGAATATCGACTTACCGACAAATCTCGCTAATTCATCTATCTAAACTACCAACCAATCACACATCAATACCAAACAAAAAAGGTCACCCAAATGGGTGACCTTCCTTTCTTATTCACAAACAAGAATTTGTCTAGTAAATGATCCTTTTCTTGTAACACAGCGATCTGTAATTTCGAATCCTGCTTCATGGATCATGTCGTCCATTGTTTCCATCGTGACAACGACTACCTTTTTAGCGATGCGGCGCGCACTTGAAAGAATAGAGAACTGGTCTTCTGGTGTTGCATGCGTAAATAAGTCGTACGGCATATCGATAATTGCAACGTCGTAGTTCTCAGTAATTTCCTCGATTGGACCTTTTGTTACTGTTCCTTCAAACCCGAAATGTGCAATGTTTTTTCTCGTTCCAAGCACTACAAGTGGATTTATATCTCTACCAACGATGTTAATCCCCATAGAAAGTGCTTCTACTACTACTGTTCCAATACCGCAGCACGGGTCAATTGCTCGTACTCCATCTGGATTTGGTACAGCAATATTGGCAACAGATCTCGCAACACGTGTGCTAAGAGATGTCGAATAACTATGCGGTTTTTTTATGTGATGATACCAAATTGGCTCACTTTCTACATAGTGTCCGAAGTACCAGCGTCCTCCAAGAGGAACAATCCCGAATACACGCTCTGGATTACGCACATCCGCTTCTCCTTCAATATGCATACCGAGGTCGCGTTCAATGAGACGTCTTTCCCCATATTCAATTTTATTTTCTTTCCCAAGGTCATTGATTTTAACGAAGATAACTTTAAATGACGCCCCCGCCAAATCAATTTGTTCCACTTGTTTTAGAATACTTTCTAAGTCGTCCCCTTCATACATAACCTCAACGCGCTCTTTTATAAACGCACTTCTACTCGGTTCAATTTTGACATCACTTTTCAAAATATTAACGTGAGACTCCATTCCAAAGAACGAGCGCATTTCCAAGTAACATAAAGCACGTTCCTCCTCACGAAACGCATACGTATATATACATGCAGGTGTTGTACTATGATTACTCAATCTATTATCATCCTTTATCGTTTAAAATTATTATGATTACAATTATTCGAATATCTTTTTAACGTAAAATTAAATGATATCACATGCCGTAAATAAAGAGAAACCCTAATAAAGTGAAACTTTAATCAGTGGGGGGCTTACTGCCCATTAAAGCGGGATAAATAAAAGAGACTGCCTATCGGCAATCTCTTTTTATTTATTAACGGAAAGAAGATACGCTATTACCCTTTGCTTCGTAATAATCTAAAATACCTTGATAAATCGCTTCTGCTGCAGCTTGTCTCTGTTTTGGTGTAGCAATTTTATCTGCATCACTTTTATTATCTACAAACGCTAATTCTGTTAGTACAGCTGGCATTGTATTTTCTCTAGTTACATATAAGTCCTGATGTTTCACACCACGATCTTTTGTTCCAAGTGCCGCTACAAGACGAGCTTGAATTTTCTTTGCTAATAAAATACTGTCTTGTACATGTGGATTCGTTGCTCTTGGCGCTGCTGACTTATAATATAATGTTTCTGTACCTTGTCCATCTTTATCTGTAGAACCATTAGCATGGATACTTACAAAAATATCTCCATTATGTTCCTGTGCAAATTCTACACGTTTCTTTAATGAATCAGGACCACTTGTTCCTGGGCGTGTATCATCTGTACGAGTGAACATCACAGTAAATGGTGCTCTTTGCTCAAATATTTTCTTTAATCGCAATGATACATCTAATACGGTTTGACTTTCTTTCTCATAATAACCAGGATTACCAGAGTCCATTCCACCGTGACCTGGATCAATAATAATCGCTTTATCTTCTAGGAAGTTACCTTGCTTCACTGGGTTTAATTGATTTTTATCAACCCATTGGAATCCAGCGCCTACGCGGATACGAATCCAGCTGCCGCTCTCTTCCATAATCGTTACTGTTTGTGCACCATATGTACCTAGCACTTTAGATCCATGTGAAGCTGTTTCATATGCAGTAAAGTCTTGGTTAATCGTTTCTGTTTTTTCTTGTAGAGGTGTCCACTTCTCACCTTTACTTGTTACAATTTTTAACCAGCCGTCTGCTCTTTGCTCTTTCACTTCAACCATTTGTGGCTTATGCTGAACGTCAGTAATACCAGATGATAATGATGGTTGATGATATGTAATAAAGTTTCTGTTCATATACATTCTTTTTGATGTATTTGTTTTATTTCCATCAGCCTTCGCAATGAACTGAGCTGCTTCTGCACGAGTTACAGTTCCTTCAGGATTCCAGCCATTTCCCGTACCATTAGAAATCTCTAAGGCTACTAAAATATTAGCTTGTTTCTTACCCCAATGAGGTTCCAAATCTTTAAACTGTGTTGGAGGTTCTCCAATAATTTTCTTATCTAATGAGTACGCTTGTACTAACATAGATGCCATAGATGCACGGTTCATTTTTCCGAATGGATTGAAATTACCAGTACCATCTCCATTAATTGCACCTGCTTTTTCCACTGCAGCAATGTACGGTGCTGCCCAATGGCTCTGTGCGTCTTTAAAAGATGGTTTTGCTTTTGGATCAATCGGTAAACCAAGAACGACTGCTATGATTTTTGCAGCTGATCCTCTATCTACTGCTTCAGATGGAGAAAACGTTCCATCTGGCTTTCCATCAAGCGCTTTTTTTTCTACTAAATAATTAACTGATTCTTGCGCCCATGTAGGAACATCCGAAAACTTCTTCGCTGCTGCGAAACTACTTATTGGAGACGATAATAAACTTGCGGCTAAAATACCTGCCGCGACTGCACGATACTTCATAAAAAATAATACTCCTCTCGACAATCATCTTTTAATAACGCGTAATCTTAATATATAAATTATGGTAAATTCGAACAAAAAAAATTAGTGCGCCTCTATTATTCTATAATACTCGAATTATGTAGTAAACCTACTTTCTTAATATCGTAAAATAAAATACAATCAATTTACTTTTTGTTAAATAAAGCCGATTTCTCCGCAAACAAAAAATAGGCTACTAGAGGTAGCCTATTTCTTTTCTTATTCTGCAATCATCTCTGATAATACATATGCATAAACAAGTGCTTCTGTATGAGCAATCGAACTTTCATGTGTACGCTCAAATGCATGAGAAGAATCAATACCCGCTCCAATTAATGCATGTTTCACATCAAATCCGGCGTGAATCGCAGCTGACGCATCCGATCCATAGTACGGATAAATATCTACTTTATATTCAATATTGTTCGTTTTCGCAAGCTCTACTAAATGTTTACGCAGTGCATAATGATACGGGCCACTAGAGTCTTTTGCACAAATAGATACCGTATATTCGTCAGATGCTTGTCCATCACCTAACGCTCCCATATCAACCGCTAAATACTCAACCGTTTCTTCTGGAATGTTAGAGTTACCACCGTATCCAATCTCTTCATTATTAGAAATTAAGAAATGAGTTGTATATGGTAATGTTACATTTTCATCTTGTAATCTCTTAATTAATTTTAATAGAATCGCAACACTTACTTTGTCATCTAAATGACGTGATTTTATGTATCCACTCTCTGTAATTTGAACGCGCGGATCGAATGAAACGAAGTCTCCTACTTCAATTCCTAATTCGCGTACTTCATCAGCTGAAAAGACACGCTCATCAATACGAACCTCAATATTTTTCTCATCGCGTTTCGCTTCACCTGCATCTTTATATACATGCACAGATGTTTGATGCATTAAAATCGTTCCTGTATACGTCTTGCCACTCGATGTTTCAATTTCGCAATATTCCCCTTCTACAGAGTTCCAGCGAAATCCACCAATCATAGAAAGACTCAGACGACCGTCAGGCTTAATTTCTTTCACCATCGCACCTAACGTATCAACATGTGCCGTTAATAAACGATGTTGTGCATCATTTTTTCCTTTTACCGTTAAAATAAGAGCGCCTTTATTGTTACGCTTCGTTTCTACGTTCCACTCACTTACATAGTTTTCAATAAAACGGATGATTTTCTCTGTATTTCCAGATGGACTTGGAATAGAGACAAGCTCCTTAATCAATTCCATCGTTTCTTTCGTATGATGTGCCATTGTCGTTTCCTCCTCATTTTCTCTACTATTCAGTATACCGAATTTACTATAAATCCTCTACTCATATAGCTTAATTTTCTAAATTGCGGTAAAATTCTTTTTAGTATACAAAAGGAGATATAAACTATGAATATATCAAAAAAATATATACACATTGCACTCATTTGGTTTTTAGCATCATTATTTTGTTTACAAGTTTCTTATGCCGTTCACACTACTACTTCTATTACAATTGGCTGGGTATTAACAGCTATCTTCTTCATTATTAGTTTAATTGCAACAAAAAAGCATAGCGTTACTCACTAACGCTACGCTTTCCCTACGAAACTATTCTTCTGAAACATCTAATAAATAAATGCCTCTTTCAAATCCACCGCGCTCTATTTCTTTTTTCTTACGAAGACGTTCTATATCTTCAATTGTTGCACCTTCTGCACGCGCTAATGAGATGATTACTTCCAGTGCATCCGCAAGAGAATCAAGCGCATGTTCACGCTCTTTCATAGAAGCAAATTCACGAATTTCTTCTGTACCAATTTTCGCTAAAGCTTGTATGTATGCGTGTCCTGTTAATTTTTGTGCTGTATATGTTTTTCCAGACATCAAAATCTTCTCTGGAACACGATCTCTTACTAATTTGTTATATGCTGACATCATCCATCCTCCTATGTTTAATAACATCCGAGCTCTGCTGTATAGAAAAACCATTTTTTCTTCACGCATGCACTAAGCATATCAATTCCTGATCCATGTGCCCTTACGTGTGGAAAAAAATAGTGTTCTGATTCTTCTTCCTTACCATATAAAGTTTGGTACTCAGCTGGAATTGCTTCTTTTTTCACATCTTTTTCTTTCGTCACTTCGCCAGAGAACGCAACGCTTGGATGTCCTTCAAAAAACAAAGCAGTTCGCACCGCCATAGATGGTGTACTATGCAACGCATAATACGCTATTACAATTATGCCGATAACACCAATAAATTTCTTCATATATTACTCCTAAAAAAAAGTGCTAACACAATTATACTAAAATGTGTTAGCACTTTCTCCCCTTTACCTTAAATTAACCGGCAGTAAACCTACCATTAATCAAAATTTCACTTTATTCTCCTTTAAATGCAGGCAAACGCTTTTCTAAAAATGCAGCAATGCCTTCTTTATGATCCGCTGTTTGTCTCATCGCATATTGGCCGCGTTTTTCAAGCTGCAATGTTTGTTCTAAATTAGAGCGGTTTACTTCACATAAAATTTGCTTCGTTTGAATCATTGCTTTAATCGGTTTTTGTGACCATTCACTAATTTTTTGCTTCACAGCCGTTTGGAAATCCTCACCGATTACTTCATCAATTAGGCCGATATCAAGCGATTCTGTTGCTGATAATTTCTTCCCTTCCCAAATAATTTGCTTCGTCATATTTTCACCGACGCGCTTTTGAAGGAAAAAATGGCCGCCGCCATCTGGAATTAAAGCGATTCCAATAAAGTTCATCGCAATAACGGATGAAATATCCGCCATCACATAGTCAGCTGTTAAGGCAATACTTAATCCAAGACCAGCAGTTGGTCCATGAATCGCACTAATCACAAGCTTCGGCATCGTATATAAAGTTACAACAACTTCAGAAATAGTATTCATAATACCATCAAACTTGCTTTCATCATTACTTGAAAGCATCGATTTAATATCTCCACCCGCAGAAAAACCACGGCCGTTCCCGCACAGCACAACAATATGCGCAGAACTCTCCGCTACTTCTTTCAGTTTTTGTAATAGCTCTTTTAACGTTGGCTCATCTAATGCATTTAACACCTCTGGGCGATTGACCATAACCGTTGCAACGCGCCCTTCATATTTCACAACAACAGATTCTGTTTTACTTGTTACTTCCATTATATACCCCTCTTTTCTACATAAAGTGAAACTTTAATCAGTGGGGGTTTTCTTCATCCCCCACTGATTATTAGTTGAACCAATCGGACTTTTATGGACAGCCCGACCCCTACCTAACTTCTTTGCTTTCGCTGCATTTTGAGGTGGGGATCTTACTGCCCATTAAAGTGGGATAAAGATTATACTTATATAATTATAGAAAGGAGGTAAAAAATCCTTCTTTTTTCTTAATTTTCTGTCTAATAATCTCGCAATGTGTATATATCCTTGCATAAAACAAACAATTTCGTTAAAAAATATAGCAATTAAAGTCGGTTTATCGCCTCTTCTCATCTATTTACCATTACAATGAAATGGTGTATTCTTAAGTCTGATATAAAAAACAAATATAGAAATTCATTCCCCTTCCTATTATATAGAGGGGTGCTGAAATAACGGAATGAAGAAATGGAGGAATATATGGTTACTAAGTTTAAACAAACGGATAACTACTTCCCGCATTTCCTACTGCTATTCATTGTGTTTCAACCAATTTTAGATTTATTAACGTCTTTTTCAATCTATGTATTACACATGAGCGCAACAGTCGGAATTGTAGTCCGTTTCGCCTTTATGCTTCTTGCATTAGGTTATCTACTTCTTCATCATAAACAACAAGGCGCGAAAAAATATATTCTTTATTTATGTGTATTGGGCATCGTACTCGCAATCGGCCTTGTGAATAATTTAATGGTCAAATCTCCAGTTTCATTTGGAGAAGAAGTGAAATTTATTTTGAAAAGTGTATATCCAATTGTACTACTGTTTGGATATATTATCGCACTAAAAGAATTAAAAAATAACGAATATGCGTTTCATAAAATCATTACGTATTTCTTATATGCAACGTTGATTTTAAGTATTTCAATCATCGCAGCTATGGCAACTGGTACAGATTTTCCAAGCTATCCGAACTCAAAAATCGGTTCCAGAGGATGGTTCTTTGCTGGGAATGATTTAAGTTCCATTTTCGCAATTATGTTCCCAATCGTTGTCTTATACTCGGTTCATAAAACAACTTCTTTCTCAAAAGCGTATTACTGGATTCCGACAGTACTTGCGATGTATGCAAGCATTATGATTGGAACAAAAGTAGGCTATGGTGCCATCGTTATTACACTTGGTATCGCCCTTTTCTTCTTATTCATTGAATATATGATACATCGTAAAAAAGAAGGAAAAGGATTCACATATCTTGTAAACACAATTGTTGTCGCTGTCGTATTAGGAGGATTACTCGTACTTACACCGCAAACTCCTATCGCAAAAAACATGACCATCCATTTACAAATATATGAATACAAAAAATCAGTACAAGAAGAAAAAGACCGAAAAGAAGGAAAAGTAATTACAGAAGAAGAACATAAAGAAGGCGAACTAACGGACTCTGAAATGAAGAGTTTAATTTACAGTGATCGCGACAAGTTTTTAAAAGTATATAAACAATACTATAAAGACGCACCACTATCTCAAAAATTATTTGGAATGGGCTACGCTGGTAACTATACAACGAAAATGAAGTTAGTCGAAATGGATTTCCACGATCTATTCTTCGCATTCGGAATTGTCGGCTTCCTTATGTACTTACTGCCGCTTCTTTATTTCGGTATAAAAATATTCATTCGCTTGATCACAAACTTCAAGAAACTATTTAGCGTAAAACATATGCTACTAGCTAGCACACTCGTCTTATCGCTCGGTATCGGCTTTATGTCTGGACACGTATTAACAGCACCAGCCGTTAGCATTTTCTTTGTTGTGATACTCGCTTACTTAATTGTTGATTTAGAAATAGAATAAAAAAAAGCGGCATCCAGATGGATGCTGCTTCTTTTTTATTCCAACCCTTTACCGCCTCTAGCATTCAAAGTGCTAATTCTTTCTGCTCCAGTAATCATTGGTTTTGCTCGCTTAATTAAATTTTGTGTAGACTCTAACATTAAAGATGCTTTATGTGCTTCTTCATTACTCCATACTTCAAAAACATATACAGCATTCGGCTCGTCATCAGAAGTACTTACAATATACACCTCACAACTATGAAGTGAGTTCATCGATTCCGCAGCCTCTAGCAAAATATTCGTTAATTCTTCCCGGTTACTTTCTTCCACAATAAACTTACCATACAACCCAAATTTACTCATTCTTTTCCCCCTAATTATGCCACTTCTCTTATTTCAAAATTAATAATTCTCATAAATCACTCAAATACCTTCTTTTCCATTAAAAAAACACTTAATGGCACACCTTTCTTACGTATGAAATTAGAAACTACTTATATAGAATAATTATTTTAATCGAATTATTAACATGCTAAAATATTAAAGGCATCATTATATAAAAGAATATATAATAGATATGTCGGTTTTTTTGCACGAAATGTATTTTGAAAAAGTGAGGAGAGTCCATTGGTATTTAGTAGTTCGATTTTCTTATTTATCTTTTTACCTCTCGTATTATTTTTCTATTTTATAGTGCGTGCCGAGCTACGTAATTTCGTATTACTTGCATTTAGTTTAATTTTCTATGCATGGGGCGAACCGCGTTTCGTTCTTTTAATGCTCTTTTCCATCGTATTAAACTACTGCTTCGGCCTACTCGTGCATCATTATGATAAACGAAAAAATATGAAAGTCACATTTTTAATTATGGCTGTGGTCGGAAATATTTTATTACTTTCTTATTTTAAGTATATTTCCTTTTTCACAGACATGTTAAACAACGTATTGCACTTATCTATTCATGTGGAACCTATTCCACTACCAATTGGAATTTCGTTTTATACATTCCAAGCGATGTCCTATGTCATCGATATATACCGTAAAGATGGGGATGTTCAAAAAAACCCACTTAACTTAGCGCTATATATATCTATTTTCCCTCAGCTTATTGCCGGACCAATTGTTCGTTACAATATCGTTGCTGAGCAAATTAAAACGCGCATCCATTCTTTTGAACGATTCACAGAAGGTATTCAAATTTTCGTTCTCGGACTAGCAAAAAAGATATTAATTGCCAACCAAGTCGGATTTGTGGCCGATAAAATATTTGCCTTACCACCATCTGAAATAAGTGTTGGAACGGCATGGATTGGTATTATCGCTTACACCCTGCAAATTTATTTTGATTTCTCAGGATACTCTGATATGGCAATCGGACTCGGAAAAATGTTCGGATTTGATTTCCCAAAAAACTTCAACTACCCGTACATCTCTAAATCTATTTCAGAGTTTTGGAGAAGATGGCATATTACACTTGGTTCTTGGTTCCGCGATTACATATATATCCCGCTCGGCGGAAACCGCGTTTCAAAACTAGCGAATTATCGTAACCTCTTCATCGTATGGGGATTAACGGGTTTATGGCACGGGGCGAGCTGGACATTTATCGCGTGGGGCTTATATTACGGCTTTATTATTTCAATTGAAAAAGCTGGATTCGAAAAAATATTAAACAAACTATGGAAACCGCTGCAACATGCATACGTATTACTAATCGTTATGATCGGTTGGGTCTTCTTCCGAGCTGACAACTTCGCTTACTCGTTCCAATATTTAAAAGCGATGTTCGGCATAGGAGGACAATCTTTCATCGATGACAATACAATGTTATACGTACATGAATACATTATCGTATTTCTCATTGCCTTTATCGCAGCGACACCAATTTTAAAACGAATGAAAAACATACTAGAACTTGCGCCAAAAACGTATATGTTCACGATGCAATTTGTACGTCCTATATTATTACTAACATTATTTATGATTTCGGTTATGTACTTGATTAACTCAACATATAATCCATTTATTTATTTCAGGTTTTAACTGATGTAGGAAGGAAAAGTTATTATGAAAAAATTGGGGAACCTCATCCTGTTTATCGGTTTTCTCACCATTATCTTTTCATTTGGCATATTATCGTTACTCAAAACAGACCGTGACATTTCACCAGTTGAAAATCGGCCGCTCGCTCAAAAACCAGCACTTACGAAAGAAGCCCTTTTAACTGGTAGCTTCTTTAAAGATTTTGAAACATACACAAATGATCAATTAATCGGACGAGATGAGCTTATTAAAAACTATACAATTGCCCAAATTAATATGGGTAAATCTCTTATTAACGACATTATTTTAACTGATGATAAATGGCTCCTAAAGAACCCGGCGTGGACGACAAAATATAACGAAATTGACCAATCCATGCCCGCTATAAACGATTTATCTCAGTTTTTAAAAGAACAAAACGTTGAGTTTTACTTTGCTTTACCACCGTCAAAAACGAATGCATTATCATTTAAATTACCTTCTCATATTCACACATATGCACAGGAAAATTTAAATTACTTTCTAACGAAACTTCCAGCGGACGTAAAGCCAATAAAACTGATGGAACAATTTAAACAGAACTATAAGAACGAAGAAATACAAGACATGTATTTCAAAACAGATCATCATTGGAATATGGACGGTGCCTTTGTAGGCTACCAATATATCATGAACACAATCAGGCAACAGTCTTCTATATATAAAGGAAAAGAAATAAAAAAAGAAGACTACACTCGTACATGTGCGCAAAATAAACATTTAGTTGGAAGCTTCAACAACCAACTATACCAACTCATCGATGCAAACGGTGAAAAATTGTGCTACTACACACCGAAAGGCGGTTTCAACTTCACAAGCGTAACCGCAAAAGATGTGAAAGGTACTATTCATCAAAACTTAGATGACATATACGGCGTCGAAAAACAAAAAGATACAACATCATACGCAGGTTATTATACAGACGACTATCCAGAAATCGTCATCGAAAATAACAATGCACCAAATGAAGTACGCGCCTTAGTCCTAAAAGACTCATTCGCGAACGCAATCGTGCCACACTTAGCACAAAGCTTTAAACACACATCCATCCTCGACCTGCGTCACTATCACGAAAAAGATGTATATCAATACTTGAAAGACAACAACATTAACATGGTATTGTTCGTGTATAGTGATTCGAATTTGAGTGGGGATATGTTTAAATTTAAGAAATAGAAAGAAGCCTCTTGTAAAAATTACAAGAGGCTTCTTTTCGATATTTACGAAAAAAATCAGTGGGGATGAATCCCCACTGATTTTTCACTCTATCTATAATCAACTTATAGATTTGGGTTATTAAGCACGTTCACGTGTACAGCTTGTGAACCGATTTCGCTTGTTACAACGTTTTTATCTCCTAATACTTTGAATACTAATGTACCTTTGTCAGTGTACTTAGTAGTTAAAGTATTGTAAATGTCTGGATTGAAGTTTGGAAGTACAGAATCACTTGTTTGAGATACTGTTACATGACCAAGCTTTTGATCGAATATATCGAAGTGAGCATTACCATTTGTATCAAGGTAAAGTTGACCTTGGTCGTCACCAGATTTTACAACACGTACTTTATGTTGTGTTTCTTTCGTTAAGTTAATACCTTTAACGATATCATCAAGGTTACTTCCTTCAAGTTCTAACACAGTACCGATATTAATTTTCTTCTCAACGAAGTTTTCTGTTTGAACTGGTTTGA
This sequence comes from Bacillus cereus group sp. TH152-1LC, assembly GCF_027710505.1. Lineage (NCBI taxonomy): Bacteria > Bacillati > Bacillota > Bacilli > Caryophanales > Bacillaceae > Bacillus > Bacillus cereus group sp. TH152-1LC. The sequence goes on along the minus strand of NZ_JAQFNK010000020.1, from coordinate 18,448 downwards.
AGTTTACAGATTTAATAGCAATTTTCTCTTGAACGATTTCTAATGTCGCTTTACCAGCAGTTGCACCATTTTTCGTTAAGTGGATATCAACTTTACCTGGCGTTTTACCAGTTACAACAACTTTATCTCCAACAATTTTAGCTTCAGCTACAGCTGGATTTTTAGACTCAACTACATAACCTTCTAAGTTTTCAGCATCAGAGTATACGCGATCTGAAGTGTACTTAGATAATTGATACTCAACTTTGTTAGAAACATTTAGGTCAAGTTTTGAATCAGGTGATTCACCGTATTTACCTAATTTAGATACAAGTTCAAAGTTTTTAAATGCAACGTTACCTTCTGTTACGTTCACATATAATGAACCTAAAGTATCACCATTACCGTTTTGGAAGTGAACTGTACCTTCGCCAACTTCGTTACCTGTAATACCAATAGTTTTTGTACCAATTGAACCAGCGTCAGTTGTTACTACATCTAATCCACCTTCAGCAACTACACCAGTTTTTGGAAGGACTTCATTGATATCTTTTTTTACTGCACCAAATGGATCGCCATATTGGTCAGTTGTTACGAATGTAACAGGTAATGTTTTATTTTGAACAACTTGTAATTTATCTGGGTTAGCTTTTACTGATTTTAATGTACGAGAATCAGTCGTTACTTTAAATTTAACATCTTTCGTAACGTCGCCTACTTTAATAGTAAGTGTAGCTTCACCAGCAGCTTCAGCAGTAATGTAGTTGTTTACTACAGAAATAACACCGTGGTTTGAAGATTTAATGCTGATTGAGTTTGGCTCAACAACTTTATCTTCTCCAGCAATTGTAGCAACTACGTTATGGATTTGTGCTTTTTCACCAACTACTAACGTTTGGCTATTTAACTTGAAGTCTTTTCCAGTAAGTTTATTACCGTATACTACACCATTTTTATCAGCATCTACTGCAAATGCAGTATCTTTAATTGCAGAAGCTGGTCTATCAAGGTTTTTCACTGTAATAATACCAGTGTTAGAAACTGTTAAACCACCGCGTTTTGTAACTTGTACTTCTACTTTATAGTCACCGTGTGAAAGCCCAACACCAAGTTTACCTGTAGAAGAAGTTGACTTTCCATCCTCAAAGATATTTGCTGGTGAACCGTCTAAGTTATTTGCTACAAATTTGACGTCATGGTTTGCTAAGTTTAAATACTCAACATCAGCGTTACCTTTTTCTTCGTTTAATTTGAAGACAACTGCTTGACCAGCACGATCATCATCAAATGTAAGTTTTTCTACTGCTAATTTTTTAACTTCGTATACGAATTTCGTTACGAATGATTGATTTTTCACTTTTACAGTAAGATCTTTATTTGGAGCTACTTTACCACCAAGTGTTACAACTGCAGAAGTACCGTCAGCATTTGCTTCAATCGTAACAGCTTTGTCTCCTTCAAGAGTTACATCTTCAGCAGCAAGCTTATCTAAACCAGTTCCTGTTAATGTTAATTTCGCTGGTTCAGAAACTTTCACATCAGTTACATATGCTTGTGCATTATCTTTTTTGCCATATTTTTTATCTGCTACTGCGATAAATTTAGCTGCTTCTGCACGAGATACAGATTTATTTGGCTCCCATTTGTTTCCGCCTGTTCCTTCAGAAAGTCCAAGATTGATTAGGATGTTTGCTTTTTCTTCACCCCAATGATCTAATAAATCTTCAAATTTTGTAACTAACTCGCCGTTAACTTTATCTTTTAAGTTATAAGCACCTACTATCATAGAAGCGAAAGAAGCACGGTCAATCTTTTTATCTGGAGAGAAGTTTTCTTTACCATCACCTCTAACAACACCCGCTTTTTCAACAGCTGCAATGTATTTAGAAGCCCAATGATTTTTAGCATCTTTGAAAGATGGTTGTGCACCCTCTTCAACTTTTAAACCTAATGTAATTGCCATAATTTTCGCAGCAGAAGCACGGTCAATTTCTTCAGCTGGAGCGTATGTACCATCTGGTTTACCTTCGATTGCACCTTTATCTACTAAGTAATTGATAGAATCTAATCCCCAATGACCAGCTGGAACGTCTGGGAACGATTTACCTGCTGCTGCTACTGGAGAAACAACACCTGCTACCATTGCTGCTGTCATTGTACCTGCGATTACTTTTTTGTAAGAGTTAGTCTTTGCCATTTTATAAATTTCCTCCTTCAGGAATATGCTACTAGTTTCATATCTTATTAAATTTAAAAACTAGCTAGTTAGAAAAGCCATAAAACAATAAAAACACAAACAAAAATACTATATATGTTCCGTTTAATGCATTAACACCACCAAAAATTGGATTCGAATATGTTTTTCTTTAATTAAAACAATCCGGTTAATTCAGTTCCATAAACCAATGTTAAAAACTCTATCGGAGCTTATATATAATGAAAAGTAGTTCACATAATAAAATGATACAAACCGTTAGATGTAAATATAAGGTTTAAATACCATTTTTTGAAACAAGTTCATCATACTATACAAAACTATTCGTTATCAAGAACTTTCTCAAAAGAAGATTCGACACATTCTGATAATTCAGTCTTTCAATCGCATTATTAGCATATCAATAATACTCAAATATAGAAATGAACAAACTGTTTTCCTATAAACCACTCTCACTGCGCTTCGTATATTTTTCATATCGAATACACAATTGGAATTATAGCACATATTTCCACTTCATCATTTAAATATTTTTTACAATAAATGCAATTTTCAGACTACATTCGACTGAAAATATTGCATTTCGACATTTTATTCTTCTTTTCGAATGTTTTTTTAACAAAAAAAGGTGTTAATTTACAAATAATTTACATATCGATGGAGTATTCTTCTATTTTTGAAAGCGTTCTCTATTTATTTCTCAATAAAACTATTCCTTTTCAACCTCAAATACACATGAAATAAAATCCAAACAAAAAGCCTATGATACTCATAGACTTTTGTCTATTTTCTCATAGGCTTCTCTTAATCATTTCATGTATCAAATGATTTTAAATTAGTTTGCTACAGGTGCTGCTTCTTTAATAGAAACTGTAACTTGTACAGCTTTATCAAATTTTACTTCTTGTGTTTTTCCATCTTTTACAACTGTCATGCTTTTCACGTAGATAGATGTTGTGCCTTTTGCACCGAATGTACCAGTTTCAGTTACAACATTTGTATCAGCTGAAACGAATTCTACATTAGAAACTGTTGCTTTTGCTGTAGTTGCAGGTACACCATCAACAGATAAGATATTTAAAAGTGCAGCTTGTAAATTAGCACTTGGAGCTACTTCTTTAAGAGATGTACTTGTAAATTCTACTGCTAATTCTTTAGCAGCTGGTGCTGTATCAACAACTTTGAATGAGTGAGTTGTGATTAGTTTGCCACCAGTTGAAATAGATACAGTGTAAGTATCTCCAGCTTTCGCTTCTGCTCCTAAAGTGATTGTGTTTTCATTTTCAACATTAGTGCTTACAGAAACACGGTTAGTTAAATCTTTAATTTCTTTACCATCTTTATCTGTTGCTTTTAATTCGAAAGTTGCTTTTTCTGCACCTTTTAGTACTAAACCGTTTGTATCAACTGGAAGAACAGAAACTGTCATTGCATTCTTTTTGTTTTCATCAGTAATATATTTATCTAATTCTTTTTCTAAACCACGAACTTCAAATTTAGAGAATGCACCTGGAGCTTTTAATTCTAAAGCTAATGTAGCTTTAGCTTCTTTTTTACCAGATGTTGCAGTTAATTCTACTGTGTATTTACCAGCAGCTTGTCCTTTTGTATCTAAAACTAATTCTTTATTCTCATATTTAGCAAAGTCTTTGTTTGCAACTGCTTTGCCATCTTTATCAAGTACTTTCACATCTACAGTTAAAGGAGCATTTTCAGAAGCTGTGAACTCTTTACCGTATTGATCTAGAACTGGAGCTTTTACTTTTAACTTTGTTACATCTTGTGTAGAAAGTTCTACGTTAGTTTTTTCTAATTTAATTTCTTTCATTGCTTTTTTAGCAAATGCTTCAATAGTAACTGTTTTTGTAGCAAGTTCTTTACCATTTTCATCTTTAACAGTTACTTTTACTGGAGCTGTTCCGCTTGTACCTAATACAGTGATTTTACCAGTAGCTTTATCCACTACTACCGCTTCTGTATTTAAAGATTCAAATTCAACTTTTAGTTTATTTAAGTCAGTTACTACAGTACCAAATTGGTCTTTTAATTGAACTTTTAACACAGCGTCATCATTTTCATATACTTTATTATTCTGTTTGAAGTCAGTTGCATCAAATTTAGGATCTGTTTCATTAGAAACGACTGTCCAGTTAGAGATTGTAGATACTGCAGTACCTTCAGCAGAAACTTTTACTTCTTTACTTTCAGCTACTACTTTACCGTCTTTTTTGTAAACAGCTTTTACAGTAGTTGAAGTACCGTTTTCTAACTTGATTTTACCATCTGTAATTTTAGCTGGAGATACAAATTCAATACCAGCTGGTGAAACAACTTCAGTACCGTTTTCATCTTTAACTGTGTATTTTAATTCGCTGTCTACGCCAGCTACAACTGTTTGGTCAGCCATTTCGATTGTTTTTGCTTCTAATGAACCTACAGCTACTTCTGCTTTACCAACTTTGTTTACATCTACAGTGTAAGTTTGTTTAGCAGCTAAGTTGCTATATAATTCAACTGTAGCAGATTTTTTATCATCTGATAATTTTACATCTTTAACTAATACTTTATCGTTGTTAGCTTTGTTAGCTACTTTAACGTCTTCTTTAGTTAATTTTTCAACAGCTTTGCTGAATTTAACTTCTACTTTTTGAGTTGTAACTGCTTTAGCAGATTCAACTGTTGCTGCTTCTTTACCGAACTCTTTATCAGTCTTAGCAATAAATTTAGCAGCTTCTGCACGAGTCACAGATTTATCTGGCTCCCAACCATTTCCAGTACCATTAGTGATTCCTAAAGTAACTAAAATGTTTGCAGCTTTTTCACCCCAGTGATCTTTTAAATCAGGGAATGTAGTTTCTAATTTCCCGTTTACTTTACCTTCTAATTTGTATGCTTTTACGATCATTGTTGCCATAGAAGCACGATTAATTTGGTTGTTTGGATTAAACTTACCAGTTTCATCCCCTTGAATTACACCAGCTTGTTCAACAGCTGCGATATATTTAGCAGCCCATGAATCTTGAGCATCTTTGAAAGATGGTTTTGCACCTTCTTTAACTTCTAAGCCTAATGTAATTGCCATAATTTTCGCTGCAGAAGCACGGTCAATTGCTTCAGTTGGAGCGAATGTTCCGTCTGGTTTACCTTCGATTGCTTTTTTTGCTACTAAATAATCAATGTACTCTGCACTCCAAGAACCAGGTTGAACGTCTGGGAATGATTTTCCTGCTGCTGCTACTGGAGAGACAACACCTGCTACCATTGCTGCTGTCATTGTACCAGCGATTACTTTTTTGTAAGAGTTAGTCTTTGCCATTTTATATATTTCCTCCTTAGGAATGTAATACTAGTTCCATAAGTTTTTAAATAGATATTCTATTTATTTTTGAAACTAGTAGCTATAAATGTGGTTAAAGTATTCTTTGTATAGAATCACAAAGAAATTACACACCATTTTTATCCAATCAAAAATCTGAAATTCGACAAAAAAGTGAATTTTCGAAATTCTGACTGTTCGTTTTTTCGACTTTTATTTTAAAAATCCAGATTATAAAATCAGAATATTTTAAACGAACAGAAAAACGCGTCAGAATTGCATTTCAAATAATTTTCCATAACCATTTACAACTATAGCAGAAAAACGTTTGCAATTTCAATATCCGTTTATAAAGATATTGCGACATTAATCGACAGTTTTCCTTCCGTCCAATTTTCCGAAATTACCATACCTATTTTCTTATAATTCACTAACTAAAACGTAAAATCTTAACATAATATATATATATTAATGTTAGAATTACCAAACATACATCTTATCTCTCAAACTTCTTTTTATGAGCATATATTTTAAATAATTCATACAGTTCGACGTTTTTCTACAAATATTTATTTACTTTCGACATTTTCTTTTTTCCAAAAATAAAAAAGAGGATGTCCTCTTAAATTAAGATTCCATTCCCCTTTTTTCAAACTCTTTTGTATTCAAGTCACTTATGATGTAGCGAGACGCTGTTGAAATTTGTTCTCGCAATTCTTCTACTCTTTGTTCCAATGTTGCTTGTACATATTCTTTTTGTTCTAGTTGCTTCGTTGCCACATTATACAAAGTTTCAGCCGTCCAGTCACCATCTACGTTTCCGATAATTGGCTGATTTATTTGTTGTAAAAATGAATCGATCTTTGGATCATATGAAATACCGACCATAGGAATATTAGCAACCGCAGATAGTATGAGCGCATGAAGTCTCATACCTATTAAAAGCGAACATTCCGACAAAATTGCAATTTTCTCATGGATATCCAGCTTATACGGAAGCATATGAGCTTCTTCTCCCATTAAGTTAATAATATCGCGTGATGCATTTTGATCAAATGGTCCATGCATTGGTACGAATAAAATATGATATCCCTCACGCTTAAATTTTTTCAGCGTATCTGCTAGCTTTTTCATATAATCTTCTTTCGCGTCCCAATACCTCACACTAACTGCGATTACTTTCCCTTGAATCGAATGTTTTTGCAGCCACTCCGATTTTATTCCTTCTGGTTGACATGCCAATACTGGATCTGGAACTAGTTCGATATCTTTCTTAATACCCATTTCTTTTAAATACAAAAATGAATCTTCATCACGAACTGATATATATGCCGCTTTTGATACTTGCCATTTCACTAATAAACGATTTTGCCTTTTCGTAATTGGACCAATTCCTTGCGCATAAATATAATACGGCTTCTTCAAAAAACGCGCAATCCGCATAATACCTGTATAGTACAAAATGCTTTTAATACTCGTTTTATCTTGAAGGAGACTTCCCCCTCCGCTAATTAAACCATTACTTTTCTTTATTTCCTTATAAATTGCTCTTATATCCCAGCGATTTACTGCCTCTACACCGTACATTTTTCTTGTATAGTCGGGGTCATTCGAAAGTACAACAAGCTCAAGAGTAGGATTCTCTGCATGTAGCGCTTTAATAATTGATTGCAAAATTGCTTCGTCCCCAACATTATAAAAACCATAATATCCTGATAAAACTAACCGCACTCTTAATCTCCTCCAACATTTCGCAATCAACTTTTTGTCATTCAACAAATTGCTATCAACTCTTTAATAAGAAAAGTTGGATAACTTCAAATTGATTTCTTTCACAAACATATACATAACCATACTCATTTATAGACAAATTTACTTACGCAAAAATGGAATTTGCTTTTTGGATATCCAGTTCAACTTTAATGCGCATATGCCATATATGAACAAGGCCACACAAAATGCTAAACCACTATATATTACTGCAATAAGTCTAGAATCTGCCACATTTATTACAGTAGATGTGAAATATAATCCTATACCTACTATACTAGATACTCCAATTACAGCAAAAAATCTACCCATTCGAATCGAATAAGCCAATTCTTTTCGAATGTATATATAATTTACGATACAAATCATGATATATATGATAAGTGTACTATAAGCCGCACCAGTTATGCCAAATTGACTTACGAGTACTATATTTAATATGACTTTTACAAAACTCGCTCCAACAACTATCCACGCCGCTTGCTGAGAACGGTTAATTCCTTGCAAAATTCCTATTGATAATACCATAAGTGATGTGAAATACGAACTACCAATTAAAATAGCTAACATGCCGCTCCCTTTAGCATCTGTAAACAATCCAACATTTAACGGGACTGTAAGTGCCATGAGCCAGATTGTTATCGGCGTTGTTAAAACATGAGCAAGCTCATTTGTTCGTTCAATTGTGTGTTTTGCTAACGCTATATCTTTCTTGGTTAATGCAGCAGTTAACAACGGGATTAATGGAAATACCATCGCGCTTGCAAATACGACAATTAATTGCGTAAAGGCAAAACCACGACTATATATACCAAATTGTTCTTGAATCGTTGTAGTGGATTCATGTAGCATATGTGGAATCGTTACAGAATCAACTAAATTTAACAACGGCATCGATAATGCTCCAATCGCAATTGGAATCGAAACCCGAAGTATTTTTTTTGCATTATATTTAAAGTCTTGCAGTGAATATGTATTACTTTTATAACGATATATACTTTTTACATACTTCAATCTCAAATAGATAAGTGACGTAATTACCCCAAGGCAAGAACCAATCATTGCACCACCTGTTACAACATCACTATCTTTATTCCAAGATACAAATAAGAATGCAATTGCTAACATAAAGAAAACACGAATGAACTGCTCAATTACTTGTGACACCCCGGTAGGAATCATATCTCCAAAACCTTGGAAATACCCTCGATATACCGCCATATATGGTGCAATTAATAAAGCAAACGAAGTAACAATTAATGGGAGTCTCGTATCTTGTCCACCAAGCATATTTGCAAACATACTTGATCCAATCATAATAACCGAAAATCCAAGTACCCCAAATATTACTCCAATAATAGATGCTGACGTAAATAGTTTGGCAATCCCATCTTTATCATTCTTCTCATGAAGTTCAGCGATTAACTGTGATATAGCTAGCGGTACTCCCGCTACTGATAAAGTTAAAGCTATCATATATACAGGAAAAACAAGGCGAAAGATCCCAAGCACTTCATCTCCTGCTATATTTTGTAATGGGATTTGAAAAAAACTTCCCAACACTTTCGATAGAAACGTTGTAATCGTTAAAATCGCAGCGCCTTTCACAAACTTATTATTCATCTTCTTGCTCTTTTCTTTCAATATATAATTTTCATACCTATTACATCATAAAACGAGATATCTATATTCTTCTCTTTTTTGAAAAATTTCACTTTATCTCATTTAGTTATCATACCAAATTTATTATACATTGAATACTCTCTTTCTTTATGGCTTTTAAATATATCATATGTAATAACACCTTATTTATATCCAGTTTTTTCTTCAATTTACTACTTCTACTTATTCCGGATAAACATGTGCTATAATGTAGCTATTGTCAGTAAGAGGAGTGTTTACAACATGCTGAATTCGGTAAAAAAGCTGTTAGGAGATTCTCAAAAGAGAAAACTAAAAAAATATGAACAACTTGTTCAAGAAATTAATAATCTAGAAGAAAAAATATCTGATTTATCTGATGAATCCTTACGCCATAAAACTATCACATTTCAAAACATGCTAAACGATGGAAAAACAGTCGATGATATAAAAGTAGAGGCGTTCGCTGTTGTACGTGAAGCTGCAAAGCGTGTACTTGGATTACGTCACTACGATGTGCAGTTAATTGGTGGCCTTGTACTATTAGAAGGTAATATTGCAGAGATGCCAACTGGTGAAGGAAAAACATTAGTTTCTTCTCTTCCAACATACGTACGTGCTCTTGAAGGAAAAGGTGTTCACGTTATTACTGTAAACGACTATTTAGCAAAACGAGATAAAGAATTAATTGGCCAAGTTCATGAATTTCTAGGTTTAAAGGTTGGATTGAATATTCCTCAAATCGATCCTTCCGAAAAGAAACTTGCTTACGAAGCTGATATTACATATGGTATTGGAACAGAATTTGGCTTTGACTATCTACGTGATAATATGGCCTCTTCAAAAAATGAGCAGGTACAACGTCCCTATCATTTTGCTATTATCGATGAAATTGATAGCGTTTTAATTGATGAAGCGAAGACACCTCTTATTATCGCTGGTAAGAAATCAAGCAGCTCTGATTTACACTATTTATGTGCAAAAGTTATTAAGTCATTCCAAGATACTCTTCATTACACGTACGATGCAGAAACGAAATCTGCTAGTTTTACAGAAGACGGTATTACAAAAATAGAAGATTTATTTGATATCGATAACCTATATGATTTAGAACATCAAACTTTATATCATTATATGATTCAAGCATTACGAGCTCATGTCGCTTTCCAATGTGATGTTGACTATATTGTACATGATGAAAAAATTCTACTTGTAGATATTTTCACTGGCCGCGTTATGGATGGTCGCTCTTTAAGTGACGGCTTACACCAAGCTCTTGAAGCGAAAGAAGGTTTAGAAGTCACAGAAGAAAACCAAACACAAGCGTCCATTACAATTCAAAACTTCTTCCGTATGTATCCAGCATTATCTGGTATGACAGGTACAGCAAAAACGGAAGAAAAAGAATTTAACCGTGTATATAACATGGAAGTTATGCCGATTCCGACAAATCGTCCTATCATTCGTGAAGACAAAAATGACGTCGTGTACGTATCAGCCGATGCTAAATATAAAGCCGTACGTGAAGATGTTCTAAAACACAATAAACAAGGACGCCCGATTTTAATTGGGACAATGTCAATTTTACAATCAGAAACTGTTGCTCGTTACTTAGATGAAGCGCATATTACATATCAATTATTAAATGCAAAAAGTGCAGAACAAGAGGCCGATTTAATCGCAACAGCTGGACAAAAAGGACAAATTACAATTGCGACGAATATGGCTGGACGAGGTACTGATATTTTACTAGGTGAGGGTGTCCATGAAATTGGTGGATTACATGTAATTGGAACAGAACGCCATGAATCAAGACGCGTTGACAATCAGCTAAAAGGTCGTGCTGGTCGTCAAGGAGATCCAGGTAGCTCTCAGTTCTTCCTTTCTTTAGAAGATGAAATGCTAAAACGTTTCGCACAAGAAGAAGTCGAGAAATTAAATAAATCACTGAAACCAGATGAAACAGGACTTATTCTAACTTCTAAAGTCCATGATTTCGTGAACCGTACACAATTAATTTGTGAAGGTAGCCATTTCTCAATGCGTGAGTACAATTTAAAGTTAGATGATGTAATAAATGACCAACGTAACGTTATTTATAATTTACGTAATAACTTGTTACAAGAAGATATAAATATGATTGAAATTATTATTCCAATGATTGATCATGCTGTAGAAGCCATTTCTAAGCAATATCTTTTAGAAGGTATGCTTCCGGAAGAATGGGATTTCACTCGTTTAACAGAAAACATAAACGAAATTTTACCAGTAACAAACATGCCATCACTATCAGCGAATAATGTACATTCACCAGAAGATTTACAATCCGTTTTGAAAGAAACATTATCTCTTTATAAAGAGCGCGTACATGAACTAAATAGCCATACTGATTTACAGCAGTCGCTACGATATGTTGCCATTCATTTCCTAGATCAGAACTGGGTAAATCACTTAGATGCGATGACCCACTTAAAAGAAGGCATCGGGCTAAGACAATATCAACAAGAAGACCCTACTCGTCTTTATCAAAAAGAAGGTTTAGATATCTTTTTATACACATATGGTAATTTCGAAAAAGAAATGTGCCGCTATGTTGCAAGACATTTAGGTGTTCCTGAAAACGTACAATAACGAGGTGAAAGATAATGTTATCATTCCTAAAAAGAGCTAAGAAAAGCGGAAAAGATACGACTGTCTCTAGTAATCAATTATTCGGACAAGAAGAAACAAACACTGAAAATAAAACTATAAAACCAACGCTTTACTTCCACCCCAGCTGGGGTGCAGTAGCACAAGAACAAAAATACATTTATCAATTTTTACATAAAGAACTAACACGTTTACAAGAATATCAAATTTCTTTATCTGGAATTGAGATTGAAAAACGTGATAATGGTTATGACGTAGCTGTATTTATTCGCAGCACTGTTCCAAAACCAATTTCTTTCGAAGAGGTTACATTAGTCCTTCTAAATAAAGAGAAGAAACTGTGTGCCCGCAAAACATTTAACCTTTCTGCATTAGGAGATATTCCTGCAAATGTAAATATGCCATTCATCTTTACATTTGAGCAAGAAACAATTACAGATACTGAATTATCACAAACAGATTGGGAATTAGCATTTGAACTTGAAAGTAAGCACGCATTAGATTTAGATCCATCTTGGGAAGCTCAGTTACCTGAAGCAAGCAAAGAAGCTTTACGTAATTTTGTAGACAATTTAACACCTCCAAATGATGGTGAAATTAACTTCCTAGGTCTGCAAGCTGCAAGAAAAGAAAACGGTGATTTACATGCAACGCTTCTTATTCGTAACGGTTGCAAAGACACTATTCAACTAGAGCAGCTTCCTCTGCATATTGAAGATGCTTCAGGTGCAGTTGTTGTGAAAGGAGCTTTCACATTACCAAATCTTGAGATTAAAGCGAACACTACAAAACCGTGGTCATTTGTCTTCCCTGCTTCATCTATATTAAAAGGAGATATGGATTTATCTTCTTGGAAAGCGTTTGTACCACAAGACTAATAAGAGAAGCTGCTTCCAAAGCAGCCTCTCTTATTCTTTTTCATACAAAAAGCCTGTTCAAAAAGATGGTCATCACATCTCCTTGGACAGGCCTATTCTTTATGTAAAATTTACTTCGTTACTAATAAACGTTCAATATGATATTCAGCTTCTAATTTGCACATTTCATCTGCGTGTTTCATTTCATGCCTCTTTAATTGCTCTACTTGCTCTTCGCTCGGTTTTTCATTAATAAATTCGTTAATTTTTTCATTCACTTTCATCGCTAATGCTTGATGGAAATCTGGATGTCCTTTCAACTCTTCGTCTACTTTATTAATCCAAGTTGATTTTGTGTATAAATATTGTTTCCACTGTTCAACAAATTGCTGCATATCAAATTTCTCTTCATTCCATTCAATTTCTTTCATATACTTCTCAAAAGAAACAACAATTGATCGCGTAATCCCGATCTTCACTCCATGTGGTAACTGTTTGTACATCAAATATTCCCTCCAGCTTAAAGCTCTTCCTTCTGAATATAAAGGAATCTCAAAATTCAAATACCTTTTTATAATAGCACATTGCTAATCTAAGATGTTACTATATTGTGTAGAAAATCAATTATCAACAAACGTGCTACATCTGGATATACAAATTTCACATATTAAAAACACAGGAAAAATAATAAAAAACTTTCACACTCTACAAAACATTCCGTGTGAAAGTTTTTTATTATTACACAGCTTCAGTTCCCAAGAATTTTAATTTCTCTTTTTGCTCATCACTCGCCAACGTCACTATCGTCTTTTCAACGTGCGGATGTACATGTTCTAGCGTCACACTCGCGCCCACTTTATCCGACTGCTCAACAAAGTTTAACAACGCCATCGCTCCTGATACATCCATATAGCGCACATCTTTCATACGTAAAACAACCGGAGACTTTACGTCTTGTAAAGCATAAAAAATACGATCCACTGTTAAAAAAGAAAGTGGGCCTTTAATTTTATACGTTGCTCCCTTTTCTTTTACAATAGAAGCTTTACGTTCTTTACATTTCACCATATATATAATGAACGAAAGAATAATTCCGAACGCAACAGCGATCATTAAATCAAACTTCACCGTGACAACCATCGTTACGAGCATAACAATGACATCACCTTTTGGTGCTACATGCATCTTTTTCATGCTTTCCCAATCAAACATGCCAATACCAGTTAAAATTAAAATACCTGACAATACAGCAAGTGGAATGTATTGCACGACTGATCCAAGTCCCATAATGAAAATAAATAATATAACACTATGCATACTTGCTGAAAGCGCCGTTTTACCGCCACTTCTTATATTAACGATAGACCGTACAGTCGCTCCTGCCCCTGCTAATCCGCCAAACAATCCGCTCATCATATTACCGATACCTTGTCCGACCAGTTCTTTATTACTTTTATGACGTGTACCCGTCACATTATCCATTACAACCGATGTTAACAACGAGTCAATCGATCCTAATAAAGCAATACTAAGCGCTGGTAAAATAAGTTCTGCGATGCCTGTTCCACTTAAAGATGGAATATGAAGCGTCGGCATCGCTTCTGGAATCGTCCCGATCTTTTCAATCATCTTATTTAATGACAAGTTTCCGATAATCGGTAACTTCACTGTAAGCCCTTCTAACGCAGAAGAAAATAAAGGAAGCAATGCAGTCACACCGACTAATGCAACTAAACTAGATGGAATAGCCTTAATCCATTTTCCAGAAACAATCATTACAATAATCGTTAATACTACAAGTAGAAAACTATTTTGCACATGCTTCATTTCACCTAAAATAATAATTAATGCGATTCCGTTCATAAATCTGAAACGACAGGATACGGAATATATCGAACGTAAGAACCAAGCTTACATACACCGAATAAAATTTGAAACAGTCCCGCCATCATAAAGGCTATAAAACTCGCCTCTAATCCGTGCGTCGCAATAACTCCTGTTGCAATAACCGTAATCGGTCCAGTTGGCCCCGTTACTTGCCCAGGTGTCCCGCCAAATACAGCCGCAAATAAACCTGCAAAAATCGCACCATACAATCCGACTAGTGCTCCCTCAGACGTTCCTGTTGCAGCAATACCAAATGCAATGGCAAGTGGCAACGCAACAATCGCAACAGTAAAACCTGCTAAACATTCCTTTGCTATTTTTTGAAACATATAATAACCACCTTCGTATAAAGTCCATTTTCCATTGTACACCTAAAAGAATATATTCGTTAGTCCACTTTTTACAGTATCGTGACGTAAACGCATTCAATTATAAGCCCCTCCTTACCTTTGGAAACCATTATAACTATGCTATAATAGATAAATTAAATCTTTTATTATATATTTGGAGGCACTATGCTAACTTTTGAAGAAAAATTATCGATTATTGAATCTTTCCCAGAATTAGAAAGAAAGAACGTATCACTAAAACGCGTAAACTTTCACTTTGAAGAAAGTCGTTTAGATAAAAAGAACGTTGTATATCATTTACACCCAAATGGAAACGGATTTGTATATGCAAACTTCATTAAAGGTTATAAAACAGATGATAAAGGTATGATTAACATCCGTGAGTTTTCAGAAGAAGAACTACGTTCATTAATTGAAAAAGTAATTGAACGTCTATCACAGGAGCCAGAGGAAATTGTAGCACCAATGGAACCTGCTGCTGAAGAAGAATGGAAGAACGAAGACGGTCATATCCTAACTCTTATTCAAGAGGATGACATGTGGAACGTGTACGCTGGTGTAAACTTAGACGGTACATTCAACTCTTATCCAGAAGCTGCGGAATACCTTGATGAAGAAGGATTTTCACGTAAATAATACGATTTAAGGAGGCCATCCCATTTTTTTGGGGATGGTCTTTCTTATTAATAAGTAGGCATGTATAGCATCAAAACTTCTTATTCTCACTATCCCCTATCAAAATTTGAATTTGACAACTATACGTCTCCGCATTAAAAATATCACTAACTAGCTCCACTTCAATAAAACTCTCTACATCTATATTATTTTCTTTTATGTATTTCATTATGGTATTTCGACGTTCTTCCTCATTTTCTTTGCTATACGCTAACGTTATATATTCCCCGCCTGGTAATACTTTTATATTTTGCATATCCTCCATATGTACACCATCTCGTACTTTATTAAAAACATACTTCGGTTCTACATCCCAATTTGCATTTACATTGTAGAGAATCCCCATCTCCATTTCCATCTTCTCTTCATAATCTTGCACGATTTTCTCTAAATCGGAATAATACAGTAACTCCTGTAAACTCCCTACTTCTTTACAAGGCGCAACGACGACATAACGCTGTTCAAAAAATTTAATAGAGATTCCATCATTCTTTAATATTTCCTGTGAACTCCCTACTTTCTCATGTAAGTCATCAATCGTTTCCATTACCTCTTTCATTTTCTTTATATGCTCTTCTGCTTCTTCTCTCTTCACTTGTAAAAATCGTAGCAATTTATCCGTATTACATTCCTTAAAAAATCTCTTGCATCTCTACTATGCTCGTGTTCAACTCTCTACAGCTTTTTATAATATCAATGTGAATAAATTGATCTATCGAATAATATCTATACCCCGTTGATTCCTCAACATGTTTTGGAATAAGAATCCCCATCTTATGATAGTATCTTAGCGCTTTTATCGTAATATCCTTTATTTTTGCAACTTCTCCAATAGAAAATAACTTTTTCATTTGCATCTCTTCCCTTATATTTTTTCGTATGCAACCATTGACTCTCCCCTTAGAGGAGACCTTACTATTTATAATAAGTCATTTACATTAATAAAGGGAGTATACAATTATGAACACAGTAAAATATAGAAGTCTTGTTAAGGAAGACTATGAGCCTATAAAACATTTAATCGGTGAAGCATTTGGATTTAATGAATTCATTTCCGATAAAAACTTCTTAAACTCCGTATTAAACTTTTATTTACACAGTTGTATTTTAGGGAGTTCCTTCAGTAAAGTAGCTGAAAAAGATAATAAAGTGATTGGTGTCATTTTAGGCGATTCTGAAAAAGATAAAAACCGTTTAAAAAGATTCCATAATACGATTAGCTTTGCCTTTAACACGCTAAAGCTATTCATAACGAATAAAGAGAATAGAGAATTTTTAAAAGCATTTATACGAGTACAAAAAACATATAAAGAACTCATTCAAGGAAAAGAAGAGCAATTTCAAGGCTGTATACAATTATTCATCGTATCCGAAGAATCAAGAGGTCTTGGGGTTGGAAAGTCTTTACTAAGTCATCTATTCCAATACATGAAAAAAGAAGACGTAACATCTTTATATTTATATACAGATAACGAATGTAACTATGAATTTTATGACAGACAAAACTTCGAGCGCATACAAGAAAAGGCCGTTAATTTCGGACCAACAGAAGAAGATTTCAACGTATTTTTGTACCGCTATAACTTTAACTCATAGTAACATGTACACTTCAATGCTCTTTGCTACTTAGCAAAGAGCTATATTGAGTATGGCCTCAAGTCGATTCAAATAGAGAGAACTCACTTAAAAAGGAGCGCACAATATGGAATGGATTCATGAATTATTTCAGCAATACGGGTATTATGTAGTACTTGTCGGTTTACTTTTAGAATATATTGCGCTTCCATTTCCAGGGGAGCCTACATTAGCCTATGCAGGATTTTTATCGCACCAAGGTGATTTGAGTCTACCAATTTTAATTGTGTTATCTTTTATCGGGACAAGCGCTGGTATGACATTCCAATACTTTGTAGGAAATAAACTAGGCATGCCCTTCATTCAGAAGTACGGGAAATATGTATTTTTAACTCAAAAGAAAATTAATTTAACAAAAATGTGGTTCAATAAATACGGCTACTTTCTAATCTTTATCGCCTTTTTCATCCCAGGTGTCCGTCATTTCACAGGGTACTTTGCAGGCATTATCAACTTACCATTTCGTCGCTTTGCGATGACAATTTACTCAGGGGCTCTATTTTGGGTATCCTTCTTCTTGATCGGCGGTTATTGGTTAGGTGAAAATTTAGATGTGATCTTCCAAATACTCGGGCAACACATATGGAAAATTCTCTTCGGTATAATTATCATTACGCTAATCACCCGATTTCGTAAAAACATAAAGCATATGATTTTAAAACGTATCAATTAAAACAACACTTAATAAGTAAAGTTCGGATTAGCTACGTACGAAAATAAAAAAGCGGAGATCTATAGTCTCCGCTTTTTTACATACATTTTGTTTCCAAACAAACTCTCATGTTCATTAGTTTTTCTGACGTCTAAACAACATTGCTCCGAAAAGTAATAAGAACATACCTGTCATAACAGAAGTAGCTTCTGTTGATGCTCCACCTGTTTGAGGAAGAAGTTTTGATTTCTTATTATTTTCTTCACTTGATGATACTTCAGATTTATTTTGTACTTGTTCTTGTACATTTTGTTTTTTTTGTACTTCTACTTCTACTTTTTCTTGTACACTTTGTTTGTTTAATACTTCTGTTGTTTCTTCTTTAGTTTTTTCTTCTTTTGGCGTTACTAAAATTTCCGGCTTCTCTTTTACCTCTGGTTTCTCCAACACGTTTGGTTCTTCTGTCACCTTTGGCTCTTCCGGTTTTTCTTCTTTGATTTCTTCTGTTGTTTCTTCTTTAGTTTTTTCTTCTTTTGGTGTTACTAAAATTTCCGGCTTCTCTTTTACCTCTGGTTTCTCTAGTACATTTGGCTCTTCTGTCACCTTTGGTTCTTCCGGTTTTTCTTCTTTGATTTCTTCTGTTATTTCTTCTTCAACTTGCTCTTCTTCTGGTTTTACATGAATTTCCGGTTTCTCCGTAACTTCTGGCTTCTCTAGCTCTTTCGGCTCTTCTGTCACCTTTGGCTCTTCCGGTTTTTCTTCTTTGATTTCTTCTGTTATTTCTTCTTCAACTTGCTCTTCTTCTGGTTTTACATGAATTTC
>NZ_JAQFNK010000019.1:0-99777 GCF_027710505.1 Bacillus cereus group sp. TH152-1LC | reverse complement strand
TTCAGCGATGTGTTTTTTTGTTCTGAATGATACACCAAAGAACTTAGAAGAATAGTTGTGTAATTTATTTAATACAGTCAATTGAGTTTTATTTAACTGATCTACGAATTTTTCTTTGTATGCACGAACAGTCTTGTTTAATTCATCGACTGTTCTAAATGTTGCTAGGTTTTCGTATGTTTCATTACTTGCAATAATTGTAATTCCTTGTTTCTTTTCCATAACGGTTTGTCTCCTTTTTGGAAACAAAAAAGCAACGTCACCAATTTGGTAAACGTTGCTTAATAGACCCTACATGATGTAAAATAACTCATGAGAGTATAGCAAGTGTTTACCTGGTCAGCTCAGGTGGACGGTATATAGAGTGTTCGTAGCACTTTATATACACGCTGTGCTCTTTTGTTTTTGTAGATTTTGCACGCTGAAATAATTTTGCATGAATTTTGCACGATTACTTCTAAAAATCTAAAGGAGCCTTGATATAAAAGGGGTATTTTACTATTAGTTCAAATCCCTCTGGGCGCGTCAAAAAGTCCTAACTTACGTTTTGTAGGTTAGGACTTTTTTTATTTCCCTCTTGTTATATCTGATAATAAGATTTACTATTAGTACTTGATAATAATTTTTCGGCTTATTATTTTCTTTCAATATTATTCAAATTTCGGTTGTAAGTTGTAAATCTCATTAATACATATAAGTTAATAATATTTTGGAATGGGTGTCTGCGTGAGGATTCTCCTTTTACCAAACTTATTGTACAATAGAAACAAGGGGGAGATTAGTTTGAAGGCAAGTCTTTTACAAGAACAAAGCTTACGTTTGGCAATGACACAAGAGTTAAGGCAAGCGATTACAATGCTCCAGTATAATGTACAAGAATTATCGGAGTTTTTGTATGAGCAATCGTTAGAGAATCCCCTTATTGAGTTAGGTGGTTTTGAGAGGGAGAAGAAAAAGAGCTCTAACAACAGTAAAAGTACCAGCAAACAAGTCGAGAATCAGATGGAGATCTACAGTGTGGATTCTACAACGATTCAGCAACATTTATTAAATCAAATACAGTATTATAAAATAGATGAAGAAGAGCGAAAAGTAGCTTCTTTCATTATTATGAACATGGATGGAAATGGGTATTTACAAGAAACGAACGAAGAGTTAGCGGATCTCCTTTCCGCACCGATTCATGTAGTCGACCGCTCTGTAGAGCTTGTCCAATCGCTCGAGCCAGCAGGGGTAGGAGCACGTAATATTCAGGAATGTCTAACCTTACAATTGAAGCGCTTACAAAGACGGAATGGATTAGCGGAAGAGGTTATAGAGGATCACTTCGCTTATTTCGTGAAGAAGGATTGGCGAAAGCTCGTTCAAGTGTTGAAGTGTAGTAATGAAGAATTGCAATCGGCGGTGAACTGTATTACGTCCCTGCAGCCGAAACCAGGTCTTGCGTTTTCTTCTGATAAACCACTTTACATTGTGCCTGATATGGCGGTGAAAAAAGATGGTGATCGTCTCGTTTTACAAATGAATGAGAGAAATATGCCGAGAATTGAAATTCATTCTGAGTATAGTGCACTTCTGAATGATAGTGAAAGTGAAGTAGCATCTTACGTATCAGAAAAGTATCAGCATGTGCAGTGGATTATGCGCAGTTTAAAACAGAGAAAACAAACGCTTCTGCAAGTGATGACCATTATTATGGAAAAACAACATGATTTCTTCTGGGACGGTCCAGAACATTTAAAGCCACTTGCTTTAAAAGAGGTAGCGGAAGAGTTAAGTGTGCATGAGTCTACAATTAGTCGTGCAACGCGAAATAAATATGTGCAAACACCACACGGTTTATTTGAGATGAAATCGTTCTTTAGTAATGCTGTTTCTACTACTGAAGATGAAGCAGTTTCTACAAAGCGTGTGAAACGGTTTATTCAAACGCTTGTTGAAGCGGAAAATAAGAAAAAGCCACTTTCAGATCAAAAGATTTCAAAATTATTAGAAGAAGAGCATGAAATCGTTATTTCTAGAAGAACAGTGGCGAAGTATAGAGAACAAATGCATATTCCAGCGTCGTCATTACGAAAAACGATCGGATAGGTGAAGAAGATGGAAGTTGTACTGTATACAAAAAAAGATTGCGGCCTTTGCGTGCAGGCGAAACAAGTTTTGCAGGAAGTGCAATGTGAATATTCTTTTCAAATTGAGGAAATAGATATATATGAAGATAATGACCTTTTAGAAAAATATCATCTAATGATTCCGGTTGTAGAAATAGGCGGAAAACAGGTGGAATATGGTAACATTCACAAAGGTGTCATAATAAACTATATAAAGAATGCAGTTAAGAGTTGAATAAGTTTCTATCTCCTGTTACAATAATACACGTAGCAGGGATTATTTTTTTAACCTATGTGGGACACAAAATGTCACTACGGGACGTAAAGTGACCACGAGGAAAAATGAACCAATGTAGTGAGGAGAAAAGATATGCGCTCATGGATTCAGAACACAAAAAAATTATTACCTGATCTGCTACCTGTTATGCAAACGAGAATGCAAATTCTTCAATACATTAGGCTCATGCAGCCGATTGGAAGAAGAAACTTGTCAGCGAGTCTCGGTATGACAGAACGAGTATTGCGAAGTGAAGTTCAAGTTTTGAAAGAACAAAACTTAGTTCACGTCGCTTCTTCTGGAATGACTTTGACAGAAGAAGGAACAGCTTTAGTTCTTGCTTTGGAAGACTTTATGAAAGAAATTTCCGGGTTAAAGGTTTTAGAAAAGCAACTTAAGGAAACATTAGACTTGGATGAAGTTTTCGTTGTCCCTGGTGATAGTGATGAATCGCCTTGGGTCAAACTGGAGATGGGCCGTGCTTGTGTGACTTGTATAAAAGACCGTCTGACAGCGAATAATATCGTTGCTGTGGCTGGAGGAACTACGCTAGCTGCTGCTGCGGACATGATGCAGCTTGATTGCAAAGATTTACATATGCTATTTGTCCCAGCACGTGGTGGAATTGGAGAAGGCGTCGAATTAGAAGCCAATACCATTTGTGCCAAGATGGCGCAAAATACGATGAGTAATTATCGCTTATTGTATGTTCCAGACCATGTTAGTAGCGAAGCATATGCGTCTATTGTGACAGAGCCTTCCGTGAAAGAAGTTCTTGAGTTGATTCGATCTTCCAATATCGTCATTCATGGAATAGGTGATGCGTTAACAATGGCACGTCGCAGAAATACTTCAGAAGCAGATTGGTTAAAGATTCAAGCAAGCGAAGCAGTAGGCGAAGCTTTCGGTTACTACTTTAATGAACAAGGAAATGTTGTTCATAAAGTAAGAACAGTTGGTATGCAACTTGAGGATTTACAACATGTATCTCACGTTGTTGCAGTCGCTGGAGGTTCTTCAAAGGCAAAGGCAATACAGGCTGTAATTAAACAAGGGCACACTTCAATTCTAATTACAGATGAAGGTGCAGCAAAACAGTTAACAAAGGGTATTACCCTTTAATATAATCCCCCAAGGAGGAAATTCAAATGACTAAAATTGGTATTAATGGATTTGGACGTATCGGACGTAACGTATTCCGCGCAGCTCTTAACAACTCTGAGGTAGAAGTAGTAGCAATCAACGACTTAACAGATGCTAAAACATTAGCTCACCTTTTAAAATATGACACAGTTCACGGAACTTTAAATGCAGAAGTATCTGCTAACGAAAACAGCATCGTTGTTAACGGTAAAGAAATTAAAGTTATCGCTGAGCGCGACCCAGCTCAATTACCATGGAGCGACTACGGAGTAGAAGTAGTAGTAGAATCTACTGGCCGTTTCACTAAAAAATCAGACGCTGAAAAACACTTAGGTGGATCAGTTAAGAAAGTTATCATCTCAGCTCCAGCTTCTGACGAAGATATCACTGTAGTTATGGGTGTTAACCACGAACAATACGATGCAGCTAACCACAACGTAGTATCTAATGCTTCTTGTACTACAAACTGTCTAGCTCCATTCGCTAAAGTATTAAACGAAAAATTCGGCGTAAAACGCGGAATGATGACAACAATTCACTCTTACACTAACGACCAACAAATCTTAGACTTACCACACAAAGATTTACGTCGTGCTCGTGCAGCAGCTGAAAACATGATCCCAACTTCTACTGGTGCAGCTAAAGCTGTAGCATTAGTATTACCAGAACTTAAAGGTAAATTAAACGGTGGCGCTGTACGTGTTCCAACTGCTAACGTTTCTCTTGTTGACTTAGTTGTTGAACTTGACAAAGAAGTAACAGTTGAAGATGTAAACGCAGCATTCAAAGCAGCAGCTGAAGGCGAATTAAAAGGTATCCTTGGATACAGCGAAGAGCCATTAGTATCTATCGACTATAACGGATGTACTGCTTCTTCTACAATCGATGCATTATCTACAATGGTAATGGAAGGTAACATGGTTAAAGTACTTTCTTGGTACGATAACGAAACTGGTTACTCTAACCGCGTAGTAGACCTAGCAGCATACATGACTTCTAAAGGTCTTTAATTCTTAATTATATAAGTAATAAATGACAAAACGAGGGAGAGGGTTTGTTCCCTCTCTCTCTTCTTTCGTTTTAAAAGCAAATGTGTTAAGCTTTTGAGTGGGTTTTGTCAATCCTAACTAGTAGTCGGAGGGAAATCCAATGAACAAAAAATCAATTCGTGACGTAGATTTAAAAGGTAAGCGTGTATTTTGCCGCGTTGATTTCAACGTACCTATGAAAGAAGGCAAAATTACAGATGAAACTCGTATCCGTGCAGCTCTTCCTACAATTCAATATTTAGTAGAGCAAGGTGCGAAAGTTATTTTAGCAAGTCATTTAGGCCGTCCAAAAGGTCAAGCAGTAGAAGAATTACGTCTTACTCCAGTAGCAGCACGTTTAGGCGAGCTTCTTGGTAAAGATGTTAAAAAAGCAGACGAAGCATTCGGACCAGTTGCACAAGAAATGGTTGCAGCAATGAACGAAGGCGACGTATTAGTTCTTGAAAACGTACGTTTCTATGCGGGCGAAGAAAAGAACGATGCAGAACTTGCGAAAGAATTTGCAGCACTTGCTGATATCTTCGTAAACGATGCATTCGGTGCAGCTCACCGTGCTCACGCTTCTACAGCAGGAATCGCAGACTACCTACCAGCAGTATCTGGTCTATTAATGGAAAAAGAGTTAGATGTACTTGGAAAAGCACTTTCTAATCCAGAACGTCCATTCACAGCTATCATCGGTGGTGCGAAAGTAAAAGATAAAATCGGTGTAATTCGTCATCTATTAGACAAAGTAGATAACTTAATCATCGGTGGCGGACTTGCTTACACATTCGTTAAAGCTTTAGGTCATGAAATTGGTCTATCTCTATGTGAAGACGACAAGATCGAACTAGCTAAAGAATTTATGCAACTTGCAAAAGAAAAAGGCGTAAACTTCTACATGCCAGTTGATGTTGTAATCACAGAGGAATTCTCTGAAACTGCAACAACTCAAATCGTAGGTATCGACTCTATCCCTTCTACTTGGGAAGGCGTGGACATCGGTCCTAAAACACGTGAAATTTATGCAGATGTAATTAAAAATTCTAAGCTTGTTGTATGGAATGGACCAATGGGTGTATTCGAAATGACTCCATTCGCAGAAGGTACAAAAGCAGTAGGACAAGCATTAGCAGATGCAGAAGATACATACTCTGTTATCGGCGGTGGTGACTCTGCAGCAGCTGTTGAAAAATTCGGTATGGCTGATAAAATGAGCC
Source organism: Bacillus cereus group sp. TH152-1LC (assembly GCF_027710505.1). Classification (NCBI taxonomy): domain Bacteria; kingdom Bacillati; phylum Bacillota; class Bacilli; order Caryophanales; family Bacillaceae; genus Bacillus; species Bacillus cereus group sp. TH152-1LC. The sequence continues at coordinate 93,995 of NZ_JAQFNK010000019.1, read as the reverse complement.
ACATTTCTACTGGCGGCGGTGCGTCATTAGAATTCATGGAAGGTAAAGAGCTTCCAGGTGTAGTTTGTCTTAACGACAAATAAGTAGCAGCCAAAGAAAAAGGACGGTGCAAAGCATGCGTAAACCAATTATCGCAGGTAACTGGAAAATGAATAAAACTCTATCTGAAGCAGTTAGCTTCGTAGAGGAAGTTAAAGGTCAAATCCCAGCAGCTTCAGCTGTTGATGCAGTAGTTTGCTCTCCAGCTCTATTCTTAGAGCGTTTAGTAGCAGCGACTGAAGGAACTGACTTACAAGTAGGTGCACAAAATATGCACTTCGAAAAAAATGGTGCATTCACTGGCGAAATTAGCCCAGTAGCACTTAGCGACTTAAAAGTAGGCTACGTAGTACTTGGCCACTCTGAGCGTCGTGAAATGTTTGCTGAAACAGACGAGTCAGTAAACAAAAAGACTCTTGCAGCATTTGAACATGGTTTAACACCAATCGTATGTTGTGGTGAGACTTTAGAAGAGCGCGAAAGCGGAAAAACATTTGATCTAGTAGCAGGTCAAGTGACAAAAGCACTTGCAGGTTTAACAGAAGAGCAAGTTAAAGCAACTGTTATCGCTTATGAGCCAATCTGGGCTATCGGTACAGGTAAATCTTCTTCTTCTGCAGATGCAAACGAAGTATGTGCGCACATCCGTAAAGTTGTTGCAGAAGCTGTTTCTCCAGAAGCTGCAGAAGCTGTTCGTATTCAATACGGCGGTAGCGTAAAACCAGAAAACATTAAAGAGTATATGGCACAATCTGACATCGACGGCGCTTTAGTTGGCGGTGCTAGCTTAGAGCCTGCTTCGTTCTTAGGTCTTCTGGGGGCGGTAAAATGAGAAAGCCAACAGCTTTAATCATTCTTGATGGTTTCGGACTACGTGAAGAAACTCACGGGAATGCTGTAGCACAAGCTAAGAAACCTAATTTTGATGGTTACTGGAACAAATTCCCTCACACAACGCTTACAGCTTGTGGCGAGGAAGTGGGTCTTCCAGAAGGTCAAATGGGTAACTCTGAGGTTGGTCACTTAAATATCGGTGCTGGCCGCATTGTATATCAAAGCTTAACACGCGTAAACGTTGCAATTCGTGAAGGCGAGTTCGATCAGAACGAAACGTTCCAAAATGCAATTAAAAGCGTAAAAGAAAAAGGTACTGCTCTTCATTTATTCGGTTTACTTTCTGATGGTGGTGTGCACAGTCACATGAACCATATGTTTGCTCTTCTTCGCTTAGCAGCAAAAGAAGGCGTGGAGAAAGTTTATATCCATGCATTCCTAGATGGCCGCGATGTTGGACCACAAACAGCAAAAGGTTATATCGATGCAACAAATGAAGTGATTAAAGAAACAGGAGTAGGACAATTCGCGACTATCTCTGGTCGTTATTACTCTATGGACCGTGACAAGCGTTGGGATCGCGTAGAAAAATGTTACAGTGCTATGGTGAATGGTGAAGGCCCTACTTATAAATCAGCAGAAGAGTGTGTAGAAGACTCTTATGCAAATGGTATCTACGATGAATTCGTATTGCCGTCTGTAATTGTTAACGAAGATAACACGCCAGTTGCAACAATCAATGATGATGATGCAGTTATCTTCTATAACTTCCGTCCAGACCGTGCAATTCAAATTGCTCGTGTATTTACAAACGAAGACTTCCGTGAGTTCGATCGTGGTGAAAAAGTACCTCGCATTCCTGAATTCGTTTGTATGACACATTTCAGTGAAACTGTAGATGGTTACGTGGCATTCAAGCCAATGAACCTTGATAACACATTAGGTGAAGTTGTTGCGCAAGCGGGATTAAAGCAACTTCGCATCGCGGAAACTGAAAAGTATCCGCACGTTACATTCTTCTTTAGCGGTGGTCGTGAGGCTGAATTCCCAGGAGAAGAGCGTATCTTAATTAACTCACCGAAGGTTGCAACGTATGACTTGAAACCTGAAATGAGCATTTACGAAGTAACGGACGCTTTAGTAAATGAAATCGAAAATGATAAACATGATGTTATCATTCTTAACTTTGCGAACTGTGATATGGTTGGCCATTCTGGGATGATGGAACCAACAATTAAAGCAGTAGAAGCAACTGACGAATGTTTAGGAAAAGTTGTAGAAGCGATTCTTGCAAAAGATGGTGTAGCACTTATTACTGCTGACCATGGTAATGCTGATCAGGAGTTAACTGCTGATGGTGGACCAATGACAGCTCATACAACTAACCCGGTTCCTTTCATCGTTACAAAAAATGACGTAGAGCTTCGTGAAGGTGGTATTTTAGGAGATATTGCCCCAACAATGCTTACACTTTTAAATGTGGAACAACCGAAAGAAATGACAGGTAAAACAATTATTAAATAATTTGCTTATATAAAAAGGAGAGAATTTATTATGTCAACAATTATTGATGTTTATGCTCGCGAAGTCCTTGACTCTCGTGGTAACCCAACTGTAGAAGTAGAAGTTTACACAGAAAGCGGCGCTTTCGGACGCGCTATCGTACCAAGTGGTGCATCTACTGGTGAGCACGAAGCAGTAGAATTACGTGACGGTGACAAATCTCGTTACCTTGGTAAAGGTGTTATTAACGCAGTAAACAACGTTAACGAAGCAATCGCTCCAGAAATCGTTGGTTTCGATGTAACTGACCAAGCTGGTATCGACCGTGCTATGATCGAATTAGATGGCACTCCAAACAAAGGTAAACTAGGCGCTAACGCTATCCTTGGTGTATCTATGGCAGTAGCTCACGCAGCAGCTGACTTCGTAGGTCTTCCATTATACCGTTACCTTGGTGGATTCAATGCAAAACAATTACCAACTCCAATGATGAACATCATCAACGGTGGTTCTCACGCTGATAACAACGTAGACTTCCAAGAGTTCATGATCTTACCAGTTGGTGCTCCAACATTCAAAGAATCAATCCGTATGGGTGCTGAAGTATTCCATGCACTTAAAGCTGTATTACATGACAAAGGTCTTAACACTGCAGTAGGTGACGAAGGTGGATTCGCTCCAAACCTTGGTTCTAACCGTGAAGCATTAGAAGTAATCATCGAAGCTATCGAAAAAGCTGGTTACAAAGCTGGCGAGAACGTATTCTTAGGAATGGACGTTGCTTCTTCTGAGTTCTACAACAAAGAAACTGGTAAATATGACCTTGCAGGCGAAGGCCGTACTGGCTTAACTTCTGCAGAAATGGTTGATTTCTACGAAGAGCTTTGCAAAGACTTCCCAATCATCTCTATCGAAGATGGTTTAGACGAAAACGACTGGGATGGTCACAAATTATTAACTGAGCGTATCGGTGATAAAGTACAATTAGTTGGTGACGACTTATTCGTAACTAACACACAAAAACTTGCTGAAGGTATCGAAAAAGGTATCTCTAACTCAATCTTAATTAAAGTTAACCAAATCGGTACTTTAACTGAGACTTTCGAAGCTATCGAAATGGCTAAACGTGCTGGTTACACAGCAGTTGTATCTCACCGTTCTGGTGAAACTGAAGATGCTACAATCGCTGACATCGCAGTTGCAACTAACGCTGGCCAAATCAAAACTGGTTCTATGAGCCGTACTGACCGTATTGCTAAGTACAACCAATTATTACGCATCGAAGACGAACTAGGCGAAATCGCTGTTTACGATGGTATCAAATCTTTCTACAACATCAAACGATAATTGTAGAAAATAACGACAGACCGTGAGAAATCACGGTCTGTTTTTTTATGCTTAAAATTGCTCATCCGTCATAAGTGACATGAAATGTTTAAAGAAACGGTTATAATCAAAATCAATTGCAATTTGATGACTCGGCCAATCGGTAAATGGTTTAGATTCTCCTAAAGAGCGAAATTCTCCAATGCTTGCTCCTTGTGCATAGGATTCCGTCATGACAACGATAGGTGATTTGTGATACGTAAACATAGAGTTATCAAGTAAAGCGAGTATTGGCATTGTGTCATGAAAGGGGCTTCCTTTTAAATCTGGTAAGGCATTTTTATAATATCCGTAGTAATAATGATCAAATAACGGTTTGACAAGTGGGGCTTTTCCTTTTGCTTCGATGTATTCAGCCATTTCTGGTGTAATGACGGAATATTGAGTGACGTTTAACGGGTATATATACATGTTAGCTGTGGATTGAAGGACTATATTAGCGGCAGTAGGATCGCCATAAAAGTTTGCTTCGGAAATAGGTGTAACATTACCAGGATGTAAAAAGGCACCGCCCATTACATAGTAAGATTTAATTTGCTTCATTAGCTGTTTACATAGGATGAATAAAATGGCGAGTGAGGTAAGTCTTCCTAAACTTACAATGATTAATTCATCTTTATGTTGCTCAATAAGAGGGATAACTTCAAAAAAATTCTCCATTTCTCCGTTAGTGACATTCTCCTTTGGAATAATTGGCCCGAGCCCTTGTTTCCCGTGTACATTCGTAAAGAAAGCAGGAGGGGCACCAGTAAGCGGTTGTTCTGAACCACCAAATACTTTAATATTTCTATTTTTTGTTTCGTGCTTAAGAAAATGAGCATTTTGTACGGCCATTTCTTTTGGAACATTGCCGTAATCAGCAACAATGCCGATGATTTCTATTTCATTGATAAAGAATGCTAAGAGGAGGGCCATCGCATCATCAATCCCAGGATCACAAAAAATAAGAACTTTTTTGGGCATATGTTCACCACCTATCTTATTCATATATATGTAAGCTTAAGGATAAAAAGATTATTTTATTGAAATAACAACCTTATAAATTCAGAAAATAAAAACTTTTTATATTAGGTCAAGGTTTTTGACTTAATTTCTACGCAGAAATCCAGTCATATCAAGGTTGTAAGCGTCTAACATAGGCTGTTTTTGCTGTCAAGGTGATAAATTGCAGCTTTTTACAATTTATACTATGATAAAGATATTAAGAGAAGATCGTATAAACATGAGGGATGATGAACATGAAATTTACAAAGATTCTTGTCCAAATTGCTGCTCTTTACGTCTTTTATATGGTTGGAACTTGGGTGCAAGAAATGTTAAATATCCCCATTCCAGGAAGTTTGATTGGGATGTTCCTCTTACTTGTTTTACTTAGCCTAAAAGTTCTTCCAGTGAAATGGTTCGATTTAGGAGCAGAAACACTCGTTGCTATTATGCCGTTTTTATTAATTCCGCCAACGCTTGGCCTAATGAATTACGGTGCTTTTTTTATGAGTAAAGGAATTTCTCTTTTCATTACAATTGTAGCGAGTACATTTTTAATTATTATTGTCGCAGGACATACAGGACAATATCTTGCGAATAGAAAGGAAAGAGAGTCGCGATGAGCCAAATATTAATCGGAATTGGTTGGGTTCTTTTTACGGTGCTATTATACCAATTATCTAAAAAAATCTATAAATTATTTCCAACACCATTCACCATTCCAATGCTTGTAGCAACAGGATTAATGGCTTTCTTATTTATCATGCTTGATATACCATATCAACATTATATGGAAAGTGGTGGCGGCTGGATTGCCAAACTGCTCGGACCCGGTGTTGTAGCATTTGCAATTCCTCTTTATAAACAACGTCACGTTCTTCAAAAGTATGTTGTACCGATTGCTGGTGGCGTATTAGTAGGTACAACAGTTGCCATTGCGAGTGATTTTGCCATTGCAACACTTATGGGAACGGATAAAAGCTTAATTTTATCTTCTTTACCAAAATCGGTGACAATGCCAGTTGCAATGAGTGTTTCAGAGCAAGTTGGTGGTGTACCGTCATTAACAGCAGCTTTTGTTGTTATCGCAGGTATTACTGGAACGATTACCGGCCCGCTTTTATTAAAATGGAGCCGCGTTACAAACTCAGTTGGTAAAGGTATCGGATTTGGATGTGCTTCTCATATTATGGGTGTCATGAGAGCGATGAAAAATAATGAACATGAAGGTGTTATTGGATCGGTAACAATGACATTAACAGCAATTTTGACATGTTTGCTCGGGCCGTTATTTGCAATGATGTTTATGTAATAGAAGAAAAGCGAGAGCGACTCTATAGCTCTCGCTTTTCTATAGAATTTATGCTACAGTTAAAATAACTGAATCTTTGTAGGAGGTACGCCAAGTGCATACGTTATTATCCGTTTTACTTATTATTGTATCGATTTTAATGATTGTTATGGTACTTATGCAGTCTAGTAATAGCTCAGGCCTTTCAGGTGCAATTTCAGGCGGTGCAGAGCAATTATTTGGTAAGCAAAAAGCACGTGGAATTGAAGCAGTATTAAACCGTATTACAATTGTTTTAGCCGTTCTATTCTTCGTATTAACAATTGCTGTTACGTACTTAAATTTATAGAATTGAAAGAAGAAGCGTTAGTAAGTTGTACTAATGGTTCTTCTTTTTTTATTTTGCCATTTGAAAGATGTTTCTAATTAGATTATAGAAATATAAATATGGTACACTAAGATATAGAAAGAATACGACTAGATTACAGAAGAGAAAGAGGAGAAGTACATGATGAAATTAGCATCTCCGAAACCATTTACATTTGAGGGTGGAGACCGCGCTGTTTTATTACTACATGGTTTCACAGGAAACTCAGCTGATGTACGTATGTTAGGGCGTTTCTTAGAAAAGAAAGGCTACACTTGTCATGCACCAATTTTTAAAGGGCACGGTGTACCACCAGAAGAGCTTGTTCATACAGGTCCTGAAGATTGGTGGCAAGACGTAATGGAGGCATATCAGCTTTTAAAAGATAAAGGCTTTGAGAAAATTGCTGTTGCTGGACTATCACTTGGCGGCGTATTTTCTTTAAAATTAGGTTATACAGTACCGGTTTTAGGTGTAGTACCAATGTGTGCACCAATGTATATTAAGAGTGAAGAAACGATGTACCAAGGTATATTGGCATACGCCCGCGAATATAAAAAACGTGAGCAAAAATCACCAGAGCAAATCGAACAAGAAATGTTGGAATTCCAACAGACACCGATGAATACATTAAAAGCATTACAACAATTAATTGCTGACGTACGTAACAATGTGGATATGATTTATGCACCAACATTTGTTGTACAAGCACGTCATGATGAAATGATTAATACAGATAGTGCTAACATTATTTATAACGGTGTAGAATCTACGTTAAAAGAAATTAAATGGTATGAAGACTCTACGCATGTCATTACACTTGATAAGCAACGTGACGAGCTACATGAGGATGTATATAACTTCTTGGAGCAACTAGATTGGTAAGATCTAGTTGCCTCTTTTTTTCATAAGGGAATTTTTTATGGAAGCTGTAAAAAAATCATTGGGAGATGATTGAAGTTTCGCTTTATACATCCCCCATCTTTCGGATACACTAAATAATATAAGGGTTTAAAGGAGGTATTTCTGCTTGGAAGAAATCATACAAGAACATATTGATAAGTTGTTATTATTTATGAGAGAAGAAGCGTATAAACCGCTAACGATACAAGAGTTAGAAGAGGCATTTGGAATTGAAGGTTCTGAGGGCTTTAAAGATTTTGTAAAGGCACTTGTAACGATGGAAGAGAAGGGACTTGTTATTCGTACACGTAGCAACCGTTACGGTCTTCCTGAAAAGATGAATTTAGTACGTGGTAAGTTAATTGGTCATGCACGTGGCTTTGCATTCGTTGTACCAGACGAGAAGAAAACGGGAGACGATGATCTTTTTATCCCGCCTACAGAGTTAAACGGTGCACTTCATGGCGATACAGTATTAGCACGTGTTAGCGCACAATCAAGTGGATCACGCCAAGAAGGTTCAATTGTACGTATTTTAGAGCGCGGCACGAAAGAACTAGTTGGTACATACACAGAATCGAAAAACTTTGGATTTGTTATACCTGACAATAAGCGCTGGACGAGTGATATCTTTATCTTGAAAAGTGCATCAATGGGAGCTGTAGAAGGCCATAAAGTAGTTGTAAAAATTACGAGCTATCCAGAGAACCGTTTAAGTGCAGAAGGTGAAGTAATTCAAATTCTAGGTCATAAAAATGATCCAGGAGTAGATATTTTATCTGTCATTCATAAACATCATTTACCTTTAGCATTCCCTGAAGAAGTGATGGAGCATGCGAACAGTGTACCAGAAACGATTTCAGAAGAAGATTTAAAAGATCGTCGTGACCTGCGTGACCAAATGATCGTAACGATTGACGGTGCAGACGCGAAAGATTTAGATGACGCTGTTACAGTAACGAAGCTTGAGAACGGTAATTACAAGCTTGGCGTTCATATTGCGGATGTAAGTCATTACGTTCAAGAAGGTTCGCCAATTGATGTAGAAGCAGCGGAAAGAGCGACGAGTGTATATCTTGTTGACCGTGTAATTCCGATGATTCCGCATCGTCTATCTAACGGTATTTGTTCGTTAAACCCGAAAGTAGACCGTCTGACGTTATCTTGTGAAATGGAAATCAACAACTTAGGTGACGTTGTAAAGCACGAGATTTTCCAAAGTGTGATTAAAACGACAGAGCGTATGACGTATGCTGACGTAAGAAGCATTTTAGAAGATGAGGACGAAGATTTAATCAAACGCTATGAGCCGCTCGTACCGATGTTTAAAGAGATGGGGCAATTAGCGCAAATTCTACGCGAAAAACGTATGCGCCGCGGTGCAATCGACTTTGACTTTAAAGAAGCGAAAGTATTAGTAGATGAAGAAGGAAAACCGACAGATGTTGTCATGCGTGATCGTTCTGTATCAGAGAAGTTAATTGAAGAATTTATGCTTGTTGCGAACGAAACAGTAGCAGAGCACTTCCACTGGATGAACGTACCATTCATGTACCGTGTCCATGAAGATCCGAAAGAAGATAAGCTGGAACGTTTCTTCGAGTTTGTAACGAACTTCGGATATGCAGTGAAAGGACGTGCGAATGAAATACATCCTCGTGCGCTCCAACAAATTCTTGAAATGGTTCAAGGACAGCCGGAAGAAGTAGTTATTTCAACAGTAATGCTTCGTTCAATGAAGCAAGCACGTTACGATGCGGATAGCTTAGGACATTTCGGTTTATCAACTGAGTTCTACACACATTTCACATCACCAATTCGTCGTTACCCAGATACGATCGTTCATAGATTAATTCGTGAATACATCATTAACGGTAAAGTCGACCATGAAACACAAGCAAAATGGCGCGAAAACTTACCTGAGATTGCAGAGCATTCTTCTAATATGGAACGCCGTGCTGTTGAAGCAGAACGTGAAACAGACGAAATGAAAAAAGCAGAGTATATGGTTGATAAGGTCGGCGAAGAGTATGACGGTATGATTAGCTCTGTAACAAACTTCGGTTTATTCGTAGAGCTTCCAAATACAATTGAAGGTCTTGTACACGTTAGCTACTTAACGGATGATTACTACCGTTATGACGAGAAACATTTCGCAATGATCGGAGAACGTACAGGTAACGTATTCCGCATCGGAGACGAAATTACAATTCGTGTTATTAACGTAAACAAAGACGAGCGTGCAATCGACTTTGAAATCGTTGGCATGAAAGGTACACCTCGTCGTAAGTTCAAAGATCGCCCAGTCGTTATCGAACAGCCAAGAACAGGCAGAAAGAAACGCGGTGGACGTAGCGAGCGCAGTAATGAGCGCGGCGGCGAACGTGGCACAGGTAGAAAATTTGACCGTGGTGGCAAAGGAAAAGGAACAGGCACAGGAAAAGGAAAAGGAAGAGGAAGAGGATCCGCTTCTGCGTCAGCATCCGCTAGCCAACCAGGGAAAAAAGATGGTAACGGCAAGAAGAAAAAAGCATTCTTCGAAAACGTACCAGGATTCAAGAAGAAAAAGAAAAAGCGTAAGTAAGAAAAGGAAAGCTTCGCTTTTACGAAAAGCGAGGCTTTTTTTTTTTTTATTAGTGGCTTGAGAGCGAGCCACTTTCGCTTTTCATGTAATCTAGCTACAGTGGCTAGAATGTTCGGCGGCTTCGTTTCTTCCAAGGGAGGCAAAGAGCGCCTCAAGGTCAGAAGCTCCATCCACCTCACATTCTGAGCGAGCCACTTTCGCTTTTTAATGTAATCCAGCTACAGTGGCTAGAATCCATTGGCCATTTCACGCCCTCGGACGAAGCAAAAAGCGCTTCTCTGTCGGGAGTTCCAATGTCCAAAGATTCTGAGTGAGCCACTTTCGCTTTTTTATAACATTTGTTACAATAGTAAAAATAGAGGAGGGACGTTATATGCCAAAGGGTACAGGTAAGGTTATTGCACAAAATAAAAAAGCTTTTCATGATTATTTCATCGAAGAAACATACGAAGCAGGGCTTGTCCTTCAAGGAACGGAAATTAAGTCGATTCGTGCTGGACGCGTGAACTTGAAAGATGCATTTGCTCGTGTACATAATGGTGAAGTATGGGTTCATAATATGCATATTAGTACATATGAGCAAGGGAATCGTTTCAACCATGATCCACTTCGTACGAGAAAGTTACTTCTTCATAAAAAAGAAATTGAGAAGTTAACGGGTGCTTCAAAAGAAACAGGCTATGCATTAGTTCCAGTTAGAATTTATTTGAAAAACGGATTCGCGAAAATGGCACTTGGTTTAGCGAAAGGTAAAAAGCAATATGATAAGCGTAACGATTTAAAAGAGAAAGAAGCAAAACGTGAAATTGCACGCGCGTTCCGTGATCGTCAAAAGATGTAATACAGATATTTACATTTGTAAAACGGCGCGCGTATGATATAATAACTTATGTAAGATTGTTGCACATTGAAAAACAGCTCTTAGTAGCTATCACGAAATTTCTTCGTATGCTCCATTTTTATCATGGGGACGTTACGGATTCGACAGGGATAGTTCGAGCTTAGGTTGCGAGTCGAGGGGATCGGCCTCGTTAAAACGTCAAAGCCTATAATTGGCAAACAAAACAATCTTTCTTTAGCTGCTTAATTGCACTAAAGGTTCCTCCCTCCATCGTCCATGTGGTAGGGTAAGGGACTCAAACTAAGTGGACTACGCCGGAGTTCGCCGTCTGAGGGCGAAGGAAGAGAACAATCAGACTAGCAACTTGGAAGCCTGTCGATAGGCCGAAGAGTTCGCGAAATGCTAATATATCGACTACACTCGTAGAAGCTTAAGTGCCGATATTTTTGGACGTGGGTTCGACTCCCACCGTCTCCACCAATACATAACTGTTTGGTGGTTTTTTATTTTGTATGATATGAACCATAACTTTGCCAGATTGGCGAGGTTATGGTTCTTTTTGTTTTGTAGTTTTATAAAATACTTAAGTTGATGGGGCGGTACCCTTGAAACTTAAACTGAAGGAATAGTTATTACTGATAAGTAGGTAGATACTATAGCTGCTCTTAATAATTAAATAATATGTATTTAAATCTTCATATCTTTTGTGTTTCTATTCATATCTATTGTAAGATTATATAGAGTTCTCCTAATAAGCTGTTATAATGGCTTTTTTAGGGATTCCATATTTATAAATTTCGAAATATTTTTTCGAGATAATTTTTTATCTAACTAAGTTATATTGAAGTAGAGGTGAACCATCGGTGAGGCAGGTGTTAGTAATTAAGAATGAACGGTCTTTAGCGAAGAAAATCGTAAGCGGTTTAAAGAAAGAAGGCTGTTTTATTTTAAAACTTCACAATGAAAACCAAGGTTTAAATATAGTATATGAACAATATTGGGATATTATCATATTAGATTGGGATTCATTAAGTGTATCCGGACCAGAAATTTGTAGACAAATACGACTTGTTAAAACGACACCAATCATTATTGTGACTGATAACATTTCTAGCAAGGATTGCATAGCGGGGTTACAGGCAGGAGCAGATGATTATATTAGAAAACCATTTGTGAAAGAAGAATTAGTAGCAAGAGTTCAAGCTATTTTAAGAAGAAGTGACTATAATCAGCAAAATGAGATAAACTTTTTTCAGTTTAAAGATCTCTTTGTTGATGCATCTAGCAATATTGTGAAAAAAGATGGTAAAAATCTCTCGCTTACGAAGCGTGAGTACGATTTACTTGTATTTTTAATCAAGAATAAAAATACAATATTGAGTCGTGAAATGCTTTTGAATCAGGTTTGGGGATATAACGTAGTAGTAAATCCAAATGTAGTAGACTTATATATTGGGTATGTAAGAAAAAAGTTAAAGTGCGAGAAGAAAGACAGATATATTCAAACAATACATGGCAGAGGCTATTCAATGGTTGATTGATAAAAATAAGATAATAAAATAGTTTCTGTGAAATATGAAAAGAAGGAAACTCTAAAAAGAAGATTGCTATCAGGAAATGGGCATTTTTTTGCAGTAGAAACCATGGTTTATAAGGTGCTAATCTATTGGTTAGTACGTGTGGGAGATGAATCTGGTGTGCATTAGTTGAGACCGTATCTAATTTGTTTTTAATTTTATTAACTCACACCATTCACAAGATTTTCACAGAATTAATGACTATACTTATTTACAGGATGTTCAAATGAAAATGATTATCAATAGCAATTTAGATACATGAAATTTATTATCTAATTCAATCTATGGACGTCATCATTTTCGAACTAAATTACATAATAAGGAGTATACGTATGAAAAAAACTATGCTTTTAAAATTAGTAAGTATTCTAGCAATTTTCACTTTAATGTTAGTAGCTTGCTCAGATTCAGGTAAGGAAACTTCGAAAGCTAATAAAGGTGATAGTAGTGATAAGCCAAAAACGGTTGAAATCACTGATGCTCATGGAACTGTTAAAGTCCCTGTAAATCCAAAGAATGTAGTTGCTTTAGATAATAGAACTTTTGAAACTTTAGCTGATTGGGGAATTAAATTAGCGGCTGCTCCAAAGGATATCATGCCTGCGGATTCAGCATATAAAAAAGATGATTCAGTTAAAAATATCGGGAATCACCGCGAACCAAATCTTGAAATTATTGCAGCGGCAAACCCTGAACTTGTAATCGTTGGTCAAAGATTTGCTGATCATTACGAAGAAATCAAAAAATTAGTGCCAAAAGCAGCTGTTATTGATCTTAATTTTGATGTTTCTGAGAAGGCTACTAAGCCTGGAGAAAACTTAGTAAAAGGACTTAAAGATTCTACAACTACTTTAGGGAAAATCTTTGCTAAAGATAAAGAAGCTAAACAATTAGTAGCTGATTTTGATAAATCTATTGAAAAAGCAAAATCTGCTTATAACGGAAAAGATAAAGTTATGAGTGTTATCGTTACTGGTGGGAATATTGGTTTTGCTGCTCCACATTCTGGTCGTGTTTGGGGACCAATGTATGAAATTTTCGGTTGGACTCCAGCATTAGAAGTTTCGAATTCTACTGCAGGTCATAAAGGTGATGACGTTTCTGTTGAAGCTATCGCACAAACAAATCCTGATTGGCTTTTCGTATTAGATCGTGATGCTGCAACATCTGATGCAGCTAAGTCAGCTCCTGCTCAGGATGTTATTTCTAAATCACCAGCTCTTCAAAATACAACTGCTGTTTCTAAAAAACAAGTTATTTATGCACCAGCAGATACTTACACAAATGAATCAATTCAGACTTATGTAGAGTTATTTGGAAATATTGCAAAAACTTTAGCTAAGTAGTGTAAAGGGGTACGAAACAGTGTCAAAAAATATGATTTCTAGGGTTGAGAATATTTCTCAACCCCAGTTTTATAATCACAATAAAATATGGACAAAACCTTTTATAATAGCGGTTATAGTTGTTATAATTTTAGGGGTTATATCACTGTTTACCGGAGTTTATGATATTCGTGGGCAAGAGGACGGAATGGAGATGTTTTTCATTACTCGTGTTCCGAGAACGGTTGCATTAATGCTTACTGGAGCTGCAATGGCGATGGCAGGACTCGTAATGCAACTCATTACACAGAATCGCTTTGTTGAACCTACTACAACGGGAACGATTGAATGGTCAGGCTTAGGCCTGCTTTTTGTATATTTATTATTTCCTGCCCCAACTTTAGTTCAAAGAATGACTGGCGCAATCATTTTTTCTTTTATAGGAACTATGATTTTCTTTTTATTTTTAAGAAGAGTTAAACTTCGTTCTTCTTTAATTGTCCCGATTATTGGATTGATGCTTGGAGCAGTTATTTCTGCAGTGTCTACGTTTATGGGACTTCTTTTTCAAATGACGCAAAGTATTGAAACTTGGTTCGTAGGTTCATTTGCTACTGTTCAGGTAGGAAGATATGAATATTTATGGCTGATTGTTATCGTTACTTTGTTTATTTTTATGTATGCTAATAGATTGACTTTAGCTGGACTAGGGGAAGATGTCGCAACAAGCCTTGGCGTTAATTACAATAGAATTGTTCTTTTTGGGACTGGTCTTATCTCTGTTGCTGTTGGAATTGTTGCAGCTGTTATTGGAAATTTACCTTTCTTAGGATTAATTGTTCCAAACATTGTTTCCATGTTTAGAGGCGATGATCTTAGGAGTAATTTACCTTGGGTATGTGTGATCGGAATGGGGACAATAACTGCCTGTGACATCATTTCTCGAACAATTATAAAGCCGTTTGAATTACCTGTTTCTTTAATACTTGCAACAGTGGGAGCGGTCGTGTTTATTACTATTCTATTGAGACGAAGAAAACCAAGGAGGCTGCGATGATCACATTAGATTATAGAAATAAAGAAAATGTCGAAGTCGATTCTAGCCTTCATAATGAAAGTAGATCAGCTAGTGCTTTTCGTTCTAAGAAGGAAGCAAGACGTTATTGGATTGTACTGACAACATTGATTGCTTTAGGTCTCCTTTCTTCATATGGACTTTTAGTTTATAACAATCCAGTTCCGATAGATTCACCTTCTTTTATCCCAGTTGTTAAGAGAAGAATAGTAGCTATTGTTGCGATGATTATTGCTGCAGTTTGCCATAGCTTATCGACAGTTGCTTTCCAATCCATTACGAATAATAAGATTATTACTCCTTCACTTTTAGGTTTCGAATCACTGTATTCAGCAATTCAAACGAGTACAATATTCTTCTTTGGTGCTAGTGCATTAATAAACTTTAATGGAATTGGCTCATTTTTATTTCAAGTTGTTGTGATGGTCTTGATGAGTTTGATACTTTATGGATGGTTACTTTCCGGTAAATACGGGAATTTACAACTTATGCTTTTAGTTGGAATTATTATTGGTACTGGGCTAAACTCTGTGTCAACTTTTATGAGAAAACTACTTGCGCCTTCAGAATTTGATATTTTACAAGCGAGATTATTTGGTTCTGTTAATCATGCAGACCCTGCATATTTTCCTGTTGTAATTCCTATGATCATAATTGTAGCGGTATTAATTTTTACTCATTCTAAGAAGTTGAATGTTTTGTCATTAGGAAAGGATGTTGCTACTTCTTTTGGGGTTAAATATCAACCTAGTGTAATTTATACGCTTGTGTTAGTTGCTATTTTGATGTCTATCTCAACAGCTCTAATTGGGCCACTTACGTTCTACGGCTTTTTAGTAGCAACTTTGAGTTATCAGGCGGCGTCAACTTATGATCATAGATATATTTTCCCAATGGCGTTTGCTATAGGATTTTTAATAATGACGAGTGCATACTTTTTAATGTATCATGTATTCCATGCTCAAGGTGTAGTTTCAGTTATTATTGAATTATTTGGTGGAATCATATTCTTAACTATAGTTTTAAGGAAGAGGGCTTTATGATAAAAATCGATAATGTTAAAAAGTTCTATACTGATAAGGTGAAAATAGGACCTTTGGATATTGAAATACCAAAAGCAGGCTTTACTTCTTTAATTGGACCAAATGGCGCTGGAAAGTCTACGACACTTTTGATGATTGGAAGACTTTTAGATATGGATGAAGGTCAAATTCAAGTAGCGAATATGGATGTTTCTGAATCCAAATCAAAAGACTTAGCAAAAATTTTGACTATATTGCGACAAGAAAATCATTTTGTGACGAGGCTTACTGTTAGACAATTAGTTGGATTTGGGCGCTTTCCTTATTCAAAGGGAAGATTAACTAAAGAAGATGAGGTTATCATTTCTAAATATATCGATTTCTTAGATTTAACTAGTTTAGAGAATAGATATTTAGATGAGCTTTCTGGTGGTCAAAGACAAAGGGCATATGTAGCGATGGTATTGTGCCAAGAGACTGAGTATGTACTTTTAGACGAACCTCTGAACAATCTGGATGTTGCTCGTTCTGTTCAAATGATGGAACATTTGAGACGTGCAGCTAATGAATTCGGAAGAACAATTTTGACTGTTATGCATGACATAAATTTTGCAGCAAAATACTCTGATAAAATTTGTGCTATGAAAGATGGACAAATTGCTGCTTTTGGAACAGTAGAAGAGGTTATGGACCCAAAAATTTTGACAGATATTTTTGAAACAAAAATAGAAATTCTCGATGGTCCTTATGGTCCAATCGCTGTTTATTAATTACAAAATGAGTATGAAAAAAGCTACTGTTTATATTTTATAGGCAGCAGCTTTTTTTATGCGATTGCCGATGATAGCTCTGTCCCACAAGTATTTCATTACTCCCGGTCCTGCGATGATTCCGACAATAAACTTGTAAATTACCCATAAAATGCAAAGGAATGCTTCGATTTTTCAAGTATCTACCAAACGGAAAATTTATTTCTGTATAACCTTTTATAAGGAGTCAGCTTGGTTCTTAGTATGTAATATTGCATATGAGAGTGTATTGATAAAAGTGTAAGGGGTCACTATAATGAGGGCATAAAGATAAATCACATTTTCGTAGCAATAAAAAAGGAGGAAATAATATGGAAATCGCAATGGCAGTTTAAAATTTGTAGGTGGCGTAATCCCGTTAATTCAAGAACTTTTAAAAGCATTTATGTAGGTTTATTAGTTAGCTATCATTTATCAATCATTATCATATCTTACTAAAAAAAGAACGGGGTGATTTTTCTGAATATTAAGAAAAACACTAAAAGAAGAAAGTTCCTTGCATGTTTATTAGTTAGTCTATGCACTATTAATTATTCATCTATTTCCTTCGCAGAAACACAAGTAGGTAATGCAACTGATGTAATCAAAAATGCTAGTGGCATTGATACTGGTATAGCAAGCCTTAAATATAATAATCAAGAGGTTTTAGCTGTAAATGGTGATAAGGTAGAGAGCTTTGTTCCGAAAGAAAGTATCAATTCAAATGGTAAATTTGTAGTAGTGGAACGCGAGAAAAAATCACTTACAACTTCACCAGTCGATATTTCGATTATTGATTCTGTGGTGAATCGTACGTATCCAGGGGCGGTACAACTTGCAAATAAAGCTTTTGCAGACAATCAACCGAGTTTATTAGTGGCTAAGAGAAAGCCTTTGAATATTAGTATAGACTTACCTGGCATGAGAAAAGAAAATACAATTACTGTCCAAAATCCGACATATGGTAATGTGGCTGGAGCAGTAGATGATTTAGTATCTACTTGGAATGAAAAGTATTCTAAAACACATACGTTACCTGCAAGAATGCAGTATACAGAATCTATGGTTTATAGTAAATCACAAATCGCAAGTGCCCTTAACGTTAACGCTAAATATCTCGATAACAGTCTAAACATCGATTTTAATGCGGTTGCAAATGGAGAGAAGAAAGTGATGGTAGCGGCATATAAGCAAATATTTTATACCGTAAGTGCTGAACTACCTAACAATCCATCCGATCTTTTTGATAATAGTGTTACTTTTGGTGAGTTAACTCGTAAAGGTGTAAGTAATTCGGCTCCACCTGTTATGGTTTCAAATGTAGCTTATGGTAGAACTGTTTATGTAAAATTAGAAACAACATCTAAGAGTAAAGATGTACAAGCTGCTTTTAAAGCTTTACTTAAGAATAACAGCGTCGAAACGAGTGGACAGTATAAAGATATTTTTGAAGAAAGTACCTTTACTGCTGTAGTATTAGGCGGAGATGCGAAAGAGCATAACAAGGTTGTTACTAAAGATTTCAATGAAATCCGAAATATCATTAAAGATAATGCTGAATTAAGTCTTAAAAATCCGGCATACCCAATTTCATATACAAGCACTTTCTTAAAAGATAATGCAACTGCTGCTGTTCATAACAATACAGATTATATTGAGACGACAACTACAGAATATTCAAGTGCTAAGATGACACTTGATCATTACGGTGCTTACGTTGCTCAATTTGATGTATCTTGGGATGAATTCACATTTGATCAAAATGGGAAAGAAGTACTAACACATAAAACATGGGATGGTAGCGGCAGAGACAAAACAGCTCATTACTCTACAGTTATCCCTCTTCCGCCAAATTCAAAAAATATAAAAATCGTAGCTAGAGAATGTACTGGTCTTGCATGGGAATGGTGGAGAACAATTATTAATGAACAAAATGTTCCATTAACAAATGAAATAAAAGTTTCAATTGGAGGAACAACATTATACCCAACGGCT
Organism: Bacillus cereus group sp. TH152-1LC; assembly: GCF_027710505.1. Classification (NCBI taxonomy): domain Bacteria; kingdom Bacillati; phylum Bacillota; class Bacilli; order Caryophanales; family Bacillaceae; genus Bacillus; species Bacillus cereus group sp. TH152-1LC. The sequence goes on along the minus strand of NZ_JAQFNK010000019.1, from coordinate 75,481 downwards.
AGTATTAGTCATTAGGTATAAAAAAGCGCCCTGTAAGCAGGGCGCTTTTTTACTTAGTCACAAATTTTACTCTTTCCAAAACTGTTCTAGCAAAATAACGATCATAGTACCTACAAGTAATCCGTTACTTAAAACATATTGTAAGGAAGAAGGAACTCCGCTAAATGCACTTTCTGGAAGAAACATTATACCCAAACTGATTAATAATGAAATTCCTAATATAGTGAATCGGCGTTGATTTAATTCTTCACGTAAAATGGATTGAAATGAAATGCCTATTACTTGGACAAATGTTGCTAAAAGTGCAGCATTAGCAATAGGTCCTGGTAGCAAGGATATAAAGCTTACAATTGAGGGGATAAAAGAAATACCTGCTAATATAAGACTTGCTATAAGGAACGACTTCACTTTTCTTTGTCCTGTTAGTTGAATAAATCCTGCCGATGCAGGTAATGGTACAATTCCAATGGTAGAGAACAATGATGAGATAATATGTGATATACCTCCGACCCATACACCACGGTTCAGTGTTCGCTTTTCACTTTCTTTCGATAACGGAGCTACTTGTTTTACAGCCGAAATAGCAGCGATTGTATTTGCAACTAAAAGAAAGGTAAATAAAGTTGCAGTTAGAGTCATTCCGATATCAAATCTAGGTGTGCCCCAAGCAAATATCTCTGGTAATTTAACTAGCGTTGTGTGCGAAGGTATATGAGATGATTTTCCTAATACTGCATACAAAAGCCAACCGCATGAAATTCCAAGTAATACAGCGTAACTTTTCATCCATCCTTTCCCTTTAATTGATAAGAACGTAATAAGGGCAAAAACAAAGAGCGCAATAGTAGCTGTTGTATAGTCAGGATGAGTTGCAGATCCTTGTAATCCCATCATGCCTTTTAGTAACACACCACTAAGCTGAAGTGCTAAGATTAAAAGAAAAGTTCCTGTAACTAAAGGGGTAAATAAACGTAAGATTCGATGAACAAGCCCTGTTATACCAAGAACGAAGAGTAATATACCTGCAATAATTAAACCACCTTCTAAAAGTTGTAATACATCTTTTGCACTCTGTCCTTGATGCATAGCGACTTGTCCCAATATGACAAATATACTTACCCATGAACCGGCTGGTCCATCCGCAATAGGATAGCGATGCCCAAACCATGCTTGTATAAATGAGCTTACTCCTACTACTAAAAAAGTTCGCTGCATTAATGTTGAGATATCTTCTATTGGTAAATGGAATATACCACCAATAATGATAGGTAATGCAATTGCATTTGCTAATAAAAACACAAACCACTGTAGAATACTGAAGCTCGTATCAAAGTGTTTTTTATTCATATTATTCTCCTTTTGCCGAAAAAGAATTTCATAGTAAAAATCCATCCTTTCTACACAGTTAGATTAAAAAGGATGGATTTTGTAAATCTATAAAATTATTTTAATTATATAGATAGATTTTTAATTAATTACCATGTACGGAATGGTAAGAATTTCCCGTTAAGTGTAATCACGATACGAGGGTCGCCACCTTTTGGATCTTCTTGTGTGTCCACACCTAGATTGAAGTTAATTGCACTCATTACACCGTCGCCGGCTTTTTCTAAGATTAATTCTCTAATAGTTGGTGCATATTGTAACATCATTTCATATAAACGATATGCAATCGGGTCAGTAGGAGGCATTTCCATTACTTGGCCACGAAGTGGAACTACTGTTAATGCTTGAACTACTTCTTCATCTAATTCTAATAGTTTACCGATTTTTTCTGCTTCTGGACGTGTCATTGTAGCTTGTCCTAATAACGCTGTTACAACCCAAGTCTCAGAGTTTTCACTTACTTTTGCAATTTCTTCCCAAGTTAACCCTTTTTTAATTTTTGCCGCTAGAATTTTTTGCGTAGCTTCTTGTCTATTCATATCTAATACTTGTTTTTTCATATCTAATAACTTCCCTTCATATACGTAATAATTATTATTTTATTTCACTATTTAACGCTTTATATCCATCAACCACTACATCTAATTTACCTGTGTGAGGATCGATAACTAAACCATGCACAGGAACATCTTTTGGAATAAGTGGATGATTTCTTACTAAATCAACATTAGCTTGAGTTGAATCGCAGACATCATCGAATCCAAATAACCATTTTTTAAGGTCAACACCAGCATATTCAATCGCTGATAAAATTTCTGGTGAAGCTACTCCGCGATCTAATATTTTTTGAAGTGATCCTTTTGGATTCGTTTGGCTCGCACCGCATCTATGGTGTCCAATAAGGAAGATTTCATCTGCATTTAAATCGTATACTGACGCGACAACACTTTGCATAACACTATCGAAAGCAGAAGCGATTTTACCACCTGCATTTCTGATGACTTTTGCATCACCATCGTGTATATCTAAAGCTTTTGGGAGTAGCTCAATTAAACGAGCATCCCTGCAAGAAACAACAACCATACGTTTTTTAGGCATTTTTGTCGCTTCACGAGGAGCGTATTCCTTATTTTCTACAAATTGTTCATTGAACGATAGAATTTCTTGTAATAACATATTTGTAACCTCCTTTAAATCTAGATGTATTTTTTTGTTGCGTCCTCTGTGTTATAAGTAAATATAACTGATAAATAATGTGATGTAAGAGGATAAACTAAGTATAGTGAATTGTATCGATAAGCAGAATAAGTTGGCGAAACACTTTCGGGCTTTCTACTTTCACGGTGAAAGGATTGGTTTATATCATTGATCAAACAGATTTTGAGATACTGAAATTATTAGGAGAAAACTCAAGAATACAATGGAAAGAACTTGGTCAAAAAATACATATGACGGGGCAGGCTGTAGGAAATCGAATTCGAAGGTTAGAGGATTTAGGGATTATTGAGCAATACACAATCGCAATAAACCGAATCAAATTAGGACAAGTAGTGACTGCATTTGTTACTTTGTTCGTAACAACAGCTAATCACCAAGAGTTTATGAATTTCTTTCAAGGAGAAGAAGGGATTTCTGAAGTGCATCGTATAAGTGGTGAGGGGTGTTATTTATTAAAAACACATTTTGCGTCCAATGAAGACTTAGATAACTTTCTAGGACGACTATTAAAATACGGGAATTATCGTGTTAACTTATCAATAGGAAAGTTAAAATAAACTTTTTGCAAGTTTATGGTTCTTTTTACTTGTGGCTAAGACATGTCTCAACAAATAATTATTGATTATTTTACATCTGATTTTTCTTTTTTCATTATTTGCTTTTGACTAGTGAAGGGAACTTTTTTTAATATCAAAACTCCTGCGCTGTATGCAACAGGGATTCTATTATTACTTACCTGACGGTATAATCCTATTTCATCTTATAGCTTATTTTGAAGAATCATGTATAGGTTTTGATTTAGTGTCCTCAGGCATTTCAAAGGTTTGATTATGGTTAGATTTCAAATCTTCGTTAGGAATTGCTGGCAATGCGTCTTCAGGTGAATTATGGATTGGCAAAGAAGTTGTTGTTCCATCTACACTTGTTGTAACTGACATTGGTTGATTTTGATCAATTTTTGTACCTTTGTCCATCTTTTTTGCGAATTCTTTTTCACTTTTATTTGTTTGTCTCTATTCTATTTTTTTATTCGATTCTAGTTTGTTCGTTTTCATATCTTCTGTATCTACTGCATCATCCGCTAATAATGTTTTAAGCATTTTCCACTACCTCCTTGTTTAAGATTACATTTAGCATAAAACAAGTATCTGGAGTTTATTTGGAGTTCATCTAGATTTTATGTAAGTTTTGCATGTAGGGGCACCATACGAAAAAAGAAAATTGTGCGTTTGGACAAAAAGTAGCCGATTCCCTGTATGTTAAGGAACCGGCTACTTTCTATACTACCTTTTTATGTTTATGAAATTAAAAATGATAGAGTAGAAATCATGTATGAAATAAATGTAAGTAACACAAGGAAGAATATAAGCATGGTATTGGATATACATCGTTCTATTCTTTTTTTCATTTAAATTTACTTTATTTTTTCAATTTGGTAGGATCAATTTGAAGTTGACCTTTCCAAGAACCAGATAATTTTCCAATCCTGCTTATATTTACATCTAATGTAAGCGGTTGTTTGAAAGAATCTTTTCCTTTAGGACCTTCGATAAATGTGATGACGCCTTCAGGTCTATCCTTAAAACGAATACCAATTTCCTTTAATGCTACACCTGATGCCTTTAGTTCGAATGGCCCATCATTTGCTCCTTGAATAAATGCTAATTGTCCGAAGTACCCATTTTTCTTATACTCGGGGTTATTTTCTTGTTGACCGTTTACTTTTCCGTCATCTTCAAGTTCTAACCCTGTTGTATCAAATTCAAACGGTACTACATTTCCATCTTCTTTTTCAATTTTGTAATGAACGGATATACGTGCATCCGCTATATATAATTCTTTCAGATGTACTGTAACACCTTGATCTGTAATCTTTTCATCAATAGGAATAAATTGACCTTTCGTAACATCTCTTCCTTCTTCAATAATCCTATCATTTGAAATTGCATTGGAAAAATAAGAGGCTACATCTGTAGCTGCAACTCGAACTTGTGGAATCATGGCTGTAGCAAAAAGCCCTACTACGGCTACTGCAGTATACATGAAACGTTTTGATTTTTTATTCATATTTGTAAATAATCCCTTCTTCTGTTCAGGTTTTTGATTGATATAAGAAATATCTTCTAATTTTGCGCGATTTTCAAATGCTTTCCACGCTTGGTCTACATCAATTTTGATTTCCTTTGATGAATGTACTATTTCTTCCTCTAACATGACATTTTCCCATTGATTTAATTTACTAATTTCTAGTAATAAGTCTTGGCATACGTTACACGTATCTAAATGTTTTGTGAATTCTTTTCTTGTCTCATAAGGTAATTCCCCATCCATATATGCTTGAATAAATCCCACATCATAACAATTCATTTATTAAGCCTCCTCTAATTGTTTATAAATCTTACGAAACTTTTGTTTGGCTCGGACCAATAATGTTCCAATAGAAGATATGTCGATTTGAAGCACTTCGGCAATTTCCTTATACTGAAAACCAGAAAATTTCATCAATAAAATGGTTCGATCCCGTTCATCCATGTTACTGAGGATCATTTGTACCTTTGTAATTTCTTCTTGTCTAATCCAGTCATCATCTAATGATGAAATATGTTGTACTTCATGATATTGTATGGTTTTATTTACTCTTGCCTGATGTCGTTTTTCAGATCGTAGATATTTATACGCTACATAAGTAGAAGATTTTATTAGCCATCCGGGTAAGTGTTCAATTCTCTTCCAATCGTTGCGATATAGCTGTAAAAAGACTTCTTGGGCTAATTCTTCAGCGATAGTCTGATTTTTGACAATCCATACGATTTGTTTCACAACGTAAACATAGTTTTGTTTAAACAAATCTTCAAATGTCACATCCGAAAAAGGGCTGTCTTCCTTTTTTATTTTTAACATGTCAGTTAAAACCTCACTCTCATTTGATGCCTGTATTATAGAGAACCCGGAATAACGGGTTTTGTGACAAAAATTTTTATTTTTTATTATGTACGAAAAAAATATTCATCTGTTAAGATGAAAAAAGGATGACAGTGTTCGAGTTGTAATAGTGTGACTAAACACGCTCATTTACGCGCTTTACAAGATTACACACTTCTATTTGAAATGATAACTACTAATAGAAAATTGAGGGATTTTCTTAATATGCAATCTAGCTCTGCTGTTAAAAGACTCTTCCAAACAATGAACATCTCCCACACAGGTGACAACAAAGGACGAATATATGATTTAACTTCGTTTCAATCATAATTTTGCTATAATAAATAAGTATTTACGTGAAGGAGAGTGTGAAATGAAGTTTAATATCGATCATTATATAGCTAGCGTTTTACAGTGGATATTAAATATAGCGTTAATTATATTGTCCATTGTTTTATCGATCTTTTTAATAAATGAGACAATCACATTTATTCAATACATATTTTCAACAAAGGAATATACGTCGTATAAATTGGTTGAGAGCATCATCGTTTATTTCTTATACTTTGAGTTCATCGCATTGATTATTAAGTATTTTAAGTCGAATTATCATTTCCCGTTACGTTATTTTATTTATATCGGAATTACGGCGTTAATTCGTTTAATTATCGTATCTCATGAGGAACCGATGGAGACGTTGTTATATGCGGGATCTATTCTTGTTTTAGTCATTGCTTTATACATATCAAATATGAGAGATTTGAGAAAAGAGTAGTAGTGCAGACATAAGTTTGCACTACTTTTTTATGTCTTGACCTTCAAGTTACTTGAAAGTTTACAATGTAAATAGGGCGTTTGAAATTGAAAAAAATTGAGAAATTAAGTGAAGAGGTTTCTTTTACTTGGAGGTTATAATAATGAATCAGGAATTGAAGTTACGTCCTTTAGAACGGGAAGATCTAAAGTTTGTACACGAACTTAATAATAATGCTCATATTATGTCGTATTGGTTTGAAGAGCCGTATGAGGCATTTGTAGAGCTACAGGATTTATACGATAAACATATACATGATCAAAGTGAACGCCGATTTATCGTTGAGAAAGATAATGAGATGGTTGGATTGGTCGAGTTAGTGGAAATCGATTATATTCATCGTAGAACAGAATTCCAAATTATTATTGATCCAAATTATCAAGGACATGGTTATGTAGCAGAGGCGACGCGTTTAGCGATGGATTACGCTTTTTCTGTATTAAATATGCATAAGATTTATTTAGTTGTGGATAAAGAGAATGAGAAAGCAGTCCATGTGTATAAAAAGGTTGGATTTATAGTGGAAGGCGAGCTTTTAGACGAGTTTTTCGTTGATGGTAACTATCATAATGCGATAAGAATGTGTATGTTCCAGAAGGAATATTTTGAAAGCAAATAGTTGAATGATTTGGAAGTAATGTTGACGCTTCATAAAACCGTGTGCTAAAATCCCTTTTAAGTATTAAGGAAGGTGCAGAACATGCTTTATATAAAATTTGTAAAACTCATTAGAAAACTTTGCTCCGCACAAATGTATACGGTGAAGCGTTGTACGGAGCTTAATCAAGGGGTATAAATCCCCTATATTCATCGGCTGAATAACTTTTTGAAAAAAGTATAGTTTATCTATGCTTATTTGATTATGGTTTTTCAGCTGATGTATAAAATAGATTAAGGGGCCATAGACAATGCTTTGTCTATGGCCCTTTGTGTATATTATTCCAATGAGCTTTTACTATAAATTGGAGTAGTATGGGAAAACCACGAAGCAGAGGGCTAGTGTCGAATGACGCTATCTCTCTGCTTTTTTTAATTTCAGGAAAAGAGGAATAAAAATGAGTTTACTTAAAGTTGAAAGTTTATCACATAGTTTTATAGACAAAGTATTATACGAAAATGCTTCTTTTGATTTGCATAAAGGAGAACATATGGGGATTGTTGGACAGAATGGTGCAGGAAAAAGTACGTTAATGAAAATATTGGTGGGGGAAATTATTGCTGATAAGGGGAGCATTAAGTGGCAACCTAATATTCAAATTGGACATCTTGATCAATATGCAGAAATTGATGGGAGCTATACCATTTCACAATATGTAAAGCGGGCCTTTTATGATTTGTTTGAAATGGAAAAGAGAATGAATAAAATATATGAAGAAAGTGCGATAAATGGAGATGAAAATCAACTATTGAAAGCAGCTGAAATACAAGGGCAGCTTGAGACTCGTGATTTCTATTTAGTAGACAGCGTAATAAATAAGGTGGCAGCAGGTTTAGGTATTGATGCTATTGGGATGGATCGTGTGATTGGGGAATTAAGCGGTGGACAACGGGCAAAGGTAATTTTGGCAAAGCTTTTATTAGAAGAGCCTACTATTTTATTACTAGATGAACCGACGAATTTTCTTGATAAAGAGCATGTTGAATGGCTTGCTAATTATTTAATGAATTTTGAAGGAGCATTTATTGTCGTATCACATGATTTTGATTTTCTAGAAAAAGTGACTTCTTGCATATGTGATGTAGAGTTTGGAACGGTGAAGAAGTATTACGGAAAATACTCAGATTTTGTAAGACAAAAGGAGCATTTGCGAAAAGATTATATGCGCCAATATTATGCACAACAAAAGAAAATTGAAAAAACGGAAGAGTATATTCGTAGAAATATTGCCGGAGTGAATTCAAAAATAGCACAAGGACGTAGAAAGCAGTTGCAACGTATGGAAAGAATTGCACCGCCAAGTTTTACTCATAAACCGTTTATTCATTTTCAGGAGCTTCCCATTTCAGTTCAGACAGTTCTGGAAGTAAATAACCTTGAAGTTGGTTACGATTTTGCTCTCTTACCAAAATTGAATTTTTCAGTAATGGGTGGGGAAAAACTTGTTATTACAGGGTTCAATGGGGTAGGGAAATCTACTTTATTAAAAACAATCGTTGGAAATATTACTAGTATTTCTGGAGAGTTTTACTTCTCAGAGCAAATAAAGATTGGATATTATGAGCAAGATTTAAATTGGAATAATGATTCTTTAACGCCGCTTCAAATTATTTCGGAGCAGTTTCCTAAACTAAGCGTGAAGGAAATACGTCATCATTTAGCTGCGTGTGGTGTGAAGGATACTCATGTTTCCCAAGAAATGCGTACGTTGAGTGGTGGTGAACAATCAAAGGTTAAATTATGCGGATTGTTATTATCACCTTGTAATTTCTTAATCTTAGATGAACCGACGAATCATCTAGATGCAGAAGCAAAGGAAGCTTTGCAAAAGGCGTTAATACAGTTTAAGGGGAGCGTTATACTCGTATCTCATGAGGCAAGTTTTTATCTTGATTGGGCAGATAGTATTTTTAATATAGAGACAGGATTAGTTAAGGGGGTGTGAAACATATGATTGAAAACAATTGGAAAACAAAAATTATATTATTTTTGACCGCTCAAACGATTTCGTTATTCGGTTCATCTCTCGTACAGTACGCGATTATATGGTATATCACCTTAACGACATCGTCAGGGTTAATGTTGACCATTTCAACTGTTTGCGGTTTCCTACCACAAATCGTGATTTCTTTATTTGCAGGTGTGTGGATTGATCGTTACGAGCGTAAAAAAATGATTATGTTATCGGACGGGGTTATAGCAATTGCTACGTTAGTTTTAGCAGTTCTATTTGTAACAGGATATAAAAGTATTTGGTTACTTTTTATAGTACTACTCATTCGTTCAGCTGGGACAGGGGTACAAACGCCAGCTGTGAATGCATTAATCCCACAAATCGTTCCGAAAGATCATCTTATGAAAGTGAATGGGATAAATAGCAGTATTACATCTTTAATTATGTTTCTTTCTCCAGCAGCAAGTGCTGCAATTCTTTCTATTGCTAGCATTGAAACGACATTTTTTATTGATGTTATTACGGCTATGATTGGAATTAGTATTATGTTTATCATTCAAGTGGAGAGACATGTGAATACAGAGAGTAAGCAAAAATCTAATCTACAAGGTATAAAAGAAGGCTTTGCTTACTTAAAAGAAAATGTATTTATTAAAAGGCTACTCTTTTTATTAATTATTGTCATGATTTTAATAAGTCCAGCCGCCTTTTTAACACCTTTAATGGTAACTCGTTCTTTCGGTGCAGAAATGTGGAGACTTACTGCTAGTGAAATGACTTTTAGTGCGGGGGCGGCAGCTGGTGGCGTATTGATTGCGGCATGGGGTGGTTTCCGTAATCGTATGCATACAACAGCGCTAGCTTGTGCGTTGTATGGACTGCTTATGATTGGACTAGGGATTGCTCCGGTATTTATTGTGTATTTAGTATTTAACTTTTTAATTGGTATAACAATGCCGTGCTTCAATACACCGGTTACCGTGTTATTGCAGGAAAAAGTAGAACCTTCTATGCACGGAAGAATGTTTAGTCTTGTACAAATAGCTAATTCATGCGCGCTTCCTTTAGGAATGATAATATTTGGTCCATTGGCTGATATGTTTAGTGTAGAAATTTTGTTAATTTATGCTGGGATATTCGTGCTATTGTGTGCGATTTATGCTGTAGTAAGCAAGAGGTTTGAAGTGTAAATATTTATGTTTGAAAAGGTTTGTGAGGCAATTTAAGGTGCTTTATAAACCTTTTTCGACTTATGCTAATCAATAATTATTTATTGTAAAACGATAAAAAATTATTGACGAATGATTTTATTTTAGGTAATATGATGTTAATAATCTAAGGGTAATGATATGAATAGAGGAGAATGTGAAATGATAAATAAATACGTAGTAGCTATTTCTTTCATGATTTTAGCGATCATTTCTTTAGCTATACATGCTTCAAACAGTAAAGTGGGAGCGAATGGATTCCTTGAAGAACCTTTCTTTTTCCTAGTACCAATAAGTTATGTATTGTTCTTGAGTGGTATTGGTGTATTACTATTTGGATTTGTTACTTCAAAGCTGAAAAAAAATAATAGATAAAATGAAGTTTAAGTAGTGAGGGATCAATTAATCAGGACAAAATACTCACTATAAAATAGGAACATACTATATGGAAGAAAAATATTAAGTGAGCTGAATCATGATGAATCATTATTTTTATAGTGGTAGACAAGTGGGAGCAGCTATTACACTGGCAGGAGCACAGGGGACAATTCATGCTGTGAATCAAGCGATTCAAATGCAGCAACAAGCATATTTTGCACAAATGATGCAAGGGCAGTATATGCCTTACTCACAGCCTCCAATGCAAATTGTACATTACGATGTGCATCCAGCGGGTTTATTTTCCATTCCGTATGGCGGGACATACTTCTTATGAAAGAAAGCGACTGATTAGAGTCGCTTTCTTTTTTTTATATTCCGCCTAGTTTCATGCCAAGGAATGCAAAAAGGATACCAATCATATAAGTGGCACTTAAATATAGAAATAGTATGCCAAAGTTTTTGCGGTTGAAAAGCTGAATAGATTCTAATTTAAACGTCGAAAATGTCGTGAAGGCACCCATAAATCCAGTCCCTAATAATAATTGCCAACTTGTAGTGACATCGTTGCCAATTATATATCCAAGTAGAAACGCTCCTGTTATATTGATGAGAAATGTAGCAATTGGAAAGGAAGTTTTATTTATTTTTTTAAACCAATTGCTAATTGCAAATCGTGTAATTGCACCGAAGAAACCTCCAGTCGCTACTAATAAAGCTTCCATCATAAGTGATCACCTTCCGCAAGTTGTTTCTTTATTAAGGAATCACCTAGTGTATAGCCAAAGCCAGACATAATGAGGCCACCAAGTATACTGCATGATACATATAAGAAAGCCGTACCCCATTCAGAAAGATTGATTAATTGTACGGTTTCTACACTGAACGTTGAAAACGTCGTAAAGGAACCGATGAACCCAGTCCCGATGCCTGTGATCATTTCTGAAGGTAAGATGTTTCGCCAAGCAATATACGTAGTTAGCCATGCTAATAAAAAGCAGCCGATTAAGTTAATGAGCAACGTGGCTAGTGGAAATGAATGATGCCATGAAGTATGAATAGTAAGACCTAAATAATAGCGAGAAAGGGCTCCTAATATACCGGCTATGCCAACAATAATATAAATCAATTTCTTCACCTCTTTAAATAGCTTGCTCAAAAAAATAGACTCCTACCAGTAGTTATACTGGTAGGAGTCATTAGCTAAGCAGCAGTTATGGCGAACTCCATCGCCTATGATTATTACATATAGTGTACTAAACATTTTGTTGGATTTCCAGTGAAGGAGTCGGGGTATTTTGTATTTTTGATAATTTAAGAGTGAGAATAATTACTTATAAACTAAATATAGTGATACAGAGTTTTCGATGTGATAAAATATTTCTTATGTCTGTCATTCAGTTTTAGTTAACTGAAAATAAAGAAAATTAAACCGTGTGTTTTAGAAAAGGGGCGTTTATTTGAAAAAAATATTAAAAATAGTACTTATATGTATTTTAGTAGGGGTGGGAGTTGTAGGTGGTTTTTTAGCGTATATGACACTTACAAAAGAACAGCCTGCTGATGTTATAAGTTTAAAGGTGGAAAATAATAAGGAGCGCGTATTAGCGCCTGACAATGATTTTAAAGTTACAACATTTAATATTGGATATGCTGGATTAGATAAGGATCAAGATTTCTTCATGGATGGCGGAAAGGGATCTGGTTCAAGTAGTAAAGAGCAAACGGAAACGAATTTAAAGAATATGCTTTCGTTTTTACAAAATGAGAATAGTGATTTTGCGTTATTACAAGAAGTTGATATAAAATCACTGCGCTCTTTTGATGTAAATGGGCATGAGTTTTTGAAAAAGGGACTATCTGATTATGCTTCTTCATTTGGAAAGAACTATGATACAAAATGGGTCCCTGTCCCAATTACAAGTCCAATGGGATATGCGGAGGCTGGATTAAGTACGTTTTCTAAATATAAAGTGCAAACAGCGGAGAGGTTCCAGCTTCCTGGAGTGGAACCTTGGCCAAAGCGTTTGTTTGATTTAGATCGAGCGATTGTTGAGCATAAAATCCCTGTTAGTAATGGGAAGTTTGTTAGACTCGTAAATTTACATTTGTCTGCGTATGATGAAGGCGGACAAATTAGAAAGCAGCAAGTAGAGTATTTAAAAAAATATATGAACAAGCATTATAAAAATGGTGATTACGTAATAATGGGCGGAGATTGGAATCAATTACTTTCTGATGTTCAGTTAAGTGATCCGAAGTTTGTGAAAGAACGTCCAGAATGGTTAGTAGAGTTGCCGAAGGACTTTACTAATGGTGGCTTTAAGTGGGCTGTAGATCCGTCTGTTATGACGGTGAGAGATGATGTGAAGAAGTATGTGGAAGGTGAAAACTTTGTCACGATTATTGATGGCTTTATCGTTTCACCGAATGTTGAGATTGTAAATGTGCAAGGAAAAGATTTAAAGTTTGAAAATAGTGATCATAACCCAGTGAGTGCGGTCTTTAAGTTGAAGTAATTAAGTGTAGAAAGTGGGATTTTATACATGGAGTGGTTAAAGAAAACTTGTTTTTCTAACCTGGAGAAAGAATCACAGAAAAATCATTTATTGTTGTTTATCACGATTTGTAGTTTCTTCCTTGGAATCATCGCGATTGGGTATTACGGATATATTTTTACAGAGAGAGCAATAGCGTTTTGGGTTTGCGGTATTTCAGTTGTTGTATTTGGAACGCTTCTTACTTTTATAGAAAGCATGGAAGCGATGTATAAATATATTATGACATTTATGCTGCTTATTATGTCTTTCATTATGGTACAAGCTTTTAATGAAAGTCCGGCTGTATTTCAAATGGTCTACTTTACATTAGCAGTTTCACTTATTTATTTAAGTGAACGTCTCGTTATCATTCTCGGCGGAGTGGCGGTTGTTATTACATTTATTCTTTGTAGTTATTGGCCGGAGCAATTTTTTGCTTATACAGCGGCATCTGAAGCTGCAAACTTCGCAAGCTTGTTAGCAATCGTAACGATCGCTATGTGGGGCGTAACGAAGATTGGTTCTAATCTGCTAGCTCGCTTAAGTGATGAGAAGCAAGAAGTAATGAGGAAAGCTCAGGAGCTAGAAGAAACGCAAAGACTTATTGAGGAAACGGTTGTAAAGTTAGATAGTAATTTCAATCATTTAAGACAAAATATGAATACATCGATGGAGTCGATGAGTGAAATTAATTTCGCTTTTGAAGAAGTGGCAGTTGGTACCCAATCACAATCAGAGATGATGCATCGTTCGGTAGAAGTATTGAATGATATGGAAGGAAATATTGAACAAATCATTTCTCAAGTAAGAAATGCGTCACTTCGTATGGATGAAAGTTTAGAAATTTCAAAGGGCAGTGTGCATACTTTACGAAATTTTGAAGTGAATATGAGAAGTTTAAACGATGTTGTTTCACAATCAGGAATTATATTTAGAGATTTAATGATGCAGTCGAAGCAAATTAATGAAATTGTAGATGTAATAACGAATATTTCAAGTCAGACGAGTTTGCTAGCTTTAAATGCAAATATAGAAGCTGCAAGAGCAGGAGAGCATGGAAAAGGATTTGCTATTGTAGCGAATGAAGTATTAAAGCTTGCTGAAGAATCAAATCGTTCTGCGGGGAGAATTCAAGGGATTTTAAAGGAGTTTAGTAATCAAGCAAGTAAAGTGGAAGTACAGGTAGAGAAATCAGAAAGAGTACAAGAAGAATGTAACGGAATGTTAGCAAGTGTTTTAACAAATGTAACGGATTTAGGGAAGTTTATTGATGTAATTAATGATGTAATGAGAGAGATTGTTGATCATCAAGAAAGTTTCCAAGTTAAAACGACGAATATCGTAAAGGATGTTACACATGCTTCTCATGTAATTCAGCAAACTTCTGCTGCTACGGAAGAAGTATTGGCAAGTGTGGAAGAAGAAAAACATCGCAATGATACATCAGTGAAGACGTTACATACGGTTAGCGAGCAAGTGAAGTTGCTAGAAGATATTTTAGAAAAGTAATATCCCTTAAAATGGGCACACCATGTGTGCTCTTTTTTCATTTAAATGAATACTTGATAGTAATTTAATTGCTTTTCTGCGCGTTTTCTGCCAAGCTTAAGGAGATAAAGTGAGACTAATACCTACTGATTATTAGTTGAACCTCGCAAATAGCGGGATAAAATACTTCAAAGAAAGAATTATATAGGTGACGCATATGATTGAAGTTAAGACTTCTGAACTTAGTGATGGAGAATTTAATAGAGGTGTATTTGCAACTCGTGATATTAAAAAGGGTGAGTTGATTCACTCAGCACCAGTTATCTCTTATCCGAATGAACAGCATGAACACATTGAGAAAACGTTACTTGCTGACTACGCATTTGAGTATGGGGTAAATCATACGGCATTCCTGTTAGGATACGGCATGTTATTTAATCATGCATATAATCCGAATGCAACGTATGAAATTGTCTTTGAGAATCATACGTTTAACTTCTTCGCTTATAAGGATATAAAAGCGGGAGAAGAAATTTTAATCAACTATAATGGTGAAGTTGATGATGACGAACTATTATGGTTTGATAAGGAAAAAGAAGAGAACGAAAAGTAATTTATAATAAGTGATGAAAATAAAGTAAAGATTACAAAAAAATACCACTTTATTTTCGTGTGATATAGTAAGATACTGAAGGATAGTGTTTTGAAAAAGTAATATATTTTACAAATTGTTGTCTTTCTGATGACATGTCAAGTTTAGTAGCTCATTTGGGTTGCTTTATTATGCAATATATATTTTAATATGAGTGGAACCTCTTATAAATTAAGAGGTTTATAGGTGTCTCGAATTGATTTTGGGTACACTGTATCCACCACTTTAGGTTCGTTCATGTATGTGGGGATATTATGGGCCCGTATAACGGGATAAAAAGAATATAGAAATAGAGGAATCGTAAAATGAATATGCAAGAGGTTTATGAATATTTAAGTACGGTATTGCCTGAAGGTCATGTGAAACAAGATGAAATGTTAAAGAATCATACGCATATTAAAGTTGGCGGAAAAGCAGATGTGTTCGTTGCACCGACAAATTATGATGAAATTCAAGAAGTTATTAAATATGCTAACGAATATAATATTCCAGTTACGTTTTTAGGAAATGGATCGAATGTCATTATTAAAGACGGTGGAATTCGCGGGATTATAGTAAGTTTAATTCACATTACAGGTGTGACTGTAACAGGAACTACGATTGTAGCACAGTGCGGTGCAGCAATTATTGATGTATCACGTATTGCATTAAATCATAATTTAACGGGTCTTGAGTTTGCTTGTGGTATTCCAGGTTCAGTTGGCGGAGCATTATATATGAATGCTGGTGCTTACGGCGGTGAAGTATCGTTTGTGTTAACAGAAGCTGTTGTGATGACAGGTGATGGAGAGCTACGTACTTTGACGAAAGAAGCATTTGAATTTGGATATCGTAAGAGTGTATTTGCGAACAACCATTATATTATTCTTGAAGCGAGATTTGAACTTGAAGAAGGTGTGCATGAAGAAATTAAAGCAAAAATGGATGATTTAACGTTTAAACGTGAATCAAAACAGCCTCTAGAATACCCTTCATGTGGTAGCGTATTTAAGCGCCCACCCAATAACTTTGCGGGTAAATTGATTCAAGAATCAGGACTACAAGGTAAGCGAATTGGCGGAGTGGAAGTTTCTTTAAAACACGCTGGATTTATGGTTAATGTGGATAACGGCACAGCACAAGATTACATTGATTTAATTCACTTTGTACAAAAGACTGTTGAAGAGAAATTTGGCGTGAAGTTAGAGCGAGAAGTAAGGATTATTGGAGAAGATAAAGAGTAACGAAATACGTATGAAAATGTGAATTATTTTAAAATAACATTTGGGTATTGTTGACAATTTGTTTTCAATTCAATATAATGGCTAATAATTTAACAAATAATATACGTTGAAAGAGCCCAGTAGCAGTTTGTCACTGTTAATGAGAGAGCTAGGGGTTGCTGGAACCTAGCACAAACAAACTTGCGAATTACACTCTGGAGTATCTTAGGTAATGCTAAGCGGATTGGCAATCGATATTATTGCTAAGAGTGGTATGAGTAGCTATGCTATTTATACAAACTGGGTGGTAACACGGTGAATAATCGTCCCTATGTCATAGACATAGGGACTTTTTGTTTTCAAAAAATAGAGGGGATGACAAAAGATGAATATTATTGATGAATTAGAATGGCGTGGCGCTATTAATCAACAGACGGACGAAGAAGGTTTACGTAAGCTAGTAGAAGAGAAACAGATTTCACTATACTGCGGAGTTGATCCGACTGGTGACAGTATGCATATTGGCCATTTGATTCCGTTTATGATGATGAAGAGATTCCAGTTAGCTGGCCATCATCCAGTTATTTTAATTGGCGGGGCAACAGGAACAATTGGTGATCCGAGCGGACGTCAATCAGAACGTCAACTTCAAACGTTAGAAGTCGTTCAGCATAATGTGGATGCGTTAACAGCACAAATGAAAAAGCTATTTGATTTTGGCGGAAATAGCGAAGTGAAGATGGTAAATAACTACGACTGGACACATGAAATAAATATTATTGAGTTTTTACGTGATTACGGGAAAAACTTTAGCATTAATAGTATGTTAGCGAAGGACATTGTAGCGAGTCGTTTAGATACAGGAATTTCTTTCACAGAATTTACGTACCAAATTTTGCAAGCGATGGACTTCCATCATTTATACACGAAAGAAGATGTTCAACTGCAAATTGGTGGTAGTGACCAATGGGGAAATATTACGAGTGGTTTAGATTTAATTCGTAAGTTAGAAGGGCACGAAGCGAAAGTATTCGGACTAACAATTCCGTTATTATTGAAATCTGATGGTACGAAGTTTGGTAAATCTGCAGGTGGTGCGGTTTGGCTTGATCCTGAAAAAACAACACCGTTTGAATTTTACCAGTTCTGGGTGAATACAGATGACCGTGATGTAGTGAAATACTTGAAATACTTTACGTTCTTAACGAAAGAGCGCATCGATGAATTGGCAGTGAAGGTAGAAACAGAGCCTCATAAACGTGAAGCACAAAAAGTATTAGCGGAAGAAATGACGAAATTCGTTCATAGCGAAGAGGCGCTCCTACAAGCTGTGAAAATTACAGCAGCATTATTTAGCGGAGATATTAAATCGTTAACAGCTGATGAAATTGAACAAGGTTTTAAAGAGATGCCAACATTCGAGTCTTCAAAAGAGACGAAAAACATCGTAGAATGGCTAGTTGATTTAGGAATTGAACCATCTAGACGACAAGCACGTGAGGATATTAATAATGGAGCTATTTCGATGAATGGCGAAAAGGTAACAGATGTGGGTACAGATGTTACTGTAGAAAATTCATTTGATGGACGATTTATTATTATTCGTAAAGGGAAGAAGAACTACAGCCTAGTTAAATTAGGATAATAATTTGTGTGAAAGGATGGGAGTAGGAAGAATACTTCCATTCTTTCATATACACAATTTAGACATGAAATAATCAGTAAATTTAGATAATTTAAAGGGTTATATGACTTTTCTGCCGAATAAATAAGTTAGAGAAAATTACGGATAAAAATAGCCCGAATCATGCAGGGCATGATTCGGGCTTATGTTCAGATTAGTAAGCTAAGCTGAATAGACCTTTAATGTGTGATAAGTAACGAACGTTACTTGCTTCTTTCATTAATGATGCTGGTAAGCCTTTAAGTGGAGTATTGCTTGCTCCGATTGTAGCAACAGCATCTTTACGTCCTAGACTAGCAAGTGTTCCAGAGTTTACAGGTGCGAACTCTTCGAATGCTTTGCCTTCTAGTGCTGCGTATAAGTTGTATCCAATTAACTCACCCATTTGCCAAGCGATTTGTGCAGTTGGTGGGTATGGACGTCCGTCTGGAGCGAAGACAACAGCGCTGTCTCCAGCAACGAATACGTCTTTGTGAGAAGTAGATTGTAGGTATGCATCAACTGTTGCACGACCACGGTTTACTTCAAGACCTGATTCACCGATTAATGGGTTACCTTGTACGCCACCTGTCCAAGCGAATGTGTTAGCAACAAGTTTTTGACCGTCTTTTAAGTCGATTTCATTGCCAGCAACGTTTGTTACAGGAAGACCTGTTAAGAATGTAACACCGCGTGCTTCTAGGCTAGTAGTTGCACGTTCGATTAAGTGGTCTGGTAATACTGGAAGGATTTTTGGACCTGCTTCAACAAGAAGAAGTTTAACTTCTTTTGGATTTACGCCGTGGCTTTTTGCAAGTTTAGGCATAATGTCAGCAAGCTCACCAACTAGCTCAACGCCAGTTAATCCGCCACCACCAATTACGATTGTAGCATCAGCTTCGTTTTTCGTTTTCGCGTATTCACGAATACGGTCTTCAACGTGTTTGTAGATTTTGTTTGCATCAGCAGCAGATTTTAATACCATGCTGTTTTCTTCTAGTCCTGGAATACCGAAGTAAGCAGTTTTACTTCCTAAAGCAACTACAAGTGCATCGTAAGATAAAGTAGTGCCGCCAGCTAGTTTGATTTCTTTGCTATCAACTGAGAATGACTCAACTGTTGCGATTTTAAGATCGATATCTTTACCTTTGAAAAGCTTTGTAAGTGGCATTGCAATTGCTTGCTCAGCAACGTTACCAGCTGCAAGGCGGTGTAATTCAGTGATGATTTGGTGTGTTGGGTATTGATTAATCACTGTAACTTGTGCTTCTGATTTGCTGTAATATTTACGTACGTTTAAAGCGGCAAGAAGACCGCCATAACCAGCGCCTAAGATGACAATTTGTTTTGACATAGTATGATATCCCCCGTCTTTACTAATTGTTGTTATAAGTTAAATTATTTATTGTTACGTTCTGCACTAATTTGAAGGTATGCGTTCACAAAGCGGAACATTTTTTGTGCTTGTGGGTCTTTTAGTAATTTTAATAGACCGAATAGGCCGATAACTTCGTTGCTTTCGTCAGCACGATCTTTCGCTTCGATAGCAGTAGCAGCCATGCCTTTCACTGTATCTTTTACAGGTTCTACAAGCTCTGTGATTGCACTAACAGTGTCGCTTTTTAATACTTCATCAGTAGCAACAGTTTGAGCGAAGTCATAAGACTTAGTTAAAATATTAACAAGCTCAGTTAATTTTGGAAGCTGTTCTACTAGTGTAGTTAATGATTCTTGTACCTCAGGTTTTAACAACTGATCAAGTACATCAAGTTGTCCTTGGCTAGCAGAAATTTGTACAGTTTCTTGTTCTGGCTTTGTTTGAGTCATAGTTTCTGGCATCTCCAATTCTCCTTTACGATAGCAATACTCTTATTTTTTATAGGTAAGATAGTAAACGCTTGCGAAACTTTATACAAAGTTTCACAAAGCACAATAAAATGCCTTTAAATTTATGCCAGCAAGTAAGCTGAAATCATAAATCCAAAACCATAATGTCCTACCTATTATTTATGAACTGTCCGATACTTGGCTTGTCCGCATAATGGAAAGTTCCTTTATCGGAAAGTGTATATAATATATATCCTATATTATATACTATATACACCTATGTTAACATAAAAATGATTCCTAATTATTTGATATTAAGTGTATAACGTAGTACTGACAAGGTGTGAAAGCGCATAAATTATTTTGTTAAGCTAAGAAATGTACGTATATATAAATAAAAAAAGGAAAAAATGGACAAATTCATGTTCATTTTTTCCTTTTTTATTGTTCATCTTCTGTTATTAGCATCGATGTGTTACCGCTTTTTTCAAGATGGCATTCGCCCCAAGTACAAAGGGAATCAAGAATGGATTCTAAAGACCAACCGTAGTCTGTAAGGGAATATTCTACTTTCGGTGGTACTTGATTGTATACCTTTCTTTGAATAACGCCATCTTCTTCTAATTCGCGTAATTGCTGCGTTAACATTTTCTGTGTAATACCAGGCATGAGACGTTTTAATTCACTCGTTCTCTTTGTACCTTTCGTTAAGTGGCAAAGAATAACGACTTTCCATTTTCCGCCGATAACCTCTAAAGTCGCTTCAACGGGAATGTTATATTTCTTCATATAAAAATCTCCTTTGATGAATGTAGATTTCAGTTCTCCAACAAAAGAAGCTAAATAATTTAAATGTTACTAAAAAGTACCTATAGCACTTTAAAGTACGTACTTTTTATCCTGTTGAATATGTTCCATAATAGCATATGTAAGAGGGAAATGAGTAGTACGGTACCAAAAAGTGCCTATGTTACTTTTGGGTACCTATCGTACTTTTAAGTGCGTTCTTCAAAAAAAGAGTGAAGCCATTCATAATAGCATATATGAGCAGTAAATTTATTTTTGTAGAAGAAAAAAGGCCTTTTTTCATACTATTATGATTGGATTTCTCGCATTAAGGAGGAGTTCAATTGAATTCATATACAGTATCTTCTTCGGCAGTACAGACGAATCGGAGAAGTATGTTTGCTTTATTAGCACTAGCCATTAGTGCGTTTGGAATTGGTACAACCGAATTTATTAGTGTCGGTTTATTACCATCTATTTCAGAGGATTTACATGTTTCTGTTACAACAGCGGGTTTAACCGTTTCTTTATATGCATTAGGAGTAGCGTTTGGTGCCCCAGTATTAACGTCATTAACAGCTAGTATGTCGCGAAAGACGTTATTAATGTGGATTATGATTATTTTTATTATAGGAAATGGAATTGCGGCGGTGGCAACAAGTTTTACTGTGTTACTTATCGCGAGGGTTGTATCTGCGTTTGCGCACGGCGTTTTTATGTCGATAGGTTCCACCATTGCGGCTGCACTTGTACCAGAGAATAAACGTGCGAGCGCAATTGCATTTATGTTTACTGGTTTAACCGTTGCGACCATTACAGGTGTACCAATTGGAACGTTTATCGGTCAACAATTTGGCTGGAGAGCATCGTTTATTGTAATTGTGGCAATTGGAATCGTTGCCTTAATCGCCAATAGTATGCTAATTCCTTCTAACTTAAAAAAAGGTACGCCTGTATCATTTCGTGATCAATGTAAGCTGATTACGAATGGAAGACTATTACTTGTATTTATTATTACTGCATTAGGATACGGGGGAACATTCGTAACATTTACGTATTTATCTCCGTTATTACAAGAAGTAACAGGATTTAAAGCAAGTACCGTTACAATTATTTTGTTAGTGTACGGAATCGCAATTGCGATTGGGAATATGGTCGGCGGAAAATTATCAAATCATAATCCGATTCGAGCATTATTTTACATGTTCTTTATTCAAGCAATTGTATTATTTGTTTTAACATTTACAGCGCAGTTTAAAGTCGCTGGATTCATCACAATTATTTTCATGGGACTATTCGCATTTATGAATGTTCCAGGGTTACAAGTGTATGTCGTTATATTGGCTGAGAGGTTTGTTCCAAGTGCTGTGGATGTAGCATCCGCGATTAACATTGCAGCGTTTAACGCAGGGATCGCTCTTGGTGCTTACTTAGGCGGCATTGTAACGAACTCGTTAGGGTTAATTCATACAGCTTGGGTAGGCGGAATTATGGTAGTAGGTGCTGTTATGTTAACAGCGTGGAGTATGACGTTAGAAAAAAGAGATCAAGTAAAATAAGGGAGAGAAAATATAATGAAACATTTACAAAGTACAACAACATTGCATAACGGTGTAGAAATGCCTTGGTTCGGTTTAGGTGTATTTAAAGTCGAGGATGGACCAGAACTTGTAGAAGCTGTGAAATCAGCGATTAAAGCAGGATATCGCAGTATCGATACAGCTGCGATTTATGGAAATGAGAAAGCAGTAGGAGAAGGAATTCGCGCTGGCATAAAAGAAGCAGGGATTTCTCGAGAAGATTTATTCATTACTTCAAAAGTGTGGAATTCGGATCAAGGGTATGAAACGACACTTGCTGCATATGAAGAAAGTTTAAAAAAATTAGAGCTAGATTATTTAGATTTATATCTTGTTCATTGGCCTGTAGAAGGAAAATACAAAGAGTCGTGGAGAGCGTTAGAAACACTTTATAAAGAAGAACGCGTACGTGCAATTGGCGTAAGTAACTTCCAAATCCATCATCTGCAAGACGTACTAGCAGGTGCAGAAATGAAACCGATGATTAACCAAGTGGAATATCACCCTCGCTTAACACAAAAAGAATTACAAGCTTTCTGTAAAGAGCAGGGTATTCAAATGGAAGCATGGTCACCACTTATGCAAGGTCAATTGTTAGATAACGAAACATTGCAAGAAATTGCTGATAAGTATGGTAAAACGACAGCTCAAATCATTTTACGCTGGGATCTTCAAAATGAAGTTGTAACAATTCCGAAATCAACGAAAGAACACCGCATTATTGCAAACGCTGATATATTTAATTTTGAATTAACGAAAGAAGATATGGAGAAAATCGATGCGTTAAACGAAAATCATCGCGTTGGTCCAGATCCTGATAACTTTGATTTCTAAACTTATAGTGGAGAGAAAGAGTGCAAACAGTTTGCACTCTTTTTTTGTTTTGCTTATGTATAAAAAAAATTCTAACTAAATAATAAACAGAAGAAAATTTGTTATTTCATAAGGGGTTGTAAACATGAATATAAAAAGATCGTTCAAGCTAATGGCCGCTTTTTTGAGTGTTTTATTTGTATTTGCGAACTTATTATTTCCACTTCAAAAAGCATTCGCGGAAGTTATGGATCATACAAAGTATGAAATGGATTGGAGTTATAGTAGGTCAAAGAAGAAACCAATTCGAACAGAGCTTATAAAAACGGCAGATGGTAAGATTGCTTTTTGCTTAAATGTAGATTTGAAATCTCCAAGCGGTCAAGATTTACCGGAAATGGGGAAAGTGGATATTAATGTGTACCGTGTATTATTAAACGGATATCCACAAAAGAGCCCACAAGAATTAGGTGTTTCTGATTGGAGAGAAGCGCATTATGCAACGCAGCTTGCAGTATGGAATACTTTAAAACAAATCGATATTAATGATTTAGATTTCCGAAATAAAAATGTAGAAAAGGTAACGAAAGACATCGTTGCAAAAGCAAATGCTAGTGAAGAATTACAAGAAATTACGATGAGCGTCGTACCATCAGAAGAACAACAAGCAGTGTTGAAAAATGATTTCTTTGAAACAGGTTTATATACAGTAGAAACAAACGCGAAAAGCGGAACGTATAAAGTACAAGCAACAGGTGCACCAGCGGGAGCGAAGTTTGTAAATGAAAAGGGCGAAGCAAAAACGGAATTTAATGTGGGAGAAAAGTTCCGCATCTTAATTCCAAAACAAACACCAGCTGGTGGATTTAGCTTTAAAGTAATAGGAAAATTAACGAAGCTACAAGGTATCGCGCATAAGGGCACACCAACAATTCAAAATGCAGTCGTATTACTTGAGCGCAGTGAAGAAAAAACAAGTCCGGAGTTATCGGTAAGTTGGAAAACAACAAATGGTCATGATAATAAACCAAATAAACCCTATACACCAAATGAACCACATAAACCGAATCAAAAGAGATAATGAAAAAGCATTGGCTGTGTGCCAATGCTTTTTTATACGAATGATAAAATTATATTAGGAAAATTAAATGTGGGATAAAATTACTGTTTATACAGTTTAAACTCTATTTAGAAATAATATAGATATATTAAAATTCAAACGTTACAATTAATAGATTGTATTCACGAAATTGTAACATTATTCTGATTGGAAAGGCTATCAAACAGTGTAGAAAGCGTGTAAAATTCAGTTGGAAAAACTACCTATAGATGGTCATATATGAAGAAAATGTAAGTTTCTATTATTATTCACAACTTTAGATGTATAGATGACAATACTGAAATATATCTTTTACTATTCTCTTTTTTATGTAGAGAGAACTCATCACAAGTAGAGGGAAGTGAGGAGGATACGTTACATAAAAATTTTTATAATGTAAGAAAGTGAATACATTGAGAGGAATGCGGTAGTAATTGATACAGGTGCGCGAGGTGTTAGTCTATTCGTTAAATGTTTTTATAAAAATAATAGGATGTCTTATTAAATGAATATTTACATAGGAAGGTTTTTCTAAATAAAGGAACAGGGGACACAGATTATGTCGAAGAAAAAGACGAGTAGGGTATTAGTGGCTGGAATATGTATATCTACATTATTATCGCCAGTAGCTTTCGAAGCATCGAAAGGATATGCGGCACCTTTGGAAGAAAATAAAGGTGGTAAATTAGAAGAGGTTAAAGAGAATAAATTTGAGCAGAGGACGTTTCATGTACCTGGAAAAGGTGATATAGAAAAGGAAACAGAACGCTTAAAAGTAACTTTTCACCTTTCGGTTAACGAACCGACTGGAATTTATGCAGCGCCAAATGAAAAGATTACAATTGAAATAAAAGGAAATCAGTCTATTCAAGCTTTTATAGGAACAAGATCATATGATGAAAAGGATCCTGAAAAGTTTGATTTAAAACCTGGTAAAAATGTTATTTCATCATCAAATGGTGGTATTTTGTATTTTTATAATATGAATGACGAAGGTGAGGTAACGGCTTCTGTTACGAATGGTGGAAGTCACTTTCCTTTGTTTATTTTAGGTAAGCATACGAAAAAAGATTTTGATGAAATGTTGAAGAAATATAAAGATCCTTATGCAGTGGAATTAAAAGGTGAGAGAAGTTTAATTACTGCGAGTTATAGTGCTGTTCAAGATCATATGAACGATACAGATCCAACAAAGTTAATGAAATTACATGATAAGATTATTCGTTTGGAAAATGCAGTAGCAGGATTATCTGAGGACGGTATTGGAGTCGTAAAATCTCCAAATCATTACGTTCAGTTTGTTGAAAAACGGAATCCGGATGAAGATGACTTCATGTTTGCAACAAATTATCATACAGGATATATTCCAAGCGCAATGAATAGAGTTTTAGATATAGAAGTGCTTGAAAAGGATGGCTGGGGACCATGGCATGAAGTTGGACATTTACATCAACAAAGGGCTTGGGACTGGGATGCTGTTGGAGAAGTAACAGTCAACATTTATTCTTTAGCAGTACAAAAAGCATTAGGGAATAAACTAGACATGGAAGAACATTATGAAAAATCATTTGAGTATTTACAAAGACCTATTGAGGAAAGAGTAATTGATGAAATTAATCCGCTTACGATGTTTTGGCAATTAAATGTAGTGTATGGGGAACATTTCTATCCTAGGTTACATCAAGCTTATCGTTTGTTACCACAGAGTGAAATGCCTGCGTCTGATGAAGAGAAAAAGCAAATGTTTGTTTATATGACATCAAAAGTGGCAGGGCAAAATTTAATTCCTTTCTTTGAGGAATGGGGATTAACGCCAAATGATGATATTAGAGAGAAAATAGAAAAATTAAATTTACCTAAATTAGAAAAGGAAATTTGGAAAGCTACAGATAGTAATGATATTCGCGAGAAGCAAGTTGAAGCATACGAAGTTCCATATGGTGAACCATCTAATGAGATGAGAAATCTTTTAGTTGGTACAGATTTTGATGAAAATGAAGCAAGTAAGCTTGTTCAAAAGTTAGGTGAGAATGTAAAAGTAACAGGTAATATTATATGGCCTAAATTAGAGAATGGGAAACAGGAAGTGTTAGTAGAAATTGAGGATGAGAAAGGAAATAAAAATTTAATTCCTGTCCAAGTCAATGGGATTTATGGCGACAGTATCATTTTTCAAGGACTTTCAAATGATGTAATGTCGACGGTGATGCTTCATCACAATGAAAAAAAATTAAATGCAAACTTTACTAATAATAAAATACATTACCGTTTTGAAAATGAAGAATATATGGGCTTAAAGCTATATGATCGAAATGGGATTGAAAAGAAAAGTGTATTAGCAGAAGGACAAGAAACTGGAAAACGATTCGCGCTGGAACTAAATGGAGTGGATTTTGAATATGGTGATGTAGTAAAAGTATTCCACGCAGAACCAAGCCGTCTGAAATGGTACCAAAATAATAAACTTGCAGATCAAGGGGAAGCTAAAAATAAAAAAGGAAAATTCTTTAAGATTACTCCGCAAGGATTTGAATTAAAAGATAGTTTACAAGAAGTAACGGCGAAACCACAGCAAGTAGTAGTCGGAACCAACATTGAAAAGCTAGATCCAAAAGCTTTTGTTGAAGTAAAAGACGGTGAAGTAGTAGGTTTTGTAGAAAAACCAAATACAACAAAAATTGGTGAACAACAAGTAAAAGTAGAAACGAAAGATCGTTTCGGAAATAAGCAAGTGACGGACGTGTCTTTAGAAGTAATTTATGGAGATAGTATTGCGTATGTAGGATACAATAATGAAATTGCTTCAGTTGTAACGTTAAAGCATGAAGAGCAGAAATTACATGCGACTGATATGAATAAACAAATTCATAAATATTTTGATAAAGAACAATATATGGGAATCACTTTATATGATCAAAATGGAACAGTGAAAAAACATGTAACAGCAGAAGGGCAAGAAACTTCAAAGAACTTTGCAGAGCAAGTAAATGGAGTGCAGTTTGAGTATGGAGATGTTGTGAAAGTATTCCACGCAGAACCGGATCGTTTGAAATGGTATCAAAATAATACCCTTACTGGTCAAGGCGAGAAAAAAGGGGCAAAAGAATTATTCTTCAAAGTGACAGAAAAAGGCTTTGAGAAAATGGATATGTCGCAAGAGGTAACAGCGAAACCTCAACAAGTAGTAGTAGGAACAGATGTTGAAAAATTAGATGCGAAAAACTTTGTTGAAGTAAAAGCTGGAGAAGTAATTGGATTTGTAGAGAAACCAAATACAACAAAACTAGGTGAACAAAAAGTAAAAGTAGAAACAAAAGATATTTTCGGAAATAAGCAAGTGACAGAAGTATCGTTAGAAGTAACGTATGGAGATAGCTTAGTCTTTAAAGGGATTGAGTATACAGGTGATGGCGATATCAAATCAGTTGTAACATTACAACATGATAAGAAGAAGTTTAGTGCGACAGATCATCACAATAAAGCACATGGGAATTTCAAGGAAGAAACGTATTTTGAATTCGCATTGCTAGATGCAACTGGTAAAAAGAAAAAGAAAGCAACTGTAAAAGGTGTTGAAAACACGGAAGAGTTTGCAAAAACGATTAATGGCTTAGAGTTTGAATACGGTGATGTAGTAAAAATATATCACGCTGAAGCGGATCGCTTTAATTGGTATCAAAATAATAACTTTGCCGGTCAAGGTAAGTCGAAAGTAGAAAAAGAGTTACTCTTCAAAGTGACAGAAAAAGGCTTTGAAAGAATGAAGACTTTACAAGAAGTAAAAGCCGTGCCACAAAAAGTAGTAATTGGAACAAATAGCGAAAAGTTAGATGCGAAAAACTTTGTTGAAGTGAAAGATGGAGAAGTAATTGGATTTGTAGAGAAACCAATTACAACAAAAATCGGTGAACAAAAAGTAAAAGTAGAAACGAAAGATCGTTTCGGAAATAAGCAAGTGACAGAAGTACTGTTAGAAGTGACGTATGGAGATAGTATTGCATATGTAGGATTCGACAATGAAATTGCTTCAGTTGTAACGTTAAAGCATGAAGAGAAGAAATTACATGTGACTGATATGGATAGTCAAATCCATAAGTATTTTAATAAAGAGCTATACATGGGAATCACGTTATATGCGGGAAATGGAACTGAGAAAAAACATGTAACAGCAGAAGGACAAGAAACTTCACAGAATTTTGCAGAGCAAGTGAATGGACTGTCGTTTGAGTATGGAGATGTAGTGAAAGTATTCCATGCAGAACCAGATCGCTTGAAATGGTATCAAAATAATAACCTTGCTGGTCAAGGAGAGAAAAAAGGGGCAAAAGAACTATTCTTCAAAGTGACAGAAAAAGGCTTTGAGAAAATGGATATGTTACAAGAAGTAAAAGCTGTGCCGCAAAAATTAGTAATTGGAACAAATAGTGAAACATTAGACGCGAAGAAATTCGTTGAAGTAAAAGGCGGAGAAGTGGTAGGTTTTGTAGAGAAACCAAATACAACAAAAATTGGTGAACAAAAAGTAAAAGTAGAAACGAAAGATATTTTCGGAAATAAGCAAGTGACAGAAGTCCCAGTAGAAGTGATTTACGGAGATAGCATTATGTTCTTTGGTACATGGCATGGTGGAACGAATATTAAATCGATTGTGACATTAAACCATGACGAAAAGAAATTTAGTACAACAAATTCAGAAGGTCCAATGCATACTTCATTTGCAGATGAAAAATATATGGAAATGACTGTATACGATAAAGCTGGAAAAGAGAAGAAAGCATTATCTGTAAAAGCATCTGAAAATACAAAAGCATTCGCAGAACAATTTAATGGAATGACTTTTGAGTATGGTGATGTAGTAAAAGTATATCAAAAAGAGTTTGATAGATTTAAAGTGTACAAAAAGAATGAATTCGTGGATAAGGAGTATGGCGTTCATGAAGTATTCTTTAAAGTTACAGAGCAAGGCTTTGAAAGAATGGAGACGCTACAAGAAGTAAAAGTGGTACCACAAAAAGTAGTAATCGGAACAAATAGCGAAAAGTTAGATGCGAAGAAGTTTGTTGAAGTGAATAATGGAGAAGTGGTAGGTTTTGTAGAAAAGCCGGACACAACAAATATTGGCAAACAAACAGTGAAAGTAGAAACGAAAGATCGTTTTGGAAGCAAGAAAGTAACAGAAGTAGCTTTCGAAGTAACGTATGGAGACAGTCTTGTTTATCAAGGTCTTTACAATGATATTACTTCAATAGTAACGTTAAATCATGAAGGGCAGAAATTACATGTAACGTATACAAATGAACAAATTCATAGTTATTTTAAAAATGAATTATACATGGGAATTACGCTATATGATCAAAATGGGATTGAGAAAAAATATGTAACAGCAGAAGGACAAGAAACTTCGAAGAATTTTGCTGAGCAAGTAAATGGCACCTCATTCCAGTATGGGGATGTAGTGAAAGTATATCATGCTGAATCAGATCGCTTGAATTGGTATAAAAAGAGTGAGTTAGTTGGAAAAGGAGATGCGAAAAAGTTTAAAGAAATTTCCTTTAAGATTACTCCGAATGGTTTAGAGCAAGTACAATAATAAAAAAAGCTCGTAAACATTATGTTTACGAGCTTTTTTTATTATTCAGCTTCAGAAACAACTGTGAAGCGTTCGTTTACGTGTTTTGGATTTTCGATTTCATCAAGTGCTGCAACTGCGAAGTCTTCGTAACTTACGTAGCTATCACCTTTTGCGTTAACAAGAAGGTTGTCTTTGCCAGCTGTATAAGAGCCTGTGCGTTTTCCTAATGCAAATAGTGCAGAAGGGCTGATGAATGTCCAAGTAATATCGTTAGTTTGTTGCAGAATTTCTAAGTTTTTTCCTTGGTTTTGAGCTGTTGCAAGGTATTCATTTGGGAAACCTGGTGTATCAAATACACGTGTTGTTTTCTCTTCGTCTACAAATAAGCTTCCAGCGCCGCCAACTACAAGTAATTTTGTGTTAGGTGCACCTTTCATCGCTTCAATAAGTACGTTTCCTGCATCTACGTGAAGGTGTTCTTCGCCTGCTGGAGCACCGAATGCATTTACAACTACATCAAATGCTTGTAGGTCATTAGATGTAAGAGAGAATACATCTTTCTCTAAAACTTTTACGTTTTCTTCTGTAATTTTTGCAGCGTTTCTTACGATTGCAGTTACTTCATGTCCGCGATCTAATGCTTCTTTTAAAATACGACTTCCTGCTTTACCAGTTGCTCCGATGATTCCGATTTTCATAATAAATCCCTCCAAAGTGTTTTGTTAAAGTGTATATCTGAAAGTAAATGAATTTGTTGTAATTAGGTTTGTTACAACCTGATGTAATCATTATAGTTACAGGTTGATACTTTTGTCAATGGGGTAGTTTGTAGATTTATTTTTTGTTTTAGTATGCACAGTTAGAGGGAAGAGAGTCATAAGGATATTGTTACTTCGTGCCTGGCTAATATTTGGAAATTGCAAATTGTCGAAAAATGTTGATTTTTGAATGTTTTTTAAATATAATTCGTTTTATGGAGAAAAGGAGGGGTTAATTGTATGAATATTTTAGAGCAATTTATTTCATCAACGAATACAATTCTTTGGTCATATATTCTTATTGCAATGTTAATTGGTTTAGGTCTTTATTTTTCTATTAAATTGAAATTCGTACAAATTACTCATTTAGGGGAAATGGTTCGACTAATGAGTGATGGATTAACTGGAAAGACGCGTAAAAAAGGTAGTGTATCTTCTTTCCAAGCGTTCTGTATGAGTTCGGCAGCTCGTATTGGTATCGGTAATTTAGCTGGTGTAGCGTTAGCTATTTCTATGGGAGGACCTGGCGCAGTATTTTGGATGTGGGTTATTGCGATTATCGGAGCTTCTTCAAGTTTCGTAGAAAGTACGCTTGCACAAATTTATAAAATAAAAGATGGCAGTGGCTTCCGTGGTGGTCCTGCTTATTATATGGAAAAAGGTTTAAATAAACGTTGGATGGGAATTTGGTTCTCTATCCTTATTACAATTAGTTATGGTTTAATTTTTAACTCAGTACAAGCAAATACAGTTACATTAGCATTTAAAAATGCTTTTGGTATTGAGCGTTATATTGTTGGGATTGCATTAGCTGCATTAGTTGCGGTTATTATTTTTGGTGGTGTAAAAAGTATCGCACGTATGTCGGAAATGATTGTTCCGCCAATGGCGCTTATTTATATTGCGGTAGCTATTTTTGTTGTCATTAAAAACTTCTATTTAATACCAGATGTGTTTACGGAAATCTTTAAAGGTGCATTCGGTTTAGATTCAGCTGTAGGTGGTGGTATCGGTGCTGCAATGAAATATGGTATTCAGCGCGGATTATTCGCGAACGAAGCAGGTATGGGGAGTGCGCCGAACGCGGCAGCAACAGCTGATGTAACGCATCCAGCGAAACAAGGTTTTATTCAAACGATTGGTGTTTTAGTAGATACATTCTTAGTATGTACATCAACAGCATTTATCGTACTATGTTCTGGTGCATATAAAGCGACAAATTTAGAAGGTATTGAATTAACGCAAAATGCATTAAGTTCACAAATTGGCCCGTGGGCGAGCAGTTTCTTAGCGATTATTATTTTCTTATTTGCATTCAGTTCACTTTTAGGAAATTACTATTATGGTGAAACGAATATTGAATTCATTAAACAAAGTAAAACTTGGTTAACAATTTACCGTATTGCGGTAGTTGCAATGGTGTTATTCGGTTCTATTGCGACGCTTCAAGTCGTATGGAGTATGGCAGATTTATTCATGGGTCTAATGGTAATTACAAACTTAATTGCGATTACACTTCTTGGGCGATTTGCATATGCTGCTTTGGCAGACTATGTAAGGCAAAAGAAACAAGGAAAAGATCCAGTCTTCAGTGCAGATTCGATTCCAGGTTTAACGAATACAGAGTGTTGGGATAAGTCAGCGGTAACGGATAAAGAAAAAGCGGTATAATGAAAAAACGAGCATCGAGATGAATTCGATGCTCGTTTTTTTGATCTTTTTTTCTGTGATTTGTAGAAAATATGTGGTTGGGTATTAGGTAAATGCACTAGTTAAGTACAGTTTTATTTTATGAAAAAATCTGTATGTAACATAACGTAACGCCGTCATGTCATAAAAACTAACATGAATTTGTCGAAAATTCTTGATTACTAAAAGTTTTTAGAATATAATTTTCTTATTGTTAGGAAGAGGGGGCAATACAATTATGGATTTTTTAGCTAAGGTAATTGGGGATATAAATAATGTCCTTTGGTCATATGTCATTATTGCGATGTTAATTGGGTTAGGGCTCTACTTTTCATTCCGTGTGAAATTTGTCCAAGTTCGTTACTTCGGTGAAATGATTCGTTTGCTTGGGGATGGAGCAAGCTCGAAAACGAGGAAAGCGCAAAAAGAGAAGAGCGGCGTATCATCATTCCAAGCATTTTGTATGAGTACAGCTTCTCGTGTAGGTACTGGTAACTTAGCTGGTGTAGCTATTGCAATTTCAGCAGGTGGACCAGGAGCAGTATTTTGGATGTGGTTAATTGCGGTAATTGGGGGTGCTTCTGCATTTGTAGAGAGCACATTAGCGCAAATTTATAAAGTAAAAGATGGGAATGCATTCCGTGGGGGCCCAGCGTATTATATGGAAAAGGGTTTAAAGAAACGCTGGTTAGGTGTTGTGTTCTCTGTTCTAATAACAGTAAGTTTCGGATTAATTTTCAATGCCGTGCAGTCAAACACAGTAGCGGCAGCTTTTGATGGAGCATTTAACACAGATGGTAAGTTTGTGGGTCTGTTTATGGCTGGTTTACTTGCGATCATTATCTTTGGCGGAGTAAAACGTATTGCACGTGCGGTTGAAATGATTGTTCCAGTAATGGCAATTATTTATGTAGCAGTAGCGTTATTCGTTGTTGTGACAAACATTACGGCAATTCCGTATGTATTTAAAGAGATTTTCTTACATGCATTTGGAATTAAAGAAGTAGTGGGCGGGGGATTAGGAGCTGCGATTTTACTAGGGGTAAAACGCGGATTATTCTCAAATGAAGCAGGTATGGGTAGTGCGCCGAACGCAGCTGCGACTGCAAACGTAACGCACCCAGTTAAACAAGGTTTCATTCAAACTTTAGGGGTATTTACAGATACATTATTAATTTGTAGTTGTACAGCATTTATTATTCTTTTATCAGATGTGCATAATGCAGCTGATTTAAATGGTATTCAATTAACGCAGCAAGCATTAAGTCAACATATCGGACCGTGGGCGTCTATATTTGTAGCGGTTGCAATCTTCTTGTTTGCATTTAGTTCATTAGTAGGTAACTACTACTATGGTGAAACAAATATTGAGTTCTTAAATGGAAGTAAAGTTTTACTAAATGCTTATCGAATTGCTGTACTTGGTATGGTTATGTTAGGATCTGTAGCAACAATTCAAATCGTTTGGGATTTAGCAGATTTATTCATGGGTATTATGGCAATCATTAACTTAGTTGCGATCGTATTCCTTTCTAAGTATGCTTTCGCGGCATTAACAGATTACATTAAGCAAAAGAAACAAGGAAAAGATCCAGTGTTCTATGCGGAGTCTATTCCTGGTTTGAACAATACAGAGTGCTGGGATAAGCCAGCAGTAGCTGATAAAGAAAAAGCAGTCTAATGAGGTGAGCATCAAGTGAAACTTGATGCTCATTTTTTTGTTTTATAAAGATATTTGTGGGTAGTAAAAGACGAACGTTCATGAATGTTTTATAATAAAATGTATTTTTTTAAGAAAAGTGCGGATATGGGTTGTGATTTGTGTTAGAATGGAAAATGCCTTTGAAACAAGAGGTTTTATGATCTTTCCTATCCGATTGAAGGTTTTAGAGGAGAAATGGAAAGTTCGGATTATTTCTTATTTTGAATGGTCGGACGTTCAACGTTAATGAAGAGTTAAATGGAGGATTTTATTAATGAAGTTTGTTATGTTTCTTGTAGGATTGCTCGTTGTATTCGTACTCGGTTTTCTTATAAGTGCCGATCGAAAGAAGATTAAGTATAAACCAATCGCAATTATGCTTGTTATTCAGCTAGCGTTAAGTTATTTCTTATTAAATACGCAAGTTGGTTATATTTTAGTAAAAGGAATTTCAGATGGATTTGGCGCGCTTCTTGGATATGCGGAAGCTGGAATCGTTTTCGTATTTGGCGGTCTTGTTAATAAAGGAGAGGTTTCATTCTTCTTAACAGCGTTATTACCAATCGTATTCTTTGCCGTTTTAATCGGAATTCTGCAACACTTTAAAATTTTACCGATATTTATTCGTGCTATTGGTACTGCGCTAAGTAAAGTAAATGGTCTAGGAAAACTAGAATCATATAACGCAGTAGCAGCTGCCATTGTTGGGCAAGCGGAAGTATTTATTACAGTAAAAGATCAATTAAGTAAAATCCCAAAACATCGTTTATATACATTATGTGCATCTTCAATGTCGACAGTATCAATGTCAATCGTGGGTTCTTATATGAAAATGATTGAACCGAAATATGTAGTAACAGCACTTGTATTAAATTTATTTAGTGGTTTCATTATTATTCATATTATTAACCCGTACGACATTACAGAAGAAGAAGATACACTGAAATTAGAAAATAAGAAAAAACAGTCATTCTTTGAAATGCTAAGTGAATATATTATGCTTGGTTTCACAATCGCGATCACAGTAGCGGCAATGTTACTTGGTTTCGTAGCATTAATTACAGCAATCAACAGCTTGTTTGATTCCATGTTCGGTATTACATTCCAAGCTATTTTAGGATACATTTTCTCACCATTAGCATTCGTAATGGGTATCCCGCAAGCAGAGATGGTAACAGCGGGACAAATTATGGCAACAAAATTAGTATCAAACGAGTTTGTTGCGATGCTTGATCTTGGAAAAGTAGCTGGTGATTTATCAGCTCGTACAGTTGGTATTCTTTCTGTATTCCTTGTATCATTTGCGAACTTCTCATCAATCGGAATTATCGCAGGTGCAACGAAAGGTATCGATGAAAACCAATCAAATGTTGTATCATCATTCGGTCTACGCCTTGTGTACGGTGCGACATTAGTAAGTATTCTATCAGCGATTATCGTTGGTGTTATGTTATAAAAAAAGAGATGGTCCTAGCTTATAGCTAGGACTATTTTTTATGGTAAATTTGCATGAAAAAACCAATTATTTAGGAATATATTAACATATAAAAATCTTTTAAAATTTATATTGCATTTCGGGTAGATAACGCTTACAATTTGATTTGTAGGTGGTATCAATTTCAGACTTTCAAGTATGGTAGGAGAGAAGAAGCTACCTTTTATAAATTGCAATTTATGTAAACGCTTACTGATTTTAGATAACAGTTGAATAGTATTTAGGGGTTTTAAATTTTTTTAACATCAATGGTCAGACGTCATTCGTTATACGTTATACGACCGATAACTCGTGGGAGAAGTGGAGGATTCACATATGAAAATAGTAATGTTTCTAGTCGGTTTACTTGTAGTATTTGTACTAGGTTTCCTTATCAGTTCAGATCGTAAGAAAATTAAATATAAACCAATTGCACTTATGCTTGTCATTCAATTGGTACTTGCGTATTTCTTACTAAATACAAAGGTCGGATTTGTATTAGTAAAAGGGATTGCAGATGGGTTTGGCGCTATTTTAAAGTTTGCGGAAGCAGGGGTTAATTTCGTATTTGGTGGTCTAGCAAATGATGGACAAGCACCATTCTTCTTAACAGTATTATTACCAATTATTTTCTTAGCAGTACTAATTGGGATTTTACAACACATTAAAGTATTACCGGTTATCATTCGTGCAGTTGGTTTCCTATTAAGTAAAATTAACGGCTTAGGAAAACTAGAATCATATAATGCAGTAGCAGCTGCAATCGTTGGTCAAGGGGAAGTATTCATTACAGTAAAAGATCAACTAAGCAAATTACCGAAAAATCGTTTATACACACTTTGTGCATCTTCTATGTCAACAGTATCGATGTCAATCGTCGGTTCTTATATGAAAATGATTGATCCAAAATATGTAGTAACAGCACTTGTATTAAACTTATTTAGCGGATTCATTATCGTTCATATTATTAATCCATATGACGTGAAAGAAGAAGACGATATTTTAGAATTACAAGAAGATAAAAAACAAACATTCTTTGAAATGTTAGGCGAATATATTATGCTTGGTTTCTCTATCGCTGTAACAGTAGCGGCGATGTTAATCGGTTTCGTAGCATTAATTACAGCAATTAACGGTGTATTCGATTCAATTTTCGGAATCACATTCCAAAGCATTTTAGGATATGTCTTCTCACCATTAGCATTCGTAATGGGTATTCCAACATCAGAGATGCTAGCAGCAGGACAAATTATGGCAACGAAATTAGTAACGAACGAATTCGTTGCAATGCTTGACCTTGGAAAAGTAGCTGGCGATTTATCAACTCGTACAGTAGGTATTTTATCTATCTTCCTTGTATCATTTGCGAACTTCTCATCAATCGGAATTATCGCAGGTGCAACGAAGAGTATCGATGGCAAACAAGCAAACGTTGTATCTTCATTCGGATTAAAACTTGTATACGGTGCAACGTTAGTAAGTATATTATCAGCGATTATCGTTGGGGTTATGCTTTAATAAAAACAAGCGAAGTCGTTTATCTCTCGCCTAGAGGGATGAACGGCTTTTTTATTTTGGTATGATAAATAATATAGAGAGGGGGGAATTAGGGTGAAAGAAGCGGATGGGACGCTTACTCATAGTGATTTTGTTGAAAAGGTTTCAGGTCTTGATAAGAAGGATTTAGCTAAGCTTATTAAGCCGAGAGAAGAAATAAAAAAATCACCTTAATACATTTATTAAGGTGATTGAAATACTACTCAGCTGGAGGCGTAAATGTACGTTTCTCTAATTCAGCATCTAGCATAAATAATGCGTTTGAATCGCTTGTAATACGTTTTAATTTTTGAATGATGCTATCGAATGAAGCTTCTTCTTCTACTTGCTCATCGACGAACCATTTTAAGAAGGTAATTGTTGCGTGCTCACGCTCATCCCAAGCGATATCAGATAAGTTGTAAATACGCTTCGTTACTTCACGCTCGTGCTCAAGTGCCACTTCAAAAGCGTTCAGTACAGATTCATATTCGTTATTCGGATTATCAAATCCGGTAACAATAGCGCGCTCACCGCGGTCGTTAATGTAGTTATAAAGCTTCATTGCGTGGAAACGTTCTTCCTCAGCTTGTACAAGGAAAAAGTTAGCGAATCCATCATAGCTCTCAGATGTACAGTAAGCAGCCATTGCCATATAAGCGTGGGCAGAGTAAAATTCAAAGTTCATTTGATCGTTTAATGCGTCGTGCAATTTTTTAGATAACATAAAATCCCCCTTAGTATTGTGACAAGAATATTATACCATAATTGATAATATTCTCATTTGGATGTCTCGAACCTTTTCGAAAGCTTTGTGACGTGAGCCTCCATAATGTCTTGTAAATCTAAATCATATTTTTGTGAAAGAATAATAAGATTAGATAGTACATCACCCAGTTCTTCTTTTAGTTCCTGTTTTAGCACTTCTTCTGTTTTCACTTCTTCATCAGGGCGATCACGGCCAATTTCAATGGCGCGAACAACACGTGAAACTTCCCCAACTTCCTCAGTTAAGAAATTTAAGCGAATAAAGGCATTATATTGTGACCAGCTTCTTTTTTCGTAAAATTCCTCCACCCATCTTTGAAATGCGACAATATCCATTTCTTCCTCATCCCTTCAATATGTTGTGCAATGTTCATTGTATCATAACAATATATAGTTTCGGGGTGTAGGAATGAGAAAGATTTGTGTGTTTGCAGGTTCCAACTTAGGGGAGAGAGCAGAATTTAAAGAGCAGGCAATAGCGTTAGGAAAAATGTTTGTTGAGAACGATTATGAGCTCGTATACGGTGGTTCATGCGTTGGATTAATGGGAGAAGTAGCAAATGAAGTTCTTCGTTTAGGTGGACGTGTAACAGGTGTTATGCCGCGCGGTCTATTCCGAGGAGAAATTGTACATACAGGGTTAACGGAACTAATTGAAGTAGAAACGATGCACGAACGTAAAGCGAAAATGGCAGAACTTGCGGATGCTTTTATTGCATTACCAGGCGGATACGGAACGTTTGAAGAGCTATTTGAAGTTGTATGTTGGTCACAAATTGGTATACATAATAAGCCGGTTGGTTTATTGAATATAAAAGATTTTTACGGACCAATCCTGCAAATGGTTGAACGTGCAGCAGAAGAAGGGTTTATGAACCCATCGAATAAAGATTTGATCGTTTCAGCTGAGACGGCAGATAAACTAATTCATGAGATCAAAAATTACGAGCGTCCTGTTTTAGGAACGAAGTGGAAACAGTTGTCATAATACAAATTTATAGAGGTTTTTGGAAACACATGTCATTTTATCCCGCTTTAATGGGTAGTAAGCCCCCCCAACTCAAAATTCAGCGAAAGCAAAGAAGTTAGGTGGGGATCAACTGCCCATAAAAGTCCGATTGGTTCAACTAATAATCAGTGGGGGATGAAGAAAACCCCCACTGATTAAAGTTTCACTTTATCTTGAAAAGGCATGTGTTTTTAATTTGGTTAAATATGTTAATGTTGAGATGTGATGTTTTGGGAAAAGGAGAAACAGATGGAGGAGTTTGTGTATTTACGTCCTGTTTTTAAAAGTATATTAGCAGCATCTATTCTTGTTATGCTAATTGTTTCAACACAGAAGAAAGAGCTAATTAATGAATTTTCGCTTTGTTTTATTTCAATATTGTGTATTGGTGTTTCGGCGATAACACTTTTTATGATTGGCTTTATCGTGGATGAGTATAATCTAGCTGGAGATGTGCAGAGTTTTAGCATGTTTATTGCGATTGGCTGTATTAGCAGTTTGAATTTTATTATTTATTATAGACGGCAATAAAAGAAGGCATTCCGTATTACTTTGGAATGCCTTTATCACTTTGATTACTTTGTTTTTTATACAGGTACCAGCCACCCCAGCCGCCACCAATTGCTACAACAACGAGGAAAGCATAGTCTTTCACCTCGATACGTATATTGAAAATATTAGCTATAAGTAAGACAATCCCAACTGTTATTAACGCAAAAAATGCTCTAATTAAGTAGTCTTTCAACTGAACCACTCCCGCCATTTAAGTAGTAAATGATGAATATGGAAAAGCTTTTGGATCTATTTTACTAAAAGGTGTTACCTATATTTTAACATAAAAGAGATTGTAATATATTGATAAAAGTAGAGGGGAGAGGCACTGATATTGTCGTGATTTGTCGGTAAGTCCATACCCTGTGTCGAATCGTTGATATAATTTCATGTATCAGCACGTGCGACCACCCCATAGAAAAAAGCGGCTCTGAACGAGCTGCTTCCGCTTTAAGTATTATCCAGCTCCGGTGACTAGAACAGTCGGTCATTTCGCGCCTTCCTGTGAGGCAAAAAGCGCCTCTTCGTCAGGAGCTCCAATGCCCTTTTGTTCTGAGCAAGTCACCTCCGCTTTTACGTGATATCCAGCTCCAGCGGCTAGAACAGTCGGTTGTTTCACTCCTTCATTCGAGGCAAAAAGCGCCTCGTAATCAGGAGTTCCAACACCCTCCTGTTCTGAACGAGCCGCTTCCGCTTTAAAATCTATTATTGATTCAAGAACGCACGTAGCATCCAAGCGTGTTTTTCTAGTTCTGTGTAGATGCCTAGTAGTAGGTCAGATGTCATTTCGTCGTCAGAGTTTTGAGCGATTTCCATGCCTTTTTTCAGTTCGACTAACATCATTTCGTAGTCTTTCATGATTGCTTCAACCATTCCTTCTGCAGTTTCTCCGTAAGCTGCTTCTTGAATAGTAGAGATTTCTAGGTATTCTTTCATTGTCGCTACTGGTTTACCACCAATTGCTAAAATACGTTCTGCAATTTCGTCGATGTGAGTAGCTGATTCTGTGTATAGTTCTTCGAATTTCTCATGTAATGTGAAGAATTGAGGTCCTTTTACGTACCAATGGAAGTTGTGTAGTTTTGTGAATAAAACGCTCCAGTCTGCTACTTGTTTGTTTAATACTTCAATTACTTGTTTGTTCATTATGATCAATCTCCTTTTGAGTTATTATTTTATATCAATTACTAATTTATAATTATTATAATCTAGTAATTCGTATAAATCAACCCTTTTGCTGGAATTAATTTGAACAAATTATGAACTGTTATAAATGAAAATCCCTATTACTGTTGAGTAATAGGGATTTTGTTTGATATATAGCTTCTGCTTTTAATTATTATACAGCCTTTTGCTTCTCTTCTACATCCTGTCCATCCCAGCACTCTGTATTCTGTAAGCCAGGGATAGAACTTGCAACGAAAACAGGATCTTTTCCTTGTTTCTTTTGCTTCATATAGTCTACTAATGCTGCGTAGGCGAATTTGCTAAGGAATGAGATGGCAATTAAGTTTGTGAATACCATTAGTCCCATGAATAAATCAGCTAAGCTCCAAACTGTTTTAAGGGCAGCGATTGATCCGAAGAATACCATTCCGACAACTGCAACGCGATAAATCATTAACCATGTTTTGCTTTCTTTAATGAATGCGATATTTGTTTCACCATAATAGTAGTTTCCTAGTAAAGAACTGAATGCGAATAGGAAAATAATAATCGCTAAGAAAGTGCTTGCCCACGGTCCTATTTGTGAACTTAATGCTTGTTGTGTTAATTCAATACCTTCTAAATTCGATCCTTTGTAAAGTCCAGAACATAATACGATAAACGCTGTTGATGTACATACTAAGAATGTGTCTACGAACACTCCTAATGCTTGAACAAGTCCTTGTTTTACAGGGTGAGATACATCTGATGTTGCTGCTGCGTTAGGGGAGCTACCCATACCTGCTTCTGTCGCGAATAAACCGCGCTGAATTCCGAATTTGATTGCTGCTCCAATACCACCAGCGATAGCTTGGTCTAAACCAAATGCACTGTTAAATATTTCTGTAAAAATGCTTGGTAACATATTGAAGTTGTTAATTACGACAAAAATAGCCACACCGATATAAATGATTGCCATTGGAGGAACAATCATTTCTGTAATACGTGAAATGCTCTTGATACCACCAAAAATAATAACTGCAACTAATAAAGCTAATAGAGCTCCTACGAGAGTTCGCTCTAGTCCAAAAGCATTTTCAAACGCTATTGTTACTGTATTTGCTTGTACAGAATTGAAAATTAATCCGTACGCAACTGTAATAAGAAGTGAAAACCAAACACCCATCCAGCGTTTGTTTAATCCTTTTTCCATGTAATATGCTGGCCCACCACGGAACCTGCTGCCATCTTTTACTTTATAAATTTGCGCGAGCGTACATTCTACGAAACTAGTAGCTGCTCCGATAATTGCGATAAACCACATCCAAAATATTGCACCAGGTCCACCCATTGAAATGGCTAATGCTACACCAGCTAAGTTTCCAATACCGATACGTGCTGCTGCACTTAAGCAAAATGCTTGGAATGGAGAGATGCTATCTTTCTTTTTTTCTTTTCGATTAAACCCTTTACTAATTAAACTGACCATCTCACCAAAATGAGTAATTTGGACAAATTTTAATTTGAAAGAGAAATAAAGACCGAAGCCGATTAGCATTGCAATAAGAATATATGACCATAAAATATTATTCGTTACCTCAAGGAATCTGCTAAAGATATCAACCATATAATACACTTCCTTTTTTCCGTAATAAGAAAATTATATGCAAAAAATATATGAGAATCAATTTTTCTAAAAAATTATGTTACATAAACGTATTTTG
Organism: Bacillus cereus group sp. TH152-1LC; assembly: GCF_027710505.1. Classification (NCBI taxonomy): domain Bacteria; kingdom Bacillati; phylum Bacillota; class Bacilli; order Caryophanales; family Bacillaceae; genus Bacillus; species Bacillus cereus group sp. TH152-1LC. Next base: position 33,363 of record NZ_JAQFNK010000019.1, on the reverse strand, counting down.
TGTTATGATTATGTTACATCGTAATATTTTTAGAATTATTTACATTTTAAAAAACTAAATGTAAAGCGAGAAAGAGGGGATAATTTGAAAGAAGAAACTTTATTGAAAGTAACCCTTAAGAGTTTGAAAATGAGAAGTAATATATTTTTTATCATTACATCTGTAAGTATCTTTTTAGGAGCCACTTATTATTACAATAAAAGATTTCCAACTCACATGTATCCTGAATGGTTAGAATTTCTAAAGTTGATTGGATGAATAAAAGACAGAAAAACAGAAAATTAAAATAAAGAAGTTATGGAGGAGCTAAATATGAATATTAGAGAAAGTGAACTTCCGGGTATTGGTTATAAGTTTCAAATCGTTACGAAAGGTAACGAAAAGATGGTGATTGTCATTCATGATGACGGGCGTAGAGAAATGTATCATTTTGATTCAGACCATGAAGAAAGTATCTCAAGTATTTCATTACGTGACTCAGAGGCAAGACAAATTGCAGCAATATTAGGCGGAATGGTATATAAGCCTAGAGCATTAGAAAATGTTGAGATGGTCTTTGAAGGTTTAGCGATTGAGTGGTTCAAAGTGGAGAATGCAGCTCCAGCAATCGGAAAAACAATCGGTGATCTGGAAATAAGAAAAACATATAGCGTAACAATCATTGCAGTTATGAAAAAGAATATGAAAAAGCTATTTAATCCGGGGCCAGAAACAGCAATTGAAGAAGGAGATATGCTTGTCGTTTCTGGTGAGAGAGAAGAGATTAAAAAAATTATTAATGAGTTACTTTCGAATAGGGGGACTGACTAGATGGATACTTTAATTTTTGAAGTTGGTACAGCGTTAGTATTAGTTGCAATTGCGGCAGTAATTGCTGGAAAGTTTAAATTCTCAGTAATTCCGTTTCTAATTGTTCTTGGGATGTTAGTGGGACCACATGCGCCGACAATAGGTGTTATCGATTTCAAGTTTATTGAAAGTGCAAGTGTCATTTCCTTCCTTGGACGGATCGGGGTTCTGTTCCTTCTGTTCTATCTAGGACTAGAATTTTCGATGAAAAAACTAATTAAATCTGGACGTTCTATTGCGATTGGCGGAACAATTTATATTTTAATTAACTTTTCACTCGGGTTATTATACGGATTTATAATGGGATTCCCTTTACTAGAAATCTTAATTATTGCGGGTATTATTACGATTTCTTCTAGTGCTATCGTTGCTAAAGTGTTAGTGGATTTAAGAAGAACTGGTAATAATGAAACCGAATTAATTTTAGGGATTATTATGTTCGAAGATATATTCCTTGCTGTATATTTATCAGTTGTATCTGGTTTAGTTTTAGGAGATCATGCTTCCTTCCTAGGTGCTCTTACTTCAATTGGAATTGCTTTAGGATACATGCTTCTATTCTTTATTGTAGCTAGAAAGGCGACGCCGTTATTAAATAAATTGCTCAATATTAGTTCAGATGAAATTTTCATTATTGTAGTATTTGCTTCGTTATTCTTTATTGCAGGTTTCTCGGAAACAATTCACGTTGCCGAAGCAATTGGAGCACTTCTTTTAGGTTTAGTTTTCTCTGAGACAGAGCATAGTGACAGAATTGAACATCTTGTTGTTCCATTTAGAGACTTCTTCGGAGCTATTTTCTTCTTCAGTTTTGGATTAAGTATTGATCCGTTCTCATTGGGCGGAGCGATATGGTTAACGTTAGGTGCTGTCCTTCTTACAATCATCGGAAACTTTGTTGCAGGGATGATTGCAGGACGACAAGCTGGATTATCTCATAAAGCGTCAACAAATATTGGATTAACAATCGTTTCAAGAGGAGAGTTCTCTATTATTATGGCTAATATCGGCATAGCCGGTGGTTTAATGTCAGTACTAAAGCCATTCTCAGCACTATACGTGCTGATACTATCCATCTTAGGTCCACTTCTGACGAAAGAGTCAAAGAATGTATATAAATTTTTAAATAAAATCTTTAAGTGGGATACGAAGGCTAACTAAATTAAAAAAATAAAAGTACAAGATATTTTCTGCTTGTACTTTTATTTTTTGCAATGAAAACAGTAAAGAGAGGTACATGATGTTAGGAGAGTTGATTCATTCCGTTTTAGTGTTTCTAGAAGGACTTGGTTATTGGGGAATTATGCTTGGATTAATGCTAGAGGTTATTCCGAGTGAAATCGTATTATCTTATGCAGGTTATTTAGTATCAACAGGAAGCATTACATTTTGGGGCGCTGTCGCGTTCGGTACAATTGGTGGTGTAATCGCACAACTATTTATTTATTGGATCGGTCGATACGGAGGAAGGCCTGTTCTTGAGCGATATGGAAAATATATTTTAATTCAGAAGAAACATATTGATTATGCTGAAGCGTGGTTTAATCGTTATGGAACTGGTGTTATTTTTACAGCGCGTTTTATTCCTGTTGTGCGTCATGCTATTTCGATACCAGCGGGTATTGCGAAAATGTCACATGCTAAGTTTATTACGCTAACTACATTAGCTGTTATTCCGTGGTCAATTGTATTTGTATATTTAGGTTTTAAATTAGGAACAGAGTGGGAAAGCATTAATAAAGTAGCTGGGCCATATGTGAAATACTTTGCACTTGCTGCTATTGTTTGTGCAATTGGTTACTTTATATTAAAAAAAATGATGAAAAAAAAGTGATTACGGAAAAGGAATCTATGTTGGCATAGATTCCTTTTTTATTGGCATTTTTTCAAGGATGAAAGAATATGTTTAATATTTACCATATTGTGGCATACATATAGAAAAAGGGTGCTTGGAAAGGGGAATAAAGAAAAATGGAACTCCAGTTTCAAAATGTATATCAACAGGTGGAGAATTGGTATGTGTTGGATTCGGAGCTTCCTTGGGACGTCAAAAGGCTTAGAGATGATTTGTTTTCATTGATTGAAGTATGTAAAACGCCAGTTATTTTTTGTGATACGTGTGATGCGAATCATGTGCTTCTATCATTAGGGGAAGAAGAAGAGGAATTCTTATTCCCAGTAGGTGGTTTTTATCATAAAGAAAAACAATTAATTTTTGTTTGCATATGGGAAGAGTATGAGCAAGTGCTCAAAACACTACTGCATGAATTTCGCCATGCGATGCAGCATAAGAGAGAAGTATTGTATGTTGGAAGTGAATTGTACGAAGATAGATGGATTGAGAAAGATGCGAGGAATTTCGCAGAGAGGAAGTTAGATGAATATAAAAATAGAAAGTTAATGTAAAGCATAGTGGAGAAATGGCACTGTGCTTTCTTTGGTGGTTACTAAAAGTAAGCGATTGACTTTTATAAAGTTTAGTTCTAAACTAATAATATGAAACGAGCGAGGTGATAGAATGAAAACAGAAGATAGACTCGGATTACTATTATGGTTTCGTTTATCACGTTTTTATAACAAAAGTATTCGTGAGACGAATCAGCATTTGAAAGAATGGAATGTATCTGCCGCTCAGTTTGATGTACTAGCTCAAGTTGGAGGGCATAATCGTCTAACACAGCAAGAGCTTGGAAATAAACTATTTGTTACGAAGGGAAATATCACGCAGCTTTTAAATAAAATGGAGCAGCTAGAGTGGATTCATCGTGAACAAGAAGGTACTACAAAATATATTTCGTTAACAGAAAAGGGAAAAGTTTTATACGAAGAAATCGTCCCGCCTCAAGAAACATTCCAAGCGGAGCAGTTTCAAAATTTAAATGTAGAAGAACAACATCAATTATTACAATTACTAAAAAAATTACAGTGAGAAAATTTTTTGTAATAAATCTTGAATTCGAGATAATATGAGGTGAAGGGTATGTTTAGAAAAGTTGATCATAAAAATATGGGAAGAGCAAATCACGGTTGGCTAAATACACATTTTCATTTTTCATTTGCGAATTATTATAATCCTAATAACATGAATTTCGGAGCATTGCGTGTAATTAATGATGACCTAGTAGCGGCACAAACTGGTTTTGATATGCATCCGCACCGCGATATGGAAATCATTTCGTACGTTGTAGATGGTGCTTTAACACATGGGGATAGCATGGGGAACCGCGGAACAATTGAGCGAGGACATGTTCAATATATGAGTGCTGGCACAGGTGTATTTCATAGCGAGCATAATTTAGGAAATGAAACACTACGTTTATTACAAATTTGGATTTTACCAGATCGTGCGGATCATAAACCAAACTATGGTGAGTTTAAATTTGATTGGAGCAAGCGTGAAAACGAATGGTTCCATATGGTATCTCCAGTAGAAGGAGAGGCACCAATTCAAATTCACCAAGATGCAAATTTATATTCTTTATCGTTAGATGCTGGAAAAGAAATTCATTTTCCTGTGCGAGAAGGCCGTCAATTGTATCTTGTTCAAATTGAAGGAAGTAGTGTAATAAATGGTGAAACGCTTGTTATGCGTGATGCAGCAGAAGCGATAGAAGAAGATATCCATATTGAAGCGAAAGAGCCGTCACACTATTTAGCGATTGAGTTGAAAAGACAATAGAATGTTGATGGAAAAGGGGGACATCGATTAGATGTTCTCTTTTTTTGAGGTAGTGAAATTGTCAGAAAAAACTTTCTCAAATTTTCGGTAAAGGTATCGACTTGAAAAACAAGAATTGTATAAAAGTGTCAAAAATCTTTATGGGAATGGGGAATGTTATAGTGAAAAAGAAAGTCATTTCATCAGCATTAGCGTTAACTGTTATAGCCGGGGGATTTGGAACATTTGGAGCAACGACAACGAAAGCGGAAGAACAAAAAATTCAATATCATCAAGAGTTTAAAACACCTGCATACATAGGTGAAGAATGGAAAGCACCGGAAGGACTAGATAAAAAAGAAACGGTCTTTCAATATTTAGAGAGTAAGAAAGATATGTTTAAATTAGCAGGTAATATTGATAAACATTTCAATGTCGTTGGGGAAGAAAAAGACGCTGAATCTGGCACAACACACGTGAAGTTAGTTGAGAAGCATAATAACATTCCTGTGTATGGTTCAGATCAAACTGTTACACTTGATAAAGAAAATAATGTAAAAGCATTCTTCGGACAAGTTATTCCGAATTTAGATGATAAAAATATTCCTGCGTTTGCAAATATTAGCGCAGAGCAAGCAGAAACGATTGCAAAGGCAGATATTGAGAAAGAAATTGGTAAAGTAAAGAATTATGATGGTGTGAAAAAGGATTTATTTGTGTATGAAAAAGATGGAAACTACTATCTTGCCTATTTAGTTAAGGCATCGACTTCAAAACCAGCTCCAGGCTATTGGCATTATTTTGTTGATGCGACAAATGGAAATGTCATTGAGAAATATAATGCTGTAGACAACATTACAGGATTTGGTTACGGAGTATTAGGTGGTAGACAATCATTTGAAATTGCTCAAGATACGAAAACAGGAGAATTCAACTTATTTGACGGTAAACGAGGACAAGGTGTTCATACATTTGATGCGGAGAATATGGACGAAAACTGGTTTAATTTATTCTCGCAAATTCTTGGATATACTGGAGAAGAAGTGAAGAGTAAATCTAAGTTCTTCGAAGATAAAGCGGCAGTTGATGCGCATGTAAATGCAGGAAAAGTATATGATTACTACAAAAAGACATTTAATCGTAACTCATTCGATGATCAAGGTGCGAAGCTTATTTCTACTGTTCACGTTGGAGAAAGCTGGAATAACGCAGCTTGGAACGGTGTGCAAATGATGTATGGTGATGGCGATGGTAAAACATTCATTCCATTATCTGCTGGACTAGATGTTATCGGTCACGAATTAACGCATGCTGTAACTGAACATACAGCAAATCTTGTTTATAAAAATGAGTCAGGTGCGTTAAATGAATCGTTATCTGATATTATGGGTGTCATGGTTGAGAAGAAGAGCTGGGATTTAGGTGCTGACATTTATACACCTGGAAAACCTGGTGATGCACTTCGTTCTCTGAAAGATCCAGCATCTATTCCGAATCCATTAAAACCAGGTGAAGGTTACCCAGATCATTACAATAAACGCTACACTGGAACAGCTGATAATGGCGGCGTTCATATTAACAGTAGTATTAACAATAAAGCTGCGTATTTAGTATCTGATGGCGGCACGCATTATGGCGTGAAAGTAACTGGAGTAGGCCGTGAAGCGACAGAAAAAATTTATTACCGTGCTCTTACGAAATATTTAACTGCAAACTCTGACTTTAAGATGATGCGTCAAGCGGCACTTCAATCAGCTGAAGATTTATATGGTAAAAACTCTAAAGCTGTACAAGCTGTTACGAAAGCTTATGATGCAGTAGGGGTAAAATAATAAGAGAAAAAGACCTGACTAGGATGTCAGGTCTTTCTTTATCCCGCTTTAATGGGCAGTAAGACCCCACCTCAAAATTCAGCGAAAGCAAAGAAGTTAGGTGGGGGTCGGGCTGCCCATAAAAGTCCGATTGGTGAGGGCTAATAATCAGTGGGGGATGAAGAACCCCCCACTGATTAAAGTTTCACTTTATTTAGTCGCGAATACCTAATGCAATTTTCGCCATACGTGACATGCGTTCTTTAGACCAGGGTGGATTCCAAACGACATTTACTTCTATTTCATTGACTTCAGGTACGTTTGTTGATAATACTTTTTTAACGTCTGATACAATTTGCCCAGCCATTGGACAACCGATAGAAGTCATCGTCATTGTAATGACAGCATTATTATTTTCATCTGCTGTAACGTCATAAACTAATCCAAGATTGATAATATCAACACCTAGTTCAGGGTCAATAACAGCTTCTAAGTTTGCATATAACTTTTCTTCAAATGCTTGTTGTGACATGTGTAGCACCCCCTACATATTAATGATATCGATTCTCATTATAACGGATATATATATAATATGCAGGGAATGAGCTCAAAAAAATATTCCTCTTGAAAGAGGAATATTTTTTTGAGCTATTCAGTTTTGAAATGAGATACGAGTTGATCTAATTCTTCAACTGTTTGTTTCATTTGTTTAGCAGTTTGTGTCATCTCATTCATCGTAATGACTTTTTTCTCAGCAGATTGTGCAGTTGCCGCTGTTTCACTAGATACTTCAGTCGAAATAGAAGCGATGTTATTCAGTGAAGCGTTCATTTCTTCAGCGCTTGCAGCCATTTCCTCAGCAGTTGCTGAGATATCTTGCATTTGAGTAGATACTTTATTTACTTGTTCTACAATTGTTGTGAAAGAATTGCCGGCTTCACGAATGACATGAATGCCTTCAAATGCTTCAGAACGACCTTGTGACATCATCGAACTCGCAGTTTCAGTGTCTTGTTGAATTTGATGTAGTAATTGGTTAATATCTGTTGCCGCTGTTTTAGATTGTTCAGCAAGTTTTCGAACTTCATCAGCTACGACAGCGAACCCTTTACCTTGTTCGCCAGCACGAGCCGCTTCGATAGATGCATTTAAAGCAAGTAAGTTTGTTTGTTCCGCGATATTAGAAATAGATTGTACAGCTGTATCAATATATTTCGTGTGTGTGATTAGACGTTCGACCACTTCTGACGTAGCATTTACCGCATCGTGTATCGTTGTCATTTGTGAAACGGATTTTTGAATAACTGAACTTCCATCGTTAGCCTGTTCAGATGTAGTTACAGCAAGTTCAGTTACAGATGAAGCAGATTCAGCAATACGCTGAACGCTTACTGTCATATCGTCCATTGCAGTTGAGCTTTCTTCCATACTAGAGGCTTGCGATTGAATATTTGCATTTAAGCTAGACATCGAGCTTTGAACTCTTATTGTTGCCTCGCGTGATATATTCGTCTTTTCTAGCATATTTTCAGAAGCGTTTTGTACTTCTACGGATGTTTTTTGAACACGATTGATAATATGTTGTAGGTTTTCTAACATTTTATTAAATGATGTTGCAATCGTACCAATTTCATCATTACTATTTACCTGTAGGCGGGCTGTTAAGTCACCTTCTTGAGATGATAATTCTTTTAGTTTACTATCAATTTGTTGAATTGGTTTTACAAGTTTACCAGAGAACCACCATGCAAGAATGATAGCTACGATAATACAAATAACAAGTGATAAGAAGACAACATATTCAATTTGTAGTGAAGATTGATCAATTTTTTCGATAGATTGATCACGTAACTTAGCTTGTTCATTACTGTAATTTGTGAAGTCCCCAATTACTTTATACACAGTACCGTTTTCCGCATAAGCTACTTGTAAAGCCTCTTCCCACTTTTGTTCTTTTGCAAGAGTGAAAACTTTTTCTTCAATAAATTTTCTCCAAGTCGATCCTGATTCCATTGTGTTTTTCACAGATTGAGAAATGTTAGGATTTGAAAGAAGCTCACCTTTCTTATCTTCAAGAAGTTTACTCATTTCATTAAACTTGTCTAATTCAACTTGATCACGTTGTAATAAATAACCTCTTAAAGCAGAGAGCTGTACTTGATAAGCGTCCCCACGCTCTTTTAATTGTGTTGCCAGAGGGGAAATTTCTTTTTGTAATGTTTCAGCTTTACGGGATTGGTCGATAGCAAAAAATAAAATAAAAGCTAAGGCGATGCCAAATAAAGCGCAAATCGTTCCCATCATGAACATTAGTTTTTTTCGAATGCTAATAAAATTCATATGATAAAAAGCCTCCTTGTGAAATCTTAGTATTAGAATTAATAAATGTAAAAAATTGAAAGAAAGCTTTACTCCGTCGGGAATAAAGCTTTCTTCTTTCCTTTAGGAATTATAGCAGACGGAATGAGAGATAGAAAGAGATATTTTAAGGTGGAAAAAGAGAGACTGTAAATCTCTCTTTTTAATAATTTGAAGCTTATAAAAGTATAAATGAAAGTTTCGCGTTAAATGTTTGTTTTGAAATGAGAAACGAGAACTTCAAGTTCTTGTACGGTCGTTTTCATTTCAGAAGCTTTTTTAGCAACGACACTCATTTTGTTTACTTGGTCACCAGCTGAAGTTGCTGTTTGTGATGTTTCGGCGGCAACTTCATTTGAAATAGAAGCGATGTTATTTAAAGCTGCATTCATTTCTTCTGAACTTGCGGCCATTTCTTCAGCAGTTGCAGACATTTCTTGCATTTGTGAAGAGACGTTGTTAATGTGGTTAACAATTTCCGAGAATGAAGATCCAGCGGTACGAATGACTGTAATTCCTTCAGAAGCTTCTGACTGACCTTGTGTCATCATTTCATTTGCTATTTTTGTGTCAGCTTGAATTTGATGAAGTAAATGGTTAATGTCAGTTGCTGCTAGCTGAGATTGTTCAGCAAGTTTTCGTACTTCATCGGCAACAACAGCGAATCCTTTTCCATGTTCGCCAGCACGTGCTGCTTCAATCGAAGCATTTAAAGCGAGTAAATTCGTTTGTTCTGCGATATTAGAAATGGATTGAAGTGCAGTATCAATATGATTCGTATGTGTAATGAGTCGTTCTACTACTTGTGATGTAGCGTTAACAGCTTCGTTAATGGTATGCATTTGTGTAATAGATTTTTCAATGACTTTATTCCCACTATCTGCTTTTTCAGCAGCTGTAACAGCTAGACTGGTAACAGAAGAGGCAGATTCAGCAATACGCTGAACACTCGTTGTCATATCATCCATTGCAGTTGAACTCTCTTCGATGCTGGAAACTTGTGAACGAATATTGTGTTCAAGGGCATTCATAGTTTCTTCGGTTTTTGCGGTATTTTCCATAGACATAGTTGTTTCGATAAATACATTTTCAGAAGCTTCTTTGACACTTGTAGATGTTTGTTGCACTTGTTTTATAATACGTTGTAAATTAGCTAGCATTTGATTAAAGGAATTGGCGATATCACCAATTTCATCTTTACTCGTTACGTGCAATCTAGCAGTTAAATCGCCGTCTTGAGAAGCTAATTCTTTTAATTTCTCATCAATTTGTCGTATCGGTTTAACAAGTTTACCAGAGAACCACCATGCTAATAAAATAGACGTTAATGTGCATGTAATGAGTGAGAAGAAAATAATATATTGAATAAGAGATGAAGAAGACTCTACGTCAGCAATTAATGCGTCCCGTTTATCATTTTCTTCATTTGTATATTTAGTAAAGCGACTTAAAAGGTCGTTTACATAATTGGTTTGAGCTAAAGCAATTTTGGATGCTTCGTCCCATTTTCCTTCGCGAGCGAGAGGGAGGACTTCATTATCTATAACGCTTCGCCATTTTCCTCCCATTAAAATCGCTTCTTTCATTCCTTCTGGGAGTTTTTTATCACTTGTTACTTTTTCTCTAGTATCAGCTAGTTTTTTTCCTTCTCGGTTGAATTTATCCAGTCCTTTTTGATCATGTGATAGTAAATATTCTTGTAAACCAGCAACTTGTGCTTGGAACCAATCGCCACGCTCTTTTAAAATCGTTGCTCTTTTTGACACATCATTTTTTAATGTTTCGACTTCATTGGCTTGATGCATAGCGAATGAAAGAATAACAATAAGAGCGATACTAAATAAAGAAGAAATGCTTAAGAGTGTGAACAGTAGTTTTTTTCGAATACTAACATATTTCATCTTTACCCCTACCTTTTAAAAACTATTTATTGTGATTTATAAATATTAAGAACGACATTAATAAAAACATTATTATGAAGTTATTAATCTGTTCAATGAAAATTATAGCAGATAATGGAAGAAGACAGATTCATATGAGTAAATGTTCTTAAAATGTATACATTTGTATATCAAAAAATTCATAAATAAAAATGAGAAATACTATTGTAATTTGAAATTACATCATGTATACTTCTAATTAGTTGATAACGATTATCACTATCAACTATAAACATTACTCTTCGTTATGTTGGTCATACCCCTTTTTGACGACGTAAGTCAGAGACGAAATGTTGAAATATCTTGTGTCCTATTCTACAGAATTATGGTAATCTCCAACCTCAACTTATATGCGTGAGCATGCAAAAAGGATCCTATCCGTGAAGGGATCCTTTTTTGCATGCTGTCGCAATTAATGTATATAAACCGGGTATTTGTTCTTCAATTCCTTCCCGTGCAGTAGAAGGGAAGACCCACCTTTGATGAGACCCGTGTTCTTCAACTAGTTTTTCAATTTTTAAATGTTCTTCTGCAAGTGTTGTAATAATTTCTCCTAGCGTCCAGCGACGGATGAGCGTTTTAGGTAACAATTCTTTCTGCGCTTCTGTAAGAAGGATGCTATAAGCAACATTATCTTCAATTAATTCTTCATCGAAGTAATTTCCATTGGCCCGAAATGATGGGTGGTCTACTCCTAATAATTTCGTGTAAACAGGATGATAGTCACGAAGGATAAGCATGCCATCTCCTTTAAGTAAGGTAGCAATTTTTTGAAAGAGCGGTTTTAAATCTAAAAAGTAATGGAGTACACCAAGTTCCAGCAATACGATATCAAATGATTCGGAGAGCTGCACATGTAATACATCAGAAACGACATACTGGATAGAGACACCTGCTGCTTCAGCAAGTTCATTTGCATATTTTGCATTACTTGCTGAAATATCAACAACTGTTACGTCAGCTCCTAAAAGAGCGAGAGCAACGGCTTTATTTCCTTTTGACCCGAGTAAATTAATAATACGTTTTCCTTTTGGAGATTGTATGTAAGGTAAATAGTGATCTACCTCGCGCACGGGATCTGCCATAAGCTTTTTTGCGTAATCGGCTGGCGCCCCGTGGCGATTCGTCCAAGCTTCATAAGCAGCTGCATTCCAACTTTTTTCATTACGTATGCTTAGTTGGTTTTGATTCAATCGTATCACTCCTTTTGTGAACCTATAGTTATTCTATGGGGAGATGGGATTTCCTTTTCTTTTTGAATAAAAGTTTGATTTTTCTGTGAGTAAGTCGTAAAATACATGTTATATATAAAAGCGTTGAAAAGGAAAAGTAGAATGAAATCATTCTGTCCAGAGAGCTTCGGTAGCTGAGAAGAAGCAAGAATATTCATTTGAACAATGGCCTTTGAGCTTCGTCCTGAACTTATCCAATGATAATAGTAGGCGGCGACGAGAGTTGGTACTCGTTATCAAAACCACAGTATAAGAGCATATAGCTCCGTACTTGTTAAGGCTAATTATGTGAGTAATTGGCGAAATAAGGTGGTACCGCGACTGTTTATACAGCCCCGCCCTTATCTTTTTTAAGATAAGGGCGGGGCTTTTTTATATTTAAAAGGAGGAATGTAAGATGAGTATTTTTATTGGAGGCGCTTGGCCGTATGCAAATGGCTCGTTACATCTTGGGCATATTGCAAGTTTGTTACCTGGGGATATATTAGCACGTTATTACCGGGCAAAGGGTGAGAATGTGTTGTATGTTTCGGGAAGTGATTGTAATGGAACGCCAATTGCAATTAGGGCAAAACAAGAAGGTGTGACGGCGAAGGAAATTGCTGATAAGTATCATGAAGAATTTGAGCGATGTTTTCGTAGCCTCGGTTTTACTTATGATTGCTATACACGTACAGATAGTGAGCACCATCATGAAACTGTTCAAAATGTCTTTTTACGTTTATTAGAAGAAGGCTATATTTATAAAAAAACAGTGGAACAAGCGTATTGTGAAACGTGTACACAGTTTTTACCTGATCGTTATGTAGAAGGTGTTTGTCCACATTGCCATGAAGCAGCAAGAGGAGATCAATGCGATGCATGTTCAGCTATTTTAGATCCACTCGATTTGTTAGAAAAGACATGCAAGTTATGTGGTAGTACACCATCCGTGCAGGAAACAGAGCATTTCTATTTCGCATTGCATACATTTCAGGAACAAATCAAAACGGCTGTAGAAACCGCAAAACAAACAGGAACATGGCGTGACAACGCGATTCAATTAACAGAGAGATATGTTAAGGAAGGGTTACTAGATAGGGCTGTGTCACGTGATTTACCAATCGGGGTATCAATTCCGGTAGAAGGGTATGAAGACAAGAAAATTTACGTATGGATTGAAGCAGTGACAGGCTATTATTCAGCGAGTAAACATTGGGCTGAAGAAACAGGGAAAGATGATCAACAGTTTTGGGATAAAGAAGCGAAAACATATTATGTGCACGGAAAGGATAATATTCCGTTTCATTCCATCATTTGGCCAGCGGTATTGCTTGGAATAGGAGAAGGAGCAATTCCTCGTCATATCGTTTCGAATGAATATTTAACAGTTGAAAAAAGAAAGTTATCTACAAGTAAAAACTGGGCAGTATGGGTGCCTGACATATTAGAACGCTACAATCCAGATTCTATTCGTTACTTTTTAACAGTAAACGCACCAGAAAATCGTGATACTGATTTTTCGTGGCGTGAATTCATTTACAGTCATAATAGTGAATTGCTAGGTGCATACGGGAACTTTGTGAACCGGACATTAAAGTTTATTGAAAAGTATTATGGTGGTATTGTGCCGAAGGGAAGTATTGATGGAGAATTGAAAGATAAAGTGGAAGGATTATATAAAAATGTTGGAGAGGCGATTGAGCAAACTACATTTAAGGTGGCGCTAGAAACAATATTTGAGGCAGTACGTTTTGCAAATAAATACTTTGATGAGAGGCAGCCGTGGAAACAACGAGAAGATGATCCAGTTGCATGCGAAGAAACGATTTATAATTGTGTGTATCTTATCGCTAATTTTGCAAATCTCCTTGAACCATTTTTACCATTTTCAAGTGAAAGAGTTAGAAATACATTATCGATTGTGAAACGAAATTGGGGGCCTCAAAACACGTTGCCGAATAGAATTGATAGTGTGCAGCCGCTATTTGAACGAATTGATGTAAAACAAATTGAGCATGAGGTAGAAAAGTTATATGGAGCGGTAAAGTGAGATAGAGAAAAAGACCTTTCAAATACATGAAAGGTCTTTTTGTTATGCAGTAGGATTCTCTTTCTTATCCTTTAAGAAGAAAAGTACAGCAAGGATTACGAGAATAATAGCTGCAATATCATATGTTATTTTGAAAGTAGTATTAAAGTTTAAGTACTCTACTAAAGGGGTTTTGACTGCCCCAGCATATATGTAAATGGGAATGAGGAGCAAATCGTAAAATTTCTTTTCTTTCATATATCTTATTAAGAAGAAGATACACATAATGGCAAAAAAGGCTACACTTAAAATAGTCATTTATACCTCCAAATAGATTTGAAATTATACCACATTGTAACTGTATTTACATTTATATACAAATTATTATTTTCATGCACTATGCACGCTTCTATGTTTCTTTGCTTTCCTGGCTGTAAGCAGCTGAGGAGTAAAAATTCCAAGTAGTATAAAGAGTATCCCAATCCACTGCATGAAGGTTACGACTTCATGTACAAGTGTAATAGAAGCGATAATGGCTGTTGGTAATTCAGCTGCTCCTAGTATTGTACTAAGTCCTGTTCCTACTTTCGGTACACCAATTGAAAAACAAATGACAGGTACGACAACGCCGAACAATCCGAGGAAGAAAGCGTATTTCCAAAGACCTGCTTGCAGGGCACCGTCTGTTAAAAAGGTTGGCGGGAAGAATAGGCATACGATAAGAGTAGCGCTTGTTGTCATAAGAAAACTTTTCGTATAAGGCGGTACTTCTGTAGCAACACGCCCGCTTGCAAACACATAGAATGAAAAAGAGACAGCGGCTAATAAACCAAAGATAATACCTTTCGTGGAAAAGCTTTGTCCGAGTCCTTCAAAGACACCGCCTGCAAACAATGTACCAGTAAATAAAATAATGATAGATATAACTTTCTCAAGGCTTGGAAATGTTCGATTTGCAATTGCTTCAATGACTACACCAATCCATGTGAACTGAAAGAGTAAGACGACAGCGATAGATGCTGGTAGTTCTTCTACAGAGATAGCGTAGAAAATACCAGTCATACTCATTGTTGTGCCAACTGTTAGTAAGGAAAAGAATTGCTTTTTTGTTACTTTATGACGTGAAGCGAAAAGAACGAGCAAAAGAAGCCCAATCCATCCGAAGACATATTGTCCTCCTAATAGTTGATGTGCTGAAAATCCATCAATAAATCCGAGTTTAAAAATAGTTGAAAGTACGCCGTAGCTACAAGCTCCGAATAAAACGAGTAATGAATACTTAAATTTTTCCATGAAAATCCTCCTTTTACATAATAAAAAACGCCCGCTATCCAAATTAGGATAACGGGCGAACGAAACAGAGTAAGATACTCTACAAAATTCCGCCACTCATACGAAGTATGAATTTGGGGTATGAAATTGTAGTAGGTTGTTACATTGCTTTTGGGAATACAATAGAACATTTTACACCTTGAGCTGTGTTTTGTATTCCATAAGGAAACTGATGTTTATCTAATATTTGCTTTACAATATATAGCCCAAGGCCGCTACCTTGTACTAATCCATGTTTGCCAGGGTTTGCGCGATAGAATGGCTCAAATAAATGGGCAAGTTTATCCTCATCGATTTGTGAACCTGTATTTAATACTTCTAATGCGTACCCGTTTGGCTTTTCATAAAGTTTTATATAGACATGCTGATGATCAATTGTGTAATGAATTGCATTTGAAATAATGTTAAAAATAGCAGTTTGAATAAATTTAGGATCAGCTAAAATTTGTACATCTTGTTTAATGTTAGATTGAACATTTAATTGCTTTACAGATACAAAGTAATCTACTTTTTTCATAACATCCTCAATAATAGAAGTTAATGAAATAACTTCTAAATTCGGTTTAAATTGAGGGTTTTGTATTTTGGATAATTCTGACATCTTTTCCGTTAATATGTTGATATCTTGCATCATCTCATAGGAGCGTTTTAAATATTTATCTCTATCTTTATAAGCACCAATTCCGTGAATCATGCCATCGAGTTGTCCCATAACTGCCGCGATGGGGGTTTTTAATTCATGGGATACCATAGACATAAATTCTTTCCGAGATTGTTCTAACTGTTGTTCCTTTTTGAGCTCACTTTTTAAATCTTGATTGCTCGCATGTAAATTCTTCACAATATTTGGGACCTGTGAAGCAGCTACTTGTAAATTAAAATCTGTTTGATCTGTATTTGTGTTAAGTGCTTTTTTATCTGAGAAATCAATATTCATAATATCTTTTAAAGCATCGCTCATATATTGAAAAGGTTTGGCAATTAGTTTTGTATAAATTAAGGATCCAAGTAAAGATAATGCAAGCATTGTCGCGCCAATATGTGGAGCTAATTGCTGCAGTGCATCTGCTAATTTTGGATGATCTTGAGCATCAGTTGTTTTACTTGCTGCATTTTGTTTATGTAAGGCATCATTAGTAGCGACTTGCTTTTCCGTTTCTATAGGTGGAACAGAAGTACTATTTTTTTCCGTAATATTTTGAGTATGTTCTTTTGCTTTTGCAGTTTGGCTAGGCTGCAAAAGGTGATTTATGGCTGTAGAGAGTGTTTTATAATCTATAATAGAAGATTGAAAATTAGGAATTATACCCTCTGAAACAGCCTTACTTTGATTCGTTTTACTTTGGTCGTTTTGTTTGTCTGAATCCGCTTGTTCTGTCGTCAGCGCTCCATTTTCTTTCGCAAAACGTTCTTTATCGTAATTTGAAGCTAGGAAGTAAATAATTTGATAAAGACAAAGTGATAAAAGAATACAAAATAATAAGGTTTTGATGAAAATATTTTTGGTGATGTTGTCGGTGCTACGATTCGATTTTGTAGCCAATGCCTTTCACCGTTTTAATATAAGGAATCCCTAATTTTTTTCTTAAGTTTTTAATATGTGTATCTATAACTCTTACATCACCATAATGTTCATAGCCCCATACCTTATTCAGCAAATCACTTCTTGATAATACTTTTCCCCGATTTTGCAGTAAAGTATAAATAATTTCAAATTCCTTTGTTGTCAATTCAATTTGATTACCATGAACATAAGCGGCATATGCTGTAGAATTTAACATTAATTCATGGAATTGTAGTATAGTTGCAGTTTCTGCTTCCTTCGTTGCTGCTCTTCTTAATACAGCTTCTACACGTTTAATAAATACGGTGTAATGGAACGGTTTTGTAATATAGTCATCAATACCTAATTCAAATCCTTTAATTTCACTTTCTTCATTATGTAAGCCTGTCAACATAATGATTGGTACATCAGATTGTCCTCGCATAATTTTACAAATACTATAGCCATCTATATCTGGTAACATCACATCAAGGAGGACAAGATCGTATGAATTTTTTTGGAAAAGAAGTATACCTTCTGTTCCAGCGCCAACGACATCAACGGTAAAGTTTTGTGCCAATAGAAATTCACGAATCAGTTCTTGTATATCTGGGTTGTCTTCAATCACCAGTATATGCGTCATAGTAACACCTCCTAAATAACGCTTTTCACTGCAATATTCGAATTCATCATTTTTGAATGACTCAGATTGTTTATACATATAATAAGCCCCCGCTATAAAATAATCATGAAAGTAGCAAGGGGAGTTGTTTAGCGAAACTGAATATTTCAGAATTACAGTAGTTCTATTATAGTATGTATTGTAGAATTTATAAAATATTATAACTGTATAATTTTAATATCCATGTTTATCAATGTTTTAATGTCATTTGACACAATCTATTTTCATTATATATGTAAATACAGTTGTTTAGCTACTGTAAATGAAGAAATAAAATAAGCCAAGACATAAAATTCTTGGCTACACGTAAATCGTGTTCTTAGGTTATTTTACAGTGACAGTAGCCTGCTGGGGAATACGCTCAAATAACCAGTGTATATCATTGTTATACATACGAATACAACCTAGTGTTGTCCATTTGCCGATTGCCTGATTATTGTTCGTACCATGAATCGCATAAGTTGTTCCATAAGTTCCAGCCATATTTAATCCTAGCCAACGGTCACCAAGTGGATTACGTGGGTCGCCGCCTTTAATGTTTCCTGTATAGTAAGGACGGTTTTAATTTTATTAACGATTTGAAAAGTACCTTTAGGTGTAGGTGTACCTGCTTTTCCAGTAGCGACAGTAAAACTCTTTATAAATTGTCCGTTTTGATAATAATCCATTTTATTTAACTGCGTGTTTACAATCAGTTGATCATTCGTTGTAGCTGCCTCAGCATTTGTGAATGGAATAGTTAAAAATCCTAATGATAATAGTGCGCTTAATAATAGTTTTTTCATTATATTCTCCTTTTTACTATTGTAATAGTCTTACATACAATGAATTTGTAATCCTCGTAATACTTTATTTACATTTTCATCTAATGTTTCAAAGAAGGTAGTAATCTTTGGATTTTGTTTGTTGTTTTTATCAATAAGTAATCTTTCATTTAGTAAAAGTTCACCATGTAGTCCAAAACTTTGAACTTGAATATTTAATTCATCTTCAGTTTCAGAAATGATCGGTAAGAAGTAGTGAAAAGCTTTCGTTGGAATGATATAGCTTTTGCCAATCATGCTTTCTTGATTTGAATTAATCCATTTTTTCGTGACAATTTTAATGTTCTTTTTTGAAACGATAAAAGATAGTGTAGTAGATTTTGTTAAACTTACGTCAAATTCACTTGTTTCACATATGTGTAAATTAAAAACGGTTTCATTTTGATGAGATTCAACATTTGTATTAATAAAATCGTGCATTTTATAAGCTTCCATTTCTGATTCACCCTTTTTTCAATTTCGAAAAGCTATTCATATTTATTCAAATTAATGCTTAGTCATTTATTGGTTAAATTTTTCAACAAATTCCGATATAATCTTACAATACGTATATGAAGCTAATATGAAGTTTGTATGAGTTTGTAGTGGTTTTTTATTAAGAACAAAATAGGGTGATTTTTAGGTGTTAAAAACTGGATAAAAAATGTATATTAATTCCTTTGCTTCGTACGATATATAGTTGTTAGCTCATTTTAAAATGTTAATAGATAGCAGCAAATAATGAACGGAAAACTTTAGTGTGAGTCTTACAAAAATGTAATAAAAATGTAAGCTATTGTGATAGTTATTTCGACAATTTTTTTATACAATAATAGTAAGAAGTTGTACGTGATTGAAAGGAGAGATGACATGGAATGGGTTCATGAATTATTTCAGCAGTACGGGTACTATGTTGTACTCGTTGGTTTGCTGTTAGAATATATTGCACTTCCGTTTCCGGGAGAGCCAACATTAGCATATGCGGGATTTTTAGCACAGAAGGGCGATTTAAGTTTACCGATTTTAATTATCCTATCTTTTATTGGGACAAGTGTAGGAATGACAATTCAATACTTTTTAGGAAATAAACTAGGTATGCCCTTTATTCAAAAGTATGGGAAATACGTATTTTTAACACAAAAAAAAATCGACTTAACAAGAATGTGGTTTGATAAGTATGGATACTTCCTTATTTTTATCGGTTTCTTTATTCCTGGTGTGCGTCATTTTACAGGATACTTTGCAGGAATTATTAACTTACCATTCCGTCGCTTTGCCATTACAATTTACTCAGGTGCTCTATTTTGGGTATCGTTCTTCTTAATCGGTGGTTACTGGTTAGGTGGCAACTTACATGATATTTTTGGAGCGTTAGAAGGTCACATCGGTAAAATCATTTTTGGAGTGATTGTGATTGTAGCAATTACGTTAGGAGTTCGTTTCCGTAAACAGTTAAAACGAGTATTTTTACAAAACGCAAGTTAATATGAAATCCATTCTATGTCAAAATTTAGGAAGGCAGTGCAGACGCACTGCCTTTTTTATTTTATGTTCCAATTTATTTTCAACGTTCCTTTTAACTGGTTTCCACTAACTATAATGTAATACGTTCCGGTCTTAATTGCAGCGAAATGGTATGTATTAGGACCGTTTGAAGCTAAATAATTTTCTTCCTCTTGAAATTCACTAGCCATTTTGATATCCCCCATGTAGCCATTTGGATTTTCAGCTCGTGATTCAATCGTGAATTCTAATATGTCCCCTCGTTTTAGTTCAATGGGGACTTTATGTTTACCACTAAAATGTTGAAAAGATGCTTCGAAAGAGTTATCTGTTTTTGTTTCGACCCATTGTTCTTTTGATGTTCCAAACTTCTCTATATCTATTAAGTTGATTGTGATAAATATAATAAGCATAATGCCTGGCAAGACATATTGTATCCACTTAAATTTTGTTGCTATAACTGTATATAAATAGAAAAAAAGAGAACATATTGCTCCAATTGATCCAAGGAACAAGAACTGTCTTAGATCCGCTTCTTTAAATATTAGGAAGGGAAGAAAAAATAAATAGCCGCAAAAAATATAAAGGAATAATGTCTTCAGTCTTGTATGTGTTTTTAATTTTAATTTATCGATGCAAATAGAACAAAAAATTGCATATGCAGCAAGAATAGGAACGAAGGGAACATATAGTAGTTCTCGTAATCCAGTTAAGAAACTATATAGTGTTGGTTGACTAGTTGTTAAGAGAAGCGTGCTAATAAGTAATAATAACAAGAAAGCTGCTGTAAGCTTAGTAAGAATGTAAGAAAAGGTAGATGTTTTTTTCATATGGAACCTCCTTTGTTTAATATTTCACATTCATTATATAAGTTATTTTCATCATAATACATCTTTATTTTTGTCAATTATTATAGTCGTAATGACAATTATAATTGATAAAAATAAGGATATTATTTACAATTCTATTTAAATAAATGAAAAAGAGGGAAGACATGAAGCTTCAAAATCGAGTGAGGGAATTGCGAGCAAAGCATCGTTTATCACAAGGGGATTTAGGGAAAGCAATAGGATCATCACGGCAAACGATTAGTTTAATTGAGCGCGGGGATTATGCGCCATCTATCGTATTGTCGTTAAAAATCGCACACATTTTCAATGTAACAGTGGAGGAAATATTTACGTTAGTGGAGGGGGAAGAGGATGATGAAGAGTAAACGAAAAAAACAATTTGATTTTGTGGGGAAAATAGCATTAAGTATGATTGGTGGCTTTTTAACATCTTATATAGCTTTAAATTTACTCTCGGATGAACCGAGAAAATTATCATCTAATACATTTATAGGTGTATGTACTATTTTTGGAATCTTAATGATGTACTACACTTGGAAGAATACACGTATGTTAGCGGAGGCGCGCGATGAAGAAGAGAGCGTACAAGGCAGAAAATTAGGCATTATAAGTATATATTTACGTGTAGGTGATATAGTTACGCAGGCATGGTTTGTATATGCAGTTATTACATGTAGACGTGCACTGTTGCAGGATATAAATGTTTCATTTGCAGTGTGGAATTTAGTAGCTTCTATCGTTTGTTTAACTATTGTAGTGATTAGTGGGCTCATAACAAAAAATCGTTATAATAAGCTATATCCTGAACAAGGTGTAACATATATGGAATCTATGAAAATGTGGACTAAAAACGCAGATGAAGGCTTGAAACATATTGTGCATGAAGCTGGATATAAAGCGTATGAATTTACGAATACAATATTGGCATATGTGTGGTGGGCTGCCGTTATATATACAGCAATTAGTGATATCAACTTTGTATTAATTGGCTTAATCTCATTTATTTGGATATTGCATCTCGGAAAGTTCATGTACGAAATGCAGAGAAAAATGATTTATTAAGGGGAGAAAAAGGTGGATATTTTAAGAAGGCCAGCTGGTTCTATGACGGCGGCGTTAGTTTTGTCCATTTTATACGTAGTAATCCGAACTAAGAAATTAGAAGTAATGTTGGATATATGGGCATTATTTGGAATTTTTTTATTAGTGCTAGCTATTCATGAGCTAGGACATGTAGTGTTTGGTTTAATAGGTGGTTTAAATTTTAAATTTATGACAGTAGGACCAATTACTTTTCAAAAAGAGAAGGGGAAAGTACGCATTCGAGAAAATAAATTATGGGCGTACTTCGGAGGCGTGGCGATGTTAGTGCCTCCTTCCATAGAGACACCGAACCTTTCGAAAAAGTGGGCATGGATGACTTTAGGTGGACCGATTACAAGTTTACTATTCGGTATGACTTTTGGTTACATATACATGGTGAGTTATTATCAATATCTTTTATATTTTTCTGTGTTACACTTTGTGATTTTTGCAGCTACAGTCGTACCGATAAAAGGAACATTTTTGAGTGATGGTATGCAATTTCTCATTTTAATTAAAGATGATGAAAAAGCGAAGCAGCATTTATATAATATTCAAGTATCGAGTGAGTTATTTAGTTATAAAAGGCCGAGAGATTGGGATAAGAGATTAATAGAACTTAGCGAGGAAAAATTAAAAGAGGATAAAAGTATAAGAGATATAATGAGCGGACTTATGCTCGTTTTTTATGCTCGAGCTGATCAAAAGGGGATGGAAAGAGCAATATCGTATATAGAATCAATTGTTCAACTACCTGTAACAAAGGAAAATAAATTTTTTGTTGGCAGTTTTCATAGTTGGTATCTTTTGTATAAAGCTCTTTATGAGATGGATAGTCTTTCTCTGCAAGAAGCGAAGGAGTATGGGAAGGCCATTACAAAAATAGACTTACATGGATATTATCGCACACAAGGAATTGTGAAATATGTAGAGAATGATCTAGAAGCTTCACGTATGTATATGAAGAAAGCTGATAAAGAATTAAAGAATGCTGAAAAGAATGAATTGGGATATTTACAATTAGAGAGAGAATGGTTTGAGCAGTTGAAAGAGAGGGTATCTTACGATGGATAAGGTATCCTCTTTTTTCTATGTCGTCTTATGCCGTTCCATAAAAAGTCTGGGGCGAGTAAAATAAGATAAGAAGAGCAAAGCTTGGAGGAATTCTAGATGGAAATTTTAACGATTATTTTAATAGTTTTGCTCATTTATGCTGTTTTTAAAGTAGCATATGTAGCATTAAAGATACTCGCGATCTTATTAGTTATCTTTTTAATCGTAGAGTTCGGCAGTAAATTGCTTGGGGGATAGGGTATGTTGTGCTTTTAGGGTTTCGGTAAATCGATAACCTGTATTGGAACGTTGATATAAGTGGAGAAATGATCGATATATTATAGTGAATATTAAGTGGGGTATGTAGAAAAGAAGTTGCCGTGAGGGTAGCTTCTTTTTATTTTGATGATGGGTATGAGCAGGAAAGAATAACAAACAAAAAAAGTTGGAAGAATATCTTCCAGCTTACGAGTTACTTTCAATTTGGCGACCGTTTTCTTCTTCATTGTCTTGTAAAAGGTTGAATACGTCTGCTAGGCAGAATGCAATGAACCAAGTCCATAGACCGTGGAAGAAAGCTGAGCTTAATTGAAGTGGTAATGTATAGTTAGTCATTGAGTAGGAAATACATCCGCCAACGATTCCGATCATTGTTAATAACATTGTTTTTTGTGCATTTTCTTCTGGATTGAAGAGGAAGTAAATGTATCCACCTAAAATTGAAGCGCTTACAAGGGTTTCGATTCCATTAAAAATGATATTCTCTCCAAGCTGAGTGTTTGTCCAGAAGCAGATTGTTCCGCCGATAATAGCAAACAGGACAGCTATTGTATATCTGATATATTGATTCATATGTTCATCTCCCTATGTAATAAGATGATTTGGAAGTCAAAAAGGTAGGTATAGTATATTGAAGTGAATTTTAGTTGTACGTATCTTTTTTTATAAAAAGATCATGGAAGAATAACTAAGATGATCGGTTTTTTAAACCGTTACGTGTATGGTGTTTGAAATATACCCGACTGCTCGTTTCTTTTTGCTTGTAAAATAAGAGAAACTTCCAAGTCTATATACTCTTTTTTTGTGAGTCTGCTTTCATTATAACACATTTAGGGCCACAATAATAGAATTATCTGATTTTGTAATAAGTGTAAAAAATAAAAATCGCAATGAAATGCCATTAACAATGCCGCTTAGTGGAAGAAGGATTTTAATTTATTATGATCAAATATGTAATCAAGGTGGGATATAAAAAGGGGACTTAAATACTATAAAAATGTTTTGTAGTATGAATGAAAGGGAGGAGAGCTAACTTGGAGATCACAACAGAAAGATTAATAATTAGACCTTTTAAGAGTACTGATTTACAGGATGTATTTACTATTTATAATAATGATGATACATGTAAGTTCCTATTACATAATAAGTGGACTCATGAAGACATGCAGAAAAGATTTAATAAGAAGCTAGCAAACAATGTACTTACTAGAGATTCAATATTAAGTTTGGCAGTTATATACAAGGCTAAAGTAGTTGGTGATTTATCCGTATGGTACACAAATATGAAAGATACTGTTGAGATTGGTTATAGTTTTTCAAATGAAGTAGCTGGGAGAGGTTTGGCAACAGAAGCAGTAAATAGCTTGGTATTTAAATTATTTAATGAATGTAATGTACATCGTATACAAGCTAATCTTGATGCACGTAATACAGCTTCAAAAAAATTGTGTGAACGCATAGGCATGAGAAAGGAAGCACATTTCATACAAGATTTTTGGAATAAAAATGAATGGACAGATAGTTTTGTATATGGAATGCTATCCTCCGATTTGTAGTAATAAACTTCGTGGTTTTATTATGCTAAAGGGTGCGTTAGTTGAATAACAAAGGGCATAACATATTATATGTTATGCCCTTTCATGTATTAACCTTTTTATATGCGTTTGAAACGGCCGACAATTTCAACTGTTTCAGTAATGTTCATGAATGCTTTGTTATCCACTTGACGGATAATACGTTTCATTTCGCCTAACTCATAGCGAGTCACGACAGTGTAAATCATTTTTTTCTTATGGTTTGTATAGCCGCCGACAGCATCTACCATTGTCACCCCGCGTATGCCGTGATGCAATAGTGCGCTTTTTATTTCCTCGCCTTTTTCTGTAACTGTCATTATCGTTAATTTAATATGTTTCGTATGCACAGCATCGATAACTTTGCTGACTACAAACCGGCTAATTAACGTATAAAGCGTAATATCCCATCCGAAAATAAATCCAGCTGCAACAAGTAAGATTAAGTTGAATCCAAAGATGATTGCTCCAATCGAAATATCTCGATGTTTCGCTACAATCAATCCAACGACATCAAAACCACCTGTTGAAGAAGCAAATCGGAATATGATTCCAGAAGCTGCTCCGCAGATTACACCGCCGAATACAGAAGATAGTAGAATATCATCTGAAACTTGGTGTACAGGGATAATGTTCATCGCTAATGATGATACAGCTACAAAGTACGCTGTTAAAAAGGTTGTCTTCTTGCCTAAGTAAAAGTGACTTAAAATAAGAAGAGGAATGTTTAGTAAAAAGATAAGTGCACCGATATTGTAGTGCATTAAATAACTGATAATCATCCCTACACCAGCGAAGCCACCGCTAATCATGTTATGTGGGATAAAGAACATATTCATAGAAATTGCATACAAAATAGAGGCTATGAAAATAACAACCAACTGTATGATGAATTCTAAGTGAAATGTTTTAGCTGCTGGGAAGGATAAAAAGGCGGTGTCGGGAACGTAATCGGCGTCTCCTAGTTGACCCATAGTATGTTTCATCTCCATATTCATTTTTGATTACAAGAAGAGAATAAAGGTTTTTTCAAAAACTGGCAATAGTTTTATTATAATGCAAAAATTTTATAAATTTCTAATAAATCAAGCCTATTCATTGATGTGTGTGAATATACTAAAGAAAGCGAATACAACGTTTCTTAATTATTGTTTTCTTGAGAAAATATGCAAAATACTTTTTTTGACGATAAAAGGAAATAGAGAATATTTGGCGAATGTGCTAAAATGACTTTATTAAGGATGTGAAGCGATGGAATTTTTATTGCAGGATGCAATTCTATATATATCGTTTGTAACGACAGCACTTTGTTTATTAGAAGTTTTCTTCCTTGCTAATGTTTCTCGCTTTGTGCGTCAGCAAGCATCAAATGGTAGACAAAGAGCTTTTGCATTAGCTGATACATGTGAAGAGAGTGCGGGAAATGTACCGCTATTTTCAATTTTTTATAAGTATGGAATGATTCGTTCTGTACGCAGACAAGAATCAAGTGAAGAGAATGACGAGGTCGGTCCGTATACACCAATGTTTCGCTAAATAATTACGAAACATTGGAGGAATAAACATGTTAAAATCATACCGAGCTGTGCTCGTTAGTTTATCATTATTACTTGTTTTTGTTTTATCTGGTTGCAGTAATGCGGCCCCAATTGATGCACATAGTACGGGAATTTGGGATCATTATTTCGTATATCCAATCTCGTTTATGATTCAATTTGTTGCTCATCATATACCGGGAGCTAGCTTCGGGATTGCTATCATTATTATGACGCTCGTTATTCGTTCAGCAATGATTCCATTAGCTGTTTCACAATATCGTAGCCAAGCAAAAATGAAAAAAATGCAACCTGAATTGCAGAAGCTAAAGAAAAAATACGGTGATGTAAGTAAAGATCTTGAAAAACAAAAGCAGTATCAAAAAGAAATGTCAGAACTAATGAAATCAGGCGGTTGGAATCCACTTGCTGGTTGCTGGCCAATCTTTATACAAATGCCGATTTTTTCTGCTTTGTATTATGCGATTAGCCGAACAGAAGAGATTCGCACATCTTCATTTTTATGGGTGAACTTAGGACATGCAGATCCTTATCATATATTACCGATTATCGCAGCGTTAACGACATTCATTCAGATGAAAGTTTTCCAATCTAACGTTACACCTGGAGAACAAGTACAGATGATGAAGGTGCAGCAAATTATGATGCCGGCAATGATTCTATTTATGGGATTTGCGGCGCCATCAGGACTTGTGTTGTACTGGATAACAGGTAACTTATTTACAATGACACAAACAATTGTATTAAGAAGAATAATGGAACGTGAAGAATTACAATTACAAAAAGCTTAGAACAACGCCGCTCGGGATGAGCGGTGTTTTTTTTGTTAAGTCGTTAAGGAAATGTTAAGAAACCGACATTACTATAGGCATTGTATACGAAAGTGTACATGCTTTAGAAATATGAAGGAGGAAATTTCCTATGAAGAAGAAAACAGTTGGGTATTTAGCAATTGCAGGTGCTTTATCATTCGGAATCATTGGAGGAGCTGGCATACCAGCATTTGCGGCAACGAATACTCCAGCAGCTGAGCAATCTACAAAAACGGCGAAAAAAGATTTAGATGACGCTACAAAACAAAAAGTAAAAACGATTATGGACGATACAAAGAAACAGTTGAAAGAGCTAGGTGTAAACCTTCCAGAGAAAGAAAAGCGTAAAGACATGTTTGCTAACTTAGATGAAGTAACAAAAGAAAAAGCGAAATCGATTTTAGAGCAAGAGAAATCCGGAAAATTAACACGTGAACAAGCAAAAGAAGAGTTAACAAAACTAGGCGTGAAAATGCCGGAGAAGGGTAAGCATAAAGACATGTTTGCTAACTTAGATGAACAGGCGAAAGAAAAAGCGAAATCGATTTTAGAGCAAGAGAAATCTGGGAAATTAACACGTGAACAAGCAAAAGAAGAGTTAACAAAACTAGGCGTTAAGTTCCCGGAAAAGGGTAAGCATAAAGACATGTTTGCTAACTTAGATGAACAGGCGAAAGAAAAAGCGAAGTCAATTTTAGAGCAAGAGAAATCCGGGAAATTAACACATGAGCAAGCAAAAGAAGAATTAACAAAACTAGGTGTGAAACTTCCAGAGAGAGAGAAACATGAAGACATCTTTGCAGGATTAGATGAGGAAACAAAAACAAAAGCAAAAGCGATTTTAGACAATGAAAAGAAACAATTAGAGGCGTTGAATGTGGATCTACCGCACCATAAGTTTTTTATGAAAAAAGATGAGAAATAATTGAGCGAAGTCGTATCTTTCGTGTGGGCAACCGAAAGGTACGTGAGAGGACCGATTTCTGTAAGCAGAAATCGGTCCCTTTTAATGATTTAATAAAATTTTTTTCATTGTTAGTATGTATCCAAAGACGCAGTAGAAGATTGCAAAACCGATAAATACTTCCGTAAATTGATATGTACCTAATACGTAGAAGGAAGCAGCTGGTATAAGAGCTACTGCTAAAATGCTATAACCAGGATATTTGTGCCTGTACATGATAGCGAATAGAGCCGAAAGAAATGTAGCGATAATACAAAAAACAGCAATCATTATTCGTGCACCTCCTATATGGAGTATACCATTTTTAGGGAATTAGAGAAGTGTTGTAACTTCTGTTATAATATAAGAACAGAAATATTTCGTATGTTATATAAAAAAATATATTGATTTTTTCTAACAATTCAATATAATGAACAATAACTACAAAATTCGACATCAAGAAGTGATGATGAGGACATGATCAATTTTTTACGATTCTCAGAGAGGGAAGCCTTTGGCTGTGAGCTTCCTAATACGAAAAAATGGATTACCACCTCTGAACTGCAGCAGTGAACGAACATCTAGTAATTGCTTGCCGGCAAAAACCGTTATTTAGACTTGAGAAATTGGTGAAGTGTGTCACTTTGCTAATTGAAACAAGGGTGGAACCACGAATACAACACTCGTCCCTTTTTTAGGGAGGAGTGTTTTTTTATTTCATTTTTGCATCACACTAGGATTGGAAGGAGGATACGCAGCATGCATCATGATGAGAAGAACAAAATTGGCTTAACAGTAGCACTTTCTATTGTGGTAGGAACGATTATTGGATCTGGTGTGTTTATGAAACCAGGGAGCGTATTAGATTACTCGGGGAGTTCTAATATGGCGATTCTTGCTTGGGTAATTGGTGGTCTGTTGACGCTAGCAAGTGGTTTAACAGTAGCTGAAATTGGAGCGCAAATCCCGAAAAATGGTGGGTTGTATACGTATTTAGAGGAGATTTACGGAAGTTTTTGGGGATATTTATCAGGCTGGATGCAAACGATTGTTTATGGACCAGCTATTATTGGAACATTAGGGTTGTACTTTAGTTCTTTAATGATTAATTTTTTCTATTTAGATAAAGTATGGAATTTACCAATT
Source organism: Bacillus cereus group sp. TH152-1LC (assembly GCF_027710505.1). Taxonomy (NCBI): domain Bacteria; kingdom Bacillati; phylum Bacillota; class Bacilli; order Caryophanales; family Bacillaceae; genus Bacillus; species Bacillus cereus group sp. TH152-1LC. Next base: position 4,344 of record NZ_JAQFNK010000019.1, on the reverse strand, counting down.
GCAATTGGAACAGTTGTGTTCCTTGGCGTTGTAAATAGTATGGGAACAAAATATGGAGGTATCGTCCAAACGGTTACGACAATTGGGAAGATGATTCCGATCGTTTTAATTGTTGTGTTAGGTTTTTGGAAAGGGAATAGCGATATCTTTAACGTAGTTGTGCCGATATCAGAAAATCAAAGTATCGGTATGGCAATTTTAGCAACGTTATTTGCTTATGACGGCTGGATTCTACTTGCTTCAATTGGCGGAGAAATGAAAAACCCAACAAAGTTATTACCGAAAGCAATGACAGTTGGGATTTTAATTGTAACAGCTGCTTACGTATTAATTAACTTGGCATTATTAAATGTATTACCAGCAGCGAAAATTGTAGACCTTGGAGAAAATGCAACAGCGACAGCTGCGGGCATGCTACTTGGAGAATATGGCGGGAAAATTATTAGTATCGGTATTATCGTTTCTATTTTCGGTTGTTTAAATGGAAAGATTTTAACGTTCCCGCGTATCCCGATGTCGATGGCAGAACGTGGACAACTTCCGTTTGCTAAGTTTATTGCAAAGGAAAGCCCAAGATTTAAAACACCAGCAAATGCGATTACTGTTGAAATCATTTTAGGAATTATTTTAATGATTATTAGTGATCCGAATAAGCTATCTGAGATTTCCGTATTCATTATTTATATTTTCTATGTAATGACGTTTATTGGTGTCTTCATTTTAAGAAAGCGTAATAAGAATAAAGAGCGTGCATACAGTGTACCGTTATTCCCAATCGTACCAATCGTCGCGATTTTAGGTTCGTTCTTTGTAATTGGTAGTGCAATTATCAATGATCCAGTAAGTTGTTTCTTATCAATTGGAATTGTCTTTACTGGACTACCGGTGTATTGGTATTTAAATAAGAAGAATAAAACTAGTGTTTAATAATTAGAAGGCAGGCGTATCATACGCCTGTTTTTTATTGTAAAAAAATTGTACTTGTATTCAATTTCTATTTTAGTTACTATAGTCGTAGTAACCAAAATAGAAAGCGTGGGGAAAGACTTGAATTTTCGTGTGTATATTTTAGCTATCGCGGCTTTTGTAGTCGGAACGGTTGAGCTAATTATAGGAGGAACGCTCGATTTAGTTGCCAATGATTTAGGAGTATCTATTAGTGCAGCTGGTCAGCTTATAACAATATTTTCAGTAGTATTTGCTTTATCAGGTCCGGTTTTATTAGCATTAACAGGGAAGTTTGAAAGAAAGAAATTGTATATTGGGGCATTGTCAATTTTCTTAATCGGAAATATTATTTCAGCATTTAGTGTGAATTACGGGATGTTAATGTTCTCAAGGGTTGTTTGTGCGGCGAGTGGTTCACTTATTATTGCACTGTCAGTAACACTTGCTTCTAGCGTTGTAGAACCGCATTTTCGTGCGCGTGCAATTGGGATCATTTTTATGGGGATTAGTGGCTCACTTGTACTTGGAGTACCGCTCGGCCTTGTACTCGGAAATGCATATGGATGGCGTGCACCGTTTGTATTAATTTCGGTATTAACAGTTATAGCAATCGCTTGTATTTCATTATTCTTAACGAAAGTACCACCGACATCAGTGTTATCAATAAGAGAACAAATTGCTACGTTAAAAGATAAAAAAATCGTCAGTGCACAGTTAACATCATTTTTATTTTTAACAGGTCATTTAACGCTATATGCATATTTAACACCATTTTTAAAAGATGTGATGCACGTAGAAGCGAATTGGATTAGTGTATTTTACTTCATTTTTGGAATTGCAGCGGTACTTGGAGGCGGCCTTGGGGGCTTGCTTGCTGATAAATGGGGGTCGAAGAAAAGTATTATTTCCATCATTATCGTATTTGCATGTGCGATCTTTATGTTGCCAATGATGACATTCTCATTCCCACTCTTCATTATTATGATGGGACTTTGGAGTATGCTGAGCTGGGCTATTTCGCCAGCACAACAAAATTATTTAATTGAAATTGCACCAGAATCAGCTGGTATTCAGCAAAGTTTAAATAACTCTGCGCTTCACTTAGGAATTGCGCTCGGTTCAACAGTGGGCGGAGTTGTTATTGAAAAATCATCTGTTATATATAACGCTTGGGTAGGAGGCGGCTTTATTATACTAGCGCTGCTTTGTGCAATCTTCTCAATTACGAGAGGACGTTCTACTCAGTTTGAAAAAGAAGAATCTATCGTTTGATAGATTCTTCTTTTATTTGTAAAATTTTTCATGTTTTAGTAGATGTATGGAGAAAGTCGTATATAGCGAGGTGATGTATATGTATACGGATTTTTCGATTTTTGGCTTTCTAATTTCAATGCTTCCGGTGTTCCTTATTATTCTTGCACTTAGATGGGTTCGTTTCATCTATCAAAATTCTGAGAAACAAGTGGAGCAAAATGAGAAAATTATTGAGCTGTTGACGGAGATAAAAGAAAAAGATAAGTAACATGTATTTGTTTGAAATTTGTTTCTGGTAAGTAAAAAAGGCACTTATAAAGTGCCTTTTTATTATTTTTAAAAATTTTAAATATGTAACATTCATTTGTCAATAGCAGGAGGAGAACAAACAATTGTAATGTTGCTTATTACTTTGAAACTTTCTCAACAATTCGACAAGATAATACAAAAAAACCACCTATTCTCTTTTTTTCACTATAAGTACAATGAAACAGTAAGATTGCTTCATGTAGAAATTTATATATGGTGGTGGGGAGAATGAAACGAAAGATGGCAGGGAAATGGTTTAGTTTTTTAAGTGCTCTTATTATTTTATTAGGAATTGCAATGCCGCAAGTAAAGGCAGAAGTAATGAACAGAGAAACATATAAAATGGATTGGAGTTATAGTAATTCGAAACATCGTGAAATAAAAACAGAAATAATTAAAACGGCTTCGGGTAGTATTGCGTATTGTTTAACGCCTGATTTGCGTTCTCCAAATGGAGATGATTTGCCTGAAATGGGGAAAACATCTGATGCCGTATATCGTGTTTTACTAAATGGATATCCTCAAAAAGGTCCATCTGAATTAGGTGTAGCGACAGTAGAGGAAGCGCATTATGCTACACAATTAGCGGTATGGATTGCAGCAAATGAATTAACGGTAGAAGATTTAGTTGCAAAAAATGAACGAGTACATAATCTTATGAAGCGTTTAGTAGAGGCTTCAAAAAAAGAAACTGGATCACAAGATGTATTTTTTAAAGTTAATCCTGTAGATCCACAAACTGCTACACAAAAAGGTGATTATTTAGAAACAGGATTTTATGCAGTGCAAACAAATGCGGTTTCTGGCTCTTATACGATTCTTCCTGAAAACGCTCCTAAAGGGCTTCGAATTGTAAATGAAAATGGAGAAGAGAAAAGTACATTATCAATTAATGAAAAATTCAAAATTTTAGTCCCGAAAGATACGGGTAGTGGTAATTTTAAAATGAAAGTGAAGTCTACTCTAACAAATTTACAAGCAATAGCTTTTAAAGGCTCGGAAAAAGTTCAAAATACAACAGTATTGTTACAAAGAAATAGTGAGAAAATCAGTACAGATTTAGTTGTAAATTGGGAATCAGTAGGCTCTTTAAAGATTATGAAATTAGGAGAAAAAAAGGAATTATTAAAAGGGGCTGTGTTTGAAGTTTCTAATGAAAACTTTAAACAAAATGTTACGACTAATGATAAAGGGATTGCGGAGCTAGGGAATCTTTCAATCGGTATATATAACGTCAAAGAAATTCAAGCGCCAGCTGGATATGTGTTAGACGAAAGTGTTAAAAAAATTGAAGTGAAAACTGGTGAAACTGCTCTTTTAGAGTGGAAAAATGAAAATATAAAAGGTGAATTAGAAATAACGAAAGTAGATATAGCGGATGGAAATACGAAGCTGCCAAACGCAGAATTTACAATCTACAACGAACAAGGGAAAGAAGTAGTAAAAGGGAAAACGGATGAAAAAGGTATAGCGAAATTCAAATTACCATACGGAAAGTACACGTATAAAGAAACAATAGCGCCGAATGGCTATGTAATAAATGAAGAGACATTCGCATTTGAAATTAAAGAGAATGGAGAAATTATTAAACATATCGTTCAAGATAAGAAAGTAGAAGGTGAATTAGAAATAACGAAAGTAGATATAGCGGATGGGAATACGAAACTGCCAAATGCAGAATTTACAATCTACAACGAACAAGGGAAAGAAGTAGTAAAAGGGAAAACGGATGAAAAAGGTGTAGCGAAATTTAAACTACCATACGGAAAGTACACGTATAAAGAAACAATAGCGCCGAATGGCTATGTAATAAATGAAGAGACATTCGCATTT
>NZ_JAQFNK010000018.1:0-104984 GCF_027710505.1 Bacillus cereus group sp. TH152-1LC | reverse complement strand
GATTGGTTTAGGTGTAAACTTCCCATCTCTTGCCTAAGGAGATTTTCTAAATGCCCTTATGGGCGCACTTGGAATTCGTTGATAGGTACTCGCCCAACTATGATCTCCACAACCAAAAACTGCGTATTGAACACCTTTTAGCTCATCTGGTTTTAATTGCTCCAACCACTGCACAAACCGTCCTGCATTACTTGGCGGTTTTCCATTATAAGAAGAAGTTACAATAAGAACCGCCCCTTCTTTTGGCAGACTTCCAATTCGATCGTTAAGAGCTACCACTTCCGTTTGAACACCTTCTAAACTAGCTGTATCTGCTAGTTCTCTTGCAATACCTTCTGCTACCCCTGTATCCGAGCCATACAGAACAAGCAGCGAAAGATTATCGGCTCCAATAATAGCAGGATTCTTCTGAACTTGCTGCTTGGTTTCATGGTTTTTCAGTTTCTCCTCTATAGGCGCAAGAACAGTAGTATGGCTAATAGTTTGATTTCGGGGTAGAATCCTAATTTTAAAATCACCAGGCTTTAACGTTAATGTTTGTTTTACGTCCAGCTGATAGTCTTGATAATCAATGAATTCAAAATGTTGAAGAAGCATGCCCATTACAAGTGTGGCTTCATGAAGTGCAAACTGCATACCGATACATGCCCGTTGACCATTTCCAAATGGCTTATAAGCATGATGAGGAACCTTATCCAGATCTTCAAATCGTTCAGGTTGGAATTCTTCCACGTTTTCTCCCCACGCGTCTTTATCCCTATGTAACTGTGGAATAAGAACAGAAATACGATCTTCTCCTTTCTTAATTGGATATTTCCCACCAATCACTGTATCTTCTTTTGCATAGAGACTGAATGCTGGAGCAGTAGGCCATAGACGTAGCGATTCATTTAAAATCATCCGGATATACTTAAGTTTCATAACTTGTTGGTATGTTGGAGTAGGATCTGTCAAAACCCTTTCTACTTCTTCATAGGCTTTTTTCAATTTATCTGGATTCTTTAATAAAAAATAGATTGCAAAAGATAATAATCCACTTGTTGTTTCATGCCCAGCTATTAAAAAAGTGATAATTTGGAAACGAATATTTTCATCATCTAATTTTTCACCAGTTTCCGGATCCTGCACATTTAACATACGGGAAAGTAAATCATTCTCTTCCTGATTTCCACTACTTTTACGTTCAGCAATAATATTATCTACTAAAGAAAACATAGATTGAATATCATGCTGAAATTGACGTTTCGTTCTCCACATGAGTTTGTCTTCTATATCCAGCCGCTGTAATTGGTGCATCGCCTCATCTAGAGCACGGCTCATGCTAGTAATAAAAGGATGAGGGGTCTCACGATAAAAGCTATTAAATCGATAATTAAAACCACATAGACCAATTGTATCCAATGTAAGGCGGGTCATATCCTCCGGTACATCTACGCTTTCATTCGGATTAAGCCTTGCCCATTTTTGAACGAGTTGTACGGCAAGATCGACCATCATAGCATGATAATCTTTCATTGCCCGTTGGCTAAATGTAGGCATCAAAATATTATGAGCCTTTTTCCAGTTAGGCTCATGAGTCTCACTTGTAAATAATCCGTCTCCAGCAAAGGCGCGAACTTTCGCTAAAGCACCCTCTATACTTTTATCAAATCGTGTTTCGTCACAGACTTCTGCTACCAGTTCATGTCCAGAAACGACAATGATGGTATCACTTAAAGTTTGAATTTGAAAAATGGGACCATACTCTTCCGCTATCTTGATAAAGGATAGGGTCGGTTTATCTTTATCGATTAATGGGAGATTCCCCAGCAATCCATATGTTTTCGGTTGAGGAATGGCAGATACTTTTTTATCCATTAAAAACACCCTTTCAAAAAACATGAAATAAAGTGAAACTTTAATCAGTGGGGGTTTTCTTCATCCCCCACTGATTATTAGCTCTCACCAATCGGACTTTTATGGGCAGCCCGACCCCCACCTAAATTCTTTGCTTTCGCTGCATTTTGAGGTGGGGGTCTTACTGCCCATTAAAGCGGGATAAAATATCCCATTCAATAAAAAGAAGATAGCAATGAATCGCCTGGGATAAAGATATGTAATTGATTACCTTATTTTATCTTTTCCCTAACTATTCACGATTATGATATTGCTTATAAAGTTCGTAATCTAAGTTGTTTGTTGCTATTACATGTATAACTTGCAGAAAAAATACTAAATGAAAATGAAGTATATTATTATAATGTTTATAAGAAATTGAGAGCTAAAGATTGTAGTATTAGGAAAACCAGTAGCTTCTCATGTCAATTCAAACAAATACGATAAATAACTATACTGTGTTGCTAATGAAAAAGGATCTGATATGAATATCAGATCCTTTTTACTATATATAATTATTTCACTGGTTCATTTCCAAATTTAAATACTAGCGCCATAGCAGCAGACATTTGCATTTCTTCATAATCTAACTAAACAGTAAGAACTTATATGAATCATGATCTAAAGTTTTATTTTGCTCTACCGATTTAACCTCTCGACAGCTTCCGCACTTGTATCTACACGTTTAACGAAAAAAACTAATAGTAGTGCAACAACATTCATGCCAAGCGCTACATAGAATGAATATTGAATTCCGGATAATAAAGCCTTCTGAGTTAACATTGCCTTCGTAGCTTCGGTGAAGATTGTTGGATCTACATCCGCCATTAGACTTTCAGCTTTTGTTTTTGTTACAGAATTCATAATCGTAACAAGAATAGCAGTACCAATCGAACCGGACACTTGTTGAGCTGTATTATTAACAGCTGTACCATGCGGATTTAAACGAGTTGGTAATTGATTAAGTCCGTTTGTCATAAGTGGCATCATCACCATAGCCATCCCAAACATCCGCAGTGTGTAAATAAGAATAATATGTGTGTGACTAGAGTCGAGTTGCAGGTTGGCCAGCATATAAGTTGAAACAGCTGTAATAGAAAGTCCTACTATACCAAGAATACGCGGGCCATATTTATCAAATAGTTTACCTGTAATTGGTGACATAATCCCCATTATTACCGCACCTGGAAGCATCATCAGCCCAGAGCTCAGCGGCGAAATACCGCGGACGTTTTGTACATAAGCTGGTGTTAAAATCATACCCGAAAACATGGCCACTGCGTTAACAATCGCAATTACAGACGCAAGTGCAAACATTGGGTACTTGTAAACACGTAAATCCAATAACGGTTCATTCATTTTTAATTGGCGGACAATGAAAGCAATTAGGGCAATAGCGCCTATGGTTAAGGTTGTTAAAACAACTTTATTCGTCCAACCGTCGGAGCTTGCAGAACTGAATCCATATAACAAACCGCCAAAACCGATAGAAGATAATAGTAATGAGAGATAATCAAGTTTTGCATTTTTGTTTTGTTTCATGACATTCTCCGATTTCCAAATCCCTAACAGTAAGCTAATGATCGCTAACGGTAAAATCATTTCAAAAAGCAAACGCCAGTCATAATACTCTACAATATAACCCGATAGTGTCGGTCCAATTGCTGGAGCGGTAATCATAACTAGCCCAAAAATCCCCATTGCTGTTCCCCTTTTTTCTCTTGGAAAGCTTACTAGCATAATATTCATTAACAAAGGCCCCATGACTGAAGAACCTGCTGCTTGAACCATCCGGCCAGTAAGTAATAAACTAAAGTTTGGTGCTAAAGCCGCTAAGGCCGTACCAAAAATAAAAATCACCATAGATGTAATAAATAAGCTCCTATTGGAGAAGCGAGTTATTAAAAATGCTGATGCCGGAATTAATATACCACTTACAAGCATATACCCTGTAGAAAGCCACTGGATCGTTGAATAATCATTAATGTCTAAATCCTTCATTATGGATGGCAAAGCTACATTTAAAAGCGAGTTATTTAGAAATGAAACAAATGCCCCAATAAAAAGAATTACAAGCATTAAATATGGTGGTTTTCTTTTATGTAATGTTTCACTCATATATTCATTTGCCCCTTCATTATAAATTCCATTGATCAGTTTAAATCGTTTGTATATCTGCATAAGGATACATTGTCCTTGCAGTATTTTGCCAAACTCTTCGAATGGATATTCTCTTTTTAGTAATTCTACTTGCTCAACATAACATTTTAATTTTTTTTGTTGATTAAACCTTGATAAACACGTTTGTTATCCAAAATTAAATTATGCTGAAATAAACAAAAGGAGCGACTGAAAATCCCCTTCTAAAATAAAGTGACACTTTAAACAGTCGGATTTTTACAAGCAGCCGCTTTCGCTGAATTTTGAGCTGGAGATGTCTTGCTGCCCACAAATAGCTGGATAAATATGACCACACACCTATTCCTTTAAATACAGGCTTGTAAATCTAGTTATGTAACCATCCATAAAAAGGAATATTACATAAGCTAAGTCTAACATTACATTTTTAAAGTGAGGGGAATGCGCTTATGTACCAATATTGGTATTTGAATTCAAATGGAAACGGAGAGCAATATAATAACCAAATTGCAATGTCATCATTATATTTACAGCAACAAATAGCGAAAACTGAGGGAATGAATGATTTGAAAGTTCCTGAAATTTGGAGTTGTCGAGTCTATCCATTTGGTTGGGATTCACCAGCCAATTATACGGGTTTCAATCCCGGGCCCCCTCCCTTCCCTTTAGGTCAGCCAATCCATTATGCAGGGATGATACCCCAAGGACATGCTGCTAATTGGGCTCCATTACAAGGCCATGCAGGTTTTAATTTTCAAAAACCTGCATGGCCCCAACCATTCAATCATACAGGGATGTTCGCACCAGGCCATATTGCCGCTTTACTATCACCGCCAGTCAAGCCTTTTCATTTTAATACCAATAATAACTGGGGTATTTTTGGAAACCATCCAGGATGGGGAGGACAGGTAAGTCCCATGGGATGGGGGAATAACGGTCAGCCAGGAATGCTTGGAAACTTACTGTCAGTAGGAAAAGGCACCATGAATGGAATCGGAATGCTTAGTAGTCTAATCGGTATGGGAAAGTTCTTCTTTTAGTTAATTAGAACAGGAGGATAGATCCATAGCCAAGACTTAAAAACCATTTCCTTTTAATCTCCTCAAACATACTTCCTCCAGGTTCGTTTCCTCGTTTTCCAAATTATAAAAACATCAAGAAAAGACATTCCAATTATGGAACGTCTTCTTTCACTTTATAAAACGAGTCAACAATCTGAAATATTCTAACCCACATACTCACTCATTTAACTAAATAAAGTGAAACTTTAATCAGTGGGGGTTTTCTTCATCACCCACTGATTATTAGCCCTCACCAATCGGACTTTTATGGGCAGCCCGACCCCCACCTAACTTCTTTGCTTTCGCTGCATTTTGAGGTGGGGGTCTTACTGCCCATTAAAGCGGGATAAATTGGTTAGTTGCATAAAGCTCTTCTAACTTTCCTTGCGAAGCTTAGCGGATCATCAACGTCTTCGATATTAACGTAAATTAAATTCGGCTCATCACATAACCACTCATTGTGTATAGACGAAACGATTATTCCTTGTTTAATAATTGTAGCAACAAACCCATTGACTTCTCTTTGCAATAGCGCTATCCGGCCTAAACATAATGCTCGTCCTGTTTTATTATCTCGTGATTCGAATGAAATGGAAGTTGTTACTCTAAAACGTTTTCCTAAGATAGTTGCTTGTATTTCATCCCGATTTATTGTAGCCACGCATTTTCCACCGGCGAACCCTTCTTGGCCACCGATAATCCTTGCAAACTGTTGACAAATTAATTCATCATTACACGCCATACCTCTAATCATCCCCCCTTTTACTGTTAGGTTATGAATGAATACTTAGGTCTGAAACGGTAATGAATCTATTCTATTACAAAAAATATTATCGAAATCTAACGAAGTCTATTATATGGTAAGGCATTTTTAGAGAGCACAAAAAAAACACCCTAAGGTGCCATCCTCCGACTTGAGAATCATATCTATGTATGGAGAAATTTAGAAATGACAAATACTAAAGATAAGGTTCTAACTATAATTTATAGAGCTCTTATGCCATTAATTACATTATTCACCATAAGAGGAATCCCATTATATTACTTTCTGATCAGTCTCGTTAAAGCCATCCCAATAAATCCAGCCCCCATCCCTACTAGCCATCCAGCATGAGTATCGCCTAATATAGATCCCACTCCTCCGCCAAGAAACATGCAACCAACGAATACTAATCCTCCAATTCCCCAATTCGGCTTTTCCATAATTCAATCACATCCTTTCAATAAAACATATGCTTTTAGCTATCTAAACTTTCTTGCATAGGATAGTTAATTATTTTTCTTATGTTTAGCACTTCAGGGAATTCAAAAGATGCGAAGATTGAACCATTTGGATGAATTACAGAAGGAGAATTTCATTTTTTCATATTATAATAACTTAAGAGTTGTGGAACAAATTTTTCTTTAATTAACCAGTTAATAGCAGTATGGATATTTGTCACTATTGAGGACTCATCCCATCGTTATCAAGCTAAGAAATGCACCTACCCCCAAAAACAAAATTATATGCATCATTGACTACTGTTAATAGGACGTTATGTCATACAATGGAGTTACTATTAGAAAACTGTGAGGATGATTACGTTGATAAAATTTGTAATTAGTTATGCTGCAAGTCTGTTTGCTTTTATTTTTGGATGGTTCTTGATTTCATATATTTCTCATCCTAGCTTTATTCATCCGAACGTTGTATTAGGATTCATTAAAACGATTGTCACTTATGGTAGTATACCGGCTCTTGTAGCTTGTCTAATTGGAGAAGTGCTATACAGGAAAATCAAGCGATGTAGAGAATTTAAATTTGGAATTCCTATATTTATAGGACAAGCAGTTATCTATGCACTTATACCATTTCTTTCTCTTTTTCCATTTAATGTTTCCCATTTCTTTGATTTCGTTGTACCTGTAATTATGGGGTCCTTAGCTTTTTATTTCGTACGTCGAAAAATATAATTAACTTCTGGAGTGTGGCAAAAAGAATCCTACTTAGTAAAACCACACTGTATAACCATACAGAGCTCAAAGAACGCATCAATTCTTGCGAAATCAACAAGAAAAAGTATTTGTGGACCCTAGGTTTAAACAAAACGAGAACAATCAAGATGCCTTCATTGCTTCTCTTAAAAGAAGAATTGAAAAGATAGAGGAAAAATAAGTAATTGCGTGAAAAAGGAAATGTAAAGCTTACTGATTACTTCATAAAGTTATAAAACTAGGACCGTACATATTAGACATATCTAAAATGTACGGTCCTTTTGTTTACTAGTGGTTCACTTATCTAACCTAAAGATAAGTATGTGGCCCTTTTACCATTTGAATTTCTTTTTAAACTTCTTATATTTTCTATACGAACGTCTAACAATGTTTAACATCCAATATGGTATTTTAATAGGGAAAGGAAATTTATAAATGAAAGGCAAATAAAATATAAAATATGCCTTTTCTAGGTCTCTCCACTTACTATCTTCTTTTGTTTTTAAGAAATCAGATACATCGACTACATATCCTCTTCCGTTCTCCATCATCACATTTTTCCCGTGAACGTCACAAGGAGTTAATCCCTGTTCCCTTGCATACTCTAATGCTTCATTGATATCAAGGATCACCTGCTTAGGAATTTTAATCCCCTTATGAATAGCATCGTATAAGGTAATTTCTTTTAAACGTTTCAATACTATGAAATTTTCTCCTTTATATATAAGCTTCGAATAAGAAGGATGGTTTCCGATTCTTCGGTATACTTCTGACTCTTTTTCAATTCCTTCTCCTTCTCGTGCGTAAACCTTCACTACCCAATCTTTGTATTCTTTGTGCATGAATACTGCGGCATAATTACCTATCCCTAAACACTTCCAAAGTCTAGGAATATCTTTAACTACTACAGGCTCGAATTCATCCTCACTTCTTATGCTTACCTCTTTTAATAAGTCGTCCTTTATCAATCCCACAAAACTGTTTATACTCATCATTTCCACTCCGGTTTTGCTAAAAGGGGGCCCACCCACATTTTAACGAAAATATACACTAAATGAATTTTAGCATAAAACGAGTCATCTTTTTTCACTTCCATTGATTTTTCATTTCTAAATGTCCACATAGGAAAAAGCAGTTTTTTATGTACTTTACTTTTTTAATACTAAAATTCCATCCTAGTTTAGTTCTTTTATAGATTCTATACATACTTTTAATACCCACACTAATACAAGTAATATATTTCATACTAAATGTAAAAAAACTTTACTTTAGGTCAAAAATATATTACCTTTTTAAATATAAGAGGTGAGCTGAGATGCCGTTAAGTAACGAAAGAAAGATTCGTAATAGGATTGTTGTATTAAGAGCTGAACGTGGATTATCACAAAGAGATCTTGCTGATAAGCTCGGTGTAAGTCGCCAAACAATTATTTCACTTGAAAAAAACAGATATAATCCATCTTTAAAATTAGCTTATGACATAGCACTCATGTTCAATGTGGATTTACATGAAGTTTTTCAATATGAAATAGAGGAGGAGAAATAAATATGGAAATTTTTCTAGCTATTCTACGTATTAGTTATGTAATTATTTTCTTTATTGCAGTCTTTATTTCACTGAAATTCGAAATGGGCGAAGAGAATAAGGATGAGCGCGGGAAGAGCATTTCAAATAAATCCTATGGTATTGTATTTCCTTTAATGCCTTTAGGATGGTTTTTGATTGAATTGTATGACCAATTCATTAGTCACCTGGATTATGCTACATACAAATTAGTTATTTGGTTTTTAATCTCAGGTTTAATGATCCTTCATACAACCATCATAACGGTACTAAGAAGAAAATATTAAGTCACTTCTATCTATCGTAAGAAAGGGGTTGGCAGTATGAATATTTGGGCTTGGATTGGGATATTAGGAATTTTAATTACCGCACCTTTGCCTTTACTAAAAAAAGAGAACAGGACAAAAGAGGAAATTAGAAAAGTTATTGTGACATTAGTTATTGTGCTAACAATTATCATTGCAGTTTTATTTTTCAATGTAAATTATTTACTTGCAGTTGTGGTTGGTTTTATTGCAATGATTGTATTCGATAAAAAAACATATACAAAGAAGAGATTACTGATTTATGGTTCGATTATTCTTATGTTAGGAATTGCAGCCTACTCTGTATTCCGAGACAATCCTGATTACGTTCTGAACCATTTGAAAGACAATCCGCAAACAACATCTTTTTACTTGGCGGAAAATGGTGTTGAATTAATTACTTATCAATCAGATGTCGTTCGACCATTAGCAAGCACCGTGAAGATGCTAATAGCTGTAGAATATGCGATGCAGGTTGATGCAGGCTTGTTAGATAAAGATAGCACTGTGTCACTTGATGAGTTAACCCGTTATTATTTAAAAGGAACGGATGGCAATGCACATGAAGAGTGGCTGAAATCGATAGATAGTGAAAAAAAGGTTAAAAATAATGCAGTAACGCTACATGACGTTGCAAAAGGGATGATAAGCTATAGCTCTAATGCCAATACAGATTATCTTATTGATGTGCTTGGCGCAGCAGCTATCAATGAACGGGCGAAATCCCTTGGACTTACGCAACATGAAGAAGTCTATCCGATTGTAAGTGCTCTCTTAATTTCAGAGCACTTGAAAAGTGGATCAACGGAGAACAAACAATTAGTAAAAGAGCTTGAAGCGATGCCGATTGAGAAATACCGGAACTTAGCGAAAGATTTAAGTGAGCAAATGAAAAAAGGAACGATCAAAAGTGAAGACTATTCATTTGACTTGTCCTTAGATTTACAAAGAGTATGGTCCGATCGTCTAATTGGTGCATCAGCCAATGATTATGGGAAGTTATTAGCTGTTATATCAAATGATCAACTTCCAGTGAAAGCTGCTGAAACAGCAAGGGATTTACTTGAGTGGCCAATGCAGATGAACGAAGGCAACCATGCGCGTTTTGTTCATCTTGGTGCAAAAGGTGGATCAACTGCATTTATAGCAAACGACGCATTATACTCAGAAAATCATAATAGCGATAAGATTGAAATGGTTATCTTAACAGATAAACTAAACTTATGGCAGGGAATGCTCATTCGAAACAATTTGAATTCGTTCGAATCAAAATTACTCGGTAATAAAGACTATCGTCTGAAAGTCCAGAAAGAACTCTCCGAATTGTAATTCATTAAGAAAAGCGATTATTGATTTGAATAACTACCCTTTTTCATTTTATTTCTTCTAGATCATAAAACTTTACTTTCAAATGAAAAACACCTCCATTGAGTTTACATACTTAGTATGCAAATTCAAGAGGTGTTTTTTCATGTACTACATTGCTCATTTAACTAAATAAATTAGTTAATTGCATAACACTCTTCTAACTTTCCTTGCGAAAATTAGCGAATCATCAACGTCTTCAATATTAACGTAAATCAAATTTGCCACATTTCTTTTTACATATATTTTTTAAAAGAAGGTTTCCATTCTGATAAATCTTGATAAACAAACGTTATATTGTTACATATTCTCTCTGCAACTTCATATATATGTTTTATATCATTAGCCGTAAATAATATACTCCCTTTACGTTGAGTGCTATCTACAATAGTTGGTATAGTGTCGCCCTCTTTTACTAATAGATCAATTAATACGACCTCGGATATGTTAGCTAATTCTTTATACTTAATTTCTTTTAAGTAACCTGATTTTGGAATCAAACTTAAGGACATAGCTTGACATTTCGAAGGTACACATCTAAATTCATCTATAGTCTCAGTAGCTAACACATCATAATAGTACCTAAATTGAGATATGCCGGTTGATAGTTCTACCATCTTCCAAATGTTTCCGCCACCTATTCTAACTTGAGATTCTATAATTATTGGTTTATTGTGTTTGTCTATTTTTACTTCTGTATGAGTAATGCCGTTTTCCATTTGCACGTCGTCCAAAAATAGTATTACTTTTTCCATAATTAACTGTTTTTGAGATTCACCTAAAGGTGCTGGCATAATCGTATAGTTTATTATAAATGTATCTTCTTTAAATACTTCAGCTGATATAGCAAGTATAGAATGCTTTTTGTTATAAGAAACGGTTTCAACTGTATAAACTATATCACCTTCAATATACCCTTCTACTAAAACAGGTAGTTGCATACCGTTTTCTTTAATAAATCTCCCTACGTCAGTTCCTGTGTCTAGCTTAGATACCCCTTTACCACCTGCCCCAATCGGTGGCTTTATTATAACACTATCTTTTTTGTTCAAAAATTCATTAATGTCTTCAATGTTATTGCAAACTGTCGAATCTATCGAAAAGTCTTTACCTGCTAGAAGTTCACGCATCATATCTTTATTACGTGTTATCATATTAGCATTGTAAGAAGGACCTTTAACATTAAAAATCTTTGCAATTATGCAAGCCGTATCTAATGCTGTTTCGTTGAAAGATACAACCACATCAAAAGGTTTCTCTTTGAATAATTCTTCAGCATAGTATATAGACAAGGGGATGTTTGTTGTATCTATTTCTTTTTTATAGAAACACTTTTCTAAAATAGTTCCATCAAAATATATGTATTTAGCATAAGACCCTATATACGAAACAATAAACCTACTGTCTAACGCATCTTGTATAGGCTTTGTCCATCCTCCTATAAATAAAATGTGTGGTTTATTTTCTATGTCAGTTCCTTTTAATACCTTATTCATCATAATCATCCCCTCTAAAATGAACTCGTATATTCAATGTCAGTTCCTTTTGATACACCTCGTCTTAACAACACCACTAAACACAATGTTGTTCCGAAACCTCCTATAAACAACGTATTTTGAAGCCCAAATATAGAAATTAAAAATGCACTAGCAAAACTTCCCAATGCCCAAGCTCCCCAATTAAGCGTACGCTGTACAGCATTTACTCGGCCTAGCATGTGCTTTGGTGAGGCAAGTTGTCGTATAGTTGCAGCGTAAGGGCCAAATACCCCTTCCCCCATACCATGTATGATACTTGCGGCTACTATACCGTAAACTGTTCCCATATATCCCATTATCGGTATAAAAGCCAAACCGGTAACTGATACAGTAGCGCTATAAATAAGCATTTTTGTATTATTAATTTGCTGACTTTTTTTCATGAGAACCGTATTACCTATTAAAAATCCCACCGCTGCTGAACCTACAACAAACCCTATTTCAATTTCAGATAGCCCCATTACTTTATAAAGGAATATTACTAAAATGCTATTTAATATGTATTTAAAAAAACCGTAAACAGCACCACACGTTACAATCGGTTCTAATACAGGGTGTTTTTTAACATATATCAACCCTTCATATATGTTTTGGTATATAGATTTTATATTTACGTCTTTTAAAGTACCCTCTGTATGCGGTTTAAACTTTGAAATAAACAATACAAATACAAAACAAACAAAATACGTCACTGCGTCAACAGTGAATGAACCTGTTAATCCAACTAGAGTAATGACAATTCCAGCTAGCATAGGACCAATTACTATAGAAAGAGACTCCGAAAGTGCTAGTTGAGCATTTCCTTTTTTTAACTGATCTTTATCTGTTACTATTTCCGGTAAGAAAGAAGGAATAGCGATGTTGTAAAACGTGGTGAATATTCCATTAAAAAACATGATACATACCAATAAAGGGAACGTAATACTATTTGTTACAGTCAGTATGAATACTGATAAAAACAATACTCCTTGACATATACTACAAATTAGCAAGACATTTTTCCTATGAAAAATGTCTATTAAAGCACCGGCTACTAACCCGAAAATTAGGTACGGGACGAATATAACCCCACGAAGCATAGCAGCATTTTCTTCACTTGTTTGTAACACCTCTAATGCAAAAAGTGGCAAAGCTACTATTGTAAACTGAGTACCTAACAAACTTATAGACTGTCCTAGCCAAAGCTTATGAAAATTTAAATGTTTGCTATCTTTCATAATATCCCCCCGTTAAATCCATCTTTATAAATTATCAAGTTTACGATGTAAGTCAGAGCAGGAAAAACCTATCTTTCAATTAATGTCTGTGCCACATAAAATTTGAAACCTAATATAAAAGCGATTTTAGTTTCAAAATGAAGACTTGATGTTTAAAACTCTCCTGGCTAATGAAAAGATCAGCTCCCGAAAAATATCGCAGCATTCGTTTATAAACCAATCGATATACAGTTTGAGTTGACCGGTAATAATTTAGTTGTTAATTCGTTTGTTTCAAATTCATTTTCCGATCGTATGTCACTTTGAATCACCTCCAGCCTCAGTATAACCTTGAAGCCGCGCTGTTGTACGCATTTTGGAATGTAACCGCAAGATATCAAAGTTACAATAACAAGTTGTTATGTAATTATACGTAATCAAATTTGCACGCTTAGAGAAAAAGAAAAATCTCTGAATCTAAGGTCAAGTTTGAATTCAACTCATCACAAATATACACTTGGATTGGACCGATACTTTTCCTATGATTATTCAGAAAGAATAGCGTATTTTTTTATATTAATTGGTATTTTGTTTTGTTAGCTTGATGGTGATGTAGCGGTCCCCCTTTAAAAATAGTAGAGTATAAACATGAAAAAACTCCTAACAAAATTTTGTTAGGAGTTTTTTTCAAATACGCGATATTTTTTTAATCTTCACTATCGATTTCTATTGTACCTGTTCTAGCACTAACTTTTAAACTATTTAACAGATTATCAGGTGTCTTAATTTCCACTTCATATTCAAATGTAGATTGTGCTAAGTTGTCATCTTCTAATTCGAATTCTTTTTTCACATTCATAATTTCTCCCTTTGTATGCGCTAAAGAAATTTCACGAATTTGTTTCTCTGTATAGTTTTCATTCTTTTTGGCATAGTTGTAACCCATACCATAATATCCACCAACAATAGCAATACCACTTACTAAAATAGCAATTACACTTATCATTATTTTCTTTTTATGTTTTAACATTTTCATCCACTCCTTCATGATTAATCATCTATTCCAAATCTTGCTTCCAGCGCATTTTCTACTTGCTCTAATTGATCTTCCAGTATATCGTGTTCTCTTTCTTGCGCTTTATATTGTTCAATCGTTATCGTTCCAGCGCGATAATCTGCTTCAAGCTGATTATCGGATAGATCTATCTTGTCATCCAATTGATCAATTTCTTTTTTTGCTGCAAAGTACGTATTTAAGTTTTCTTCTTTTGCTCCAACTGGTTTCGTGTTATTTGCCTTTTCAACGATAGCTGTGACTTCGTTTTTGAAATCTTGTATTTGCTTCGTATCATTCGCAGCAGCTTGTGTTTTGCTTGGTTCTTGTTGTAGTTGAGCACTTTCTTTTTTCAATGTATCATTTTCCACTTTCAGTTGTTGTACTTCTGTATTGTTATCAGCTTGAGTAGAACAAGCTGTTAAGAATAAACAAGACATTGCTCCAATCAACATCCATTTTCCCATTCTGTTTTCCTCCCTTTACATGTGCACCTTATCCTTGCCTTTATATTACTGAACAAACATTAAAGGAAGATTAATGTACAAAAAAATAAAATGATATAATTAAATCGTTTCTAATCTTTCTTTAATGTTTTGGAATTATAGTGATACATATAAAGTGAAACTTTAATCAGTGGGGGTTTTCTTCACCCCCTACTGATTATTAGTTGAACCAATCGGACTTTTATGGGCAGTTGATCCCCCACCTAACTTTTTTGCTTTCGCTGAATTTTGAGGTCGGGGTCTTACTGCCCATTAAAGCGGGATAAATAAGGAAAAAAGGAGAATGTTAATGCGAGTTCTTATTGTCGAAGATGAACAAGACTTACAAAATATATTAGTAAAACGATTAAATGCAGAACATTATAGTGTCGACGCATGTGGGAATGGAGAAGATGCCTTGGATTATATAAACATGGCTACCTACGATTTGATTGTGCTTGACATTATGATTCCCGGAATAAATGGTTTGCAAGTATTACAAAAATTACGCGCAGATAATAATATAACTCCTGTCTTGCTTCTTACAGCTAAAGATACAATTGATGATCGCGTAACAGGACTCGACTTAGGTGCGGACGATTATTTAGTAAAGCCGTTTGCTTTTGACGAACTGCTAGCAAGAATTCGAGTGTTAATGCGAAGAAATACAGGAAACACATCAAATGTGTTTGAAATCGCTGACCTAGTTGTTGATTGCAATATGCATAAAGTAACAAGAGGAGACCAAGTTATCACTCTTTCCAGTAAAGAATTTTCTATTTTAGAATATATGATTCGTAATAAAGAAGTTGTGTTGACACGAGATAAAATAGAGCAACATGTGTGGAATTACGACTATGAAGGTGGCTCGAATATTATTGATGTTTACGTCCGCTATCTTCGCAAAAAAATTGATAGCCAATTTGAAACGAAGTTAATTCATACAGTACGAGGAACTGGTTACGTATTGCGAGTAGAGTCATGAAAAGACTATCAATAAAAATGAAAGTAACCCTGTGGTATACGGGGCTAATTGTAATTATTATGGCACTCGTGTTAGCTTTTATTTTAACTTCTTCAGATAAAATTTTGCTTTTTAATATGAAAGATCAATTGAAAAGCACCGTAAAAGAAAGCATGGAAGATATCGAATATAAGCATGGACAATTAAAGATGGACGATGATTTTGAACCCTTTGAAGATGGAGTAAATATCATCATTTATAATAAACAAGGTGAGCTGCTGGCAGGAAATAGTCCAACAAGCTTTAATAAAAAGATATCGCTTAAATCCGATGAAATACAAACCATTAAAGACGGGAATAAAGAATGGATTGTATATGATTTTCTCCATAATGCAGGCGGCGATGAGCAAGTCTGGATTCGTGGAATAATGACCATGAACCAATTATCATCAACAATGAATACGCTTATTGTATTAACACTCATCTCATTTCCATTGCTTATTCTCATTGCGGCAGTGGGAGGATATTTTATTACACAAAGAGCGTTTCGACCTGTGCAACAAATGAGTGATTCAGCTAGTAAAATTAGTGATGGTAAAGACCTTTCGAAGAGAATTCATTTACAGGGTTCACCGAAAGACGAAATGTATCATTTAGCACAAACCTTTGACAAAATGTTTGCGCGATTGGAAACATCATTTGAAAGTGAAAAACAATTTACATCTGATGCATCTCATGAATTGAGAACACCAACATCTGTTATTATTTCACAATGCGAATACGCTTTATCGCAGAGAAATAACCCGAAAGAAATGGAAGAATCGTTAGAAGTCATTTTAAAGCAATCACGTAAAATGTCCGCGCTACTATCTCAACTCTTATTGTTAGCAAGAGCTGATCAAGGAAACCATAATACTTTTCAATTTGAATGCATCAATATGAGTGAATTAACAGAAATCGTTGTAGAAGAGCTTTCGTTAATGGATCAAGAAGCATCGATTAATATAACAACTCATATAGAGGAAAACCTGTTTATAAAAGCAGATCAAACATTGATGATGCGTTTATTAATGAATTTACTAACGAATGCGATTGCTTATAGCAAAGCGAACGGCACTGTGCATATGCAACTGTTCCGTGATGAAACCAACATAATAGGTAAAGTCTCCGATAATGGCATAGGCATCAGCGAGCAACATATTATGAAAATATGGGACCGCTTCTATCGAGTTGACGCAGCAAGAACATCTTCAAGCACCGGAAACACAGGTTTAGGATTGTCGATGGTAAAATGGATTGTCGAACTACATGGAGGAGAAATTACGGTTGAAAGTAAATTAGGAGAAGGTAGTACTTTTACCTTTAAACTACCAATTGAAAAACGAGCATAATGTATGAATGTTTGTAACTTCAGAATAAAGATTCTTCAATCCTTATATAACAGTAATCGACGCATTTTAAACAGCATCGATTTTATCATGTTGGACAACCTGTTCTGTTAAGTTGATATGCATATGGAAAAATATCAAAATAAAACCCCAGAAATCAAAAGGTCTCTGGGGCTTCATTATATATTTAGCTCTTTTTGCTTTTTGTTTTGTTTATGTCTATGTAGCAATTTTCGACTTATGAGAGAAATCAGTAATAAAATCAGTATGAGTACGAAAATCTGCATAAATGATAAATCAAAATATTTAGCACCTGTAACGATTAAAAGTGTAGAAATCGTACCTTTTACAATGAAAAAAATAATAATCCATAATCCGCCTTTTTTCCAGTTCATTTTTATATTACCCTTTCCTACTTTTTAATTCTTAAATGGGACACCTTAATAAAAATCTATTATATTAGTAAACTTTTTTCATAAAAATCATATCCAATTACATACGACGATTCCATCATAAATGAAAATGATATTCAGTGTCAATTTTATTGACTGTTTGAATATCTATTTTTCATCTCAATCTCTGTCCAATTTGTTTCTTATAGGCAATGAACCCTTGTTTTCAAACAAAAAACACCTCCATTAAATTTACATACTTCGTATGCGAATTCAAGAGGTGTTTTTTCATGTACCATCAAGTAAGATTTCCTGCTTTATTTATTTCTTAATACGTACCTATTTTCTAGTACACAATAACTGGATCATATGTGTTCAAACTATCATACACAGTTTTTGCAACGTTAGGCAGAAGGTTTACACACCCACCTGATCCCCCTGTTACATAAGCATTATTTCCCCAGTCTTTTCGCCAGCCGGCATCATGGAATCCTTGACCGCTATTTGTGAATGGAACCCAGTAATCTACTTTCACTGCATAATCAGCTTTCCCTACTGCGCTACCTCTCAGCGTGTATGGAGTTCGTTTATATAAAACGTACCATACACCTGGTGATGTATCTTCACCCGTGCTATGTTTACCCGTTACTACATTTGTTGTGAGAACTAGTTTTCCATCTTTATAAATCCAAATTTATTGATCTGCAATGGACACTTCTGCATATGTGTCTCCAATGCCATTATTCGATGTTGTTTTATAGCCGACCCCTTCCTTCTCCCAACCATTCCCGTGAATATTAGAAGCAGAAAGCGATTTTTCGCCTTTCTCAAAGGCTTGTTGAAGTTGTTTTGTTTCTTTTTCCACATCTAGTGCCCAGCCGTATCCTTGCCCCTTTACTGAAATAACCGAACCAGAATGTGTTTTAAAAGCAAAGTCTTTATATAATGTAGATTTAGCCTTATTAATTTCAGTAATCTTATTCTTAATGTCGCTCGCATCGATTGTCACTTTCATATCCTTTGACATAGACGCATTTTGAATTAGATCTTTCGCTTTTAATGAATACACTTCATCCTGCACTTTATAATCAACAGACTGCTGAAGAAGATTCTGTAATGCCTTCTCTTCTTTTTTAATGATTGGATCGTCTTCTTTAATAGGTTGTATGTATGCAGACTTTAAATGAATTTCGCTTTTATGCTTCTGCTTGTCGTAATCTTTTAGTAGATTCGTAACGTCATATTGTTTTCCATCAACGCTCTTCGAAATTACAACTTTTCCTTGTTCGAGCTTCGCCATAGCATCTTGAGGCGCTTTTAACTTTTCATTCATAGAAACAATCTTTTCTTCTACAAGTTTTTTCATCGTTTCACTACGATACTGATCCGCTTCTTTCGGTAACAATGAATAATCTTTTTCCTTTGCAGAAGGGAAAAATGTCCACTGGCTTTTTAATAGTTTCTTAACTTGTGGTAAGTCTTTTTCCGTTAGCTCCGTTTTTGTATCTTGTTCATCTAAAATTTGTTGTTGATCAATATAGACTTTGTTTGCTAGTCCAGATGTTTTTAATTCTTGCATTGCCTGATCAGCGCTCAAACCACCGACTTTTGTATCATTAATCGTAACATTTGAATTGAAGTGAGTTGCCTGGTAATAACTCATTCCCCCAACGAGAAGTGCAATTACACCGCCACCCGCTGCGATAAGTTTCCAATTTGTAAAACGTTTTTTTGATCTTACCCGTTTTTTCTCAACTTCTTCAACAGATTCATTTACTGTATTATTGTTCATCAATCTTTCCCCCGTATACATTAACGTCAATCGATTTTAAACCAAAACCATTGAATAGTGTACCTTATTTTTCCTAAAATTTCATTGTTTTTAACCAGTTTTTATCTCATTTAATCGATTAAAGTCAGATTTTTTAATAGTAAGATATATAAAGATGATAGATAAAGTGAAAAAGGATCACAACAATCGAGCTATTACGTGCCCCTCGTATTCGCCAAATTTTAAAGAACGATACTACTTAACTTGATAAAATACTTTTCGGATAGTTCAAATCAGAGAAAGGCACCATAGGGTGTTTATTATTTATGAAAAATATCCACAAAAAAAGGACTACATGTAGACTCTTCTTTGTGAATATTTTAATGTCGCATATTATATACATTTAAATGCAAATCATGCTCCCTGCTTTCCACCATGTTTCACAACATTTACTATCGGCCTAACTAATTTCACCTTATAATCTTTATCATCAACAATTTCAAGATTCTTTAAACTATTATATATGTTTGTACCACGCTTTATTGATACGTTTAATCTTTACAGGTGTTGAAGTTTTAGACTCATCCTTTGTTGTAATCCTATTATTAGAACATCCTGCAATGGTGAGGCAGCATGTAGCCAATAAAACTAATAATATTAACTTCTTCAAATAGCCACTCCTATATAAGGGAAATATTATATTAAGAAAAATAAACATAACATCGAATCTTTGTAAAAACAATATATTTCCTAATTTTATTATTCATTGGCAGATTACTGCACACGTTAAGGTGCAGTAATCTGCTTATAAGCGTAGAAACCTATGCTCATCAAGTCAATGTCCAATTTCCATTTTATCCGATTCTCAATATTTATTCCAATATCAAAAGATAACTATTTTTATTGAAAACTAAGTATCTCTCAAAATGCAAAATACGAACTGGATTCCTATAATTCTATATACGTTTATTCAGCTAACTTCTCCCCTGTAACGATTTGAAACAACGTGGTTGCATGTTTCCCTTCTAATAGAGCGTACCGATTATCCCCCGCCTTAATTTCCAATTTCTCCTTGTTAGCACTTACCCAAATTTGATACAACACAGCTTTCGCCTCTATTTTCGGATTTTTAAATTGAAAAACAAATTGATAATCCGGTGGACGAGACATTTCCACTTTTTTATTTTCAAAAGTAGTATCCTGTAATATTTTCTTTACTTGCAACACTTCATTATTATCTGTCACTACCTTAAGATCTTCATATTCATTAGCACCAATACGTTTTTGCACTTCGATTCTTTGATCTTCATTTTCTAGTACATTTGAACAGCCGGTTATTATGAATATACAGATACTAATAATAACTAGAGGCCAATTTCTAAATTTCATATTAATACCCTCTTTTCAATACAAAATATTTTAATTTGTAAAATAAAGGTAATTAATTTAAACTTAAAAATAGAAATAATAAAGAGAAAGGAGTATCGTTCCATGCAGTTACAAACATACACTTGGAAAAGTTATACGTTTCTCATTGTAAGTATATTGGTTACTATTAATCTCTTTCTCTTCACACCTATTTTAGACCGAGTTGGAGTAGAATATGTCGTGCCTTTCGCCTACTTCATATTAGTTTCCGCTGTTATAGCAATCCTATTAGCAGTCATCTCTTTTTGTAGCCGGACTGAGAAAAAAGTTTTAGCCATTATCGGTTTATGTTTTACTCTATGTAACACAGCGATTATTTTATTTTTCCTTTGGTTTGGTTACCATTTCACTTAAGTGAAAGATAAATAAACTCCATAAGCCACAAATAAAATTAGTAAAATAGAAATGCTGAGCACCGTGTATATAATCCATTTTAAACTTGAACTCATATACTGCCTCCTCTCAACCCCTAATAATTCCAGTATATAGCAAAAAGCATTGGATACCCAATGCTTTTTCACACTTACGCAAATAAAGACGTATTCGCATATAAAGCTGGTGAACCACCTGAATGTACGAATAAAATGTTGTCTTCTTTATTAAATGCACCTTTTTTAATTAAATCGATTAGTCCCGCTACTGCTTTACCTGTATACACTGGATCAAGTAAAATACCTTCTGTTTTCGCAAGTAATCGAACTGCTTCCACCATTTCTGGCGTTGGTAACGCGTAACCTGGTCCTACATATTCATCAAAGCATGTAACAGCTTCGCGCGAGATAAAATTCGGAATACCAACGTGAGCTGAAGTTTCCTCTACAAGTTTCGCTACTTTCTCTTCTTGTTCCGCTTTTCCTCTACTTACGTTGATTCCGATTACAGGAATGTTACTTTGTGTTCCAGCAAAACCAGTAATTAAACCAGCGTGCATACCAGCGCTACCACTTACACAAACAACCGAGCTGAAATCAATTCCTTGATCGAATGATTGTGCCATAATTTCTTGCGCGCAAGCAACGTATCCCATTGCACCAGTAGGATTTGATCCACCAACTGGTATTACATATGGTGTACTACCTTTCTCACTTACTTCTTTCGCGACTTTATGCATCTCTTCCATAAGATCTGCTCCGTTTGGTACAACAATTACATTTTCAGCACCTAGTAAATGATATAAGAAATAGTTTCCATTAAAGTCTGGCTTCTCTTCTGGCTCAAGCCCTTCTTCTAATACAAGAATACATTTCATTTTTTCTTTTACCGCAGCTGCAAGGGTTAAACGGCAATGGTTTGACTGAATACCACCAGCCGTAATTAACGTATCTGCTCCTTTTGCCTGCGCATCCGCAACTAGAAACTCTAACTTTCTCGTCTTATTACCACCAGCTGTTAAACCAAGTAAATCATCTCGTTTAAAATAAATAGTCGGCCCACCAAGTACTTCAGAAAAATTGTTTAATTTTTCAATTGGTGTATATGATTCTGTATATTTTTTTCTCGGGAATTTAGCTAAATTCATTAATAACGCTCCTTTTGTACTTCTTTCACAATGTATGTAACGATACTATTATTGCATGTAAAAATGATGAAGTCACCTTTCTGGAGGAAAAATGTATTGGAATTTGGTTTTGATGAATGGAATTGTATTAATAATTTTAACTTCATTACGGTACATGAAATTTATACCAACGATTTTTTCAATATATCGACGATTCGACAAAAAGTGAAAAAAATATAAAGAGCCCACTCATTAAAAAGTAGGCCCTCTCTAATCACTTATTTACCGAAAATCGAAGTAGCTGCGTTAATCCTGGTTCTAAATTCATTTCGCCTTTATGGCGTACGTATACAATTTTGTCCCCATCAAATTTTGGTGAATTTCCTGGATTATACGTCAGCCACTCGTTCGTTCCTTCTACAGAGTACTCCATATACTCCGTTGCACCGACAATTACATTTTTACTATCGTCAGCGGTTACATTTGGTGCCATTTGTGCGACCTTCGCATCACTAATTAGTAGCTTCTTTATATCCTTATCACGTTTATAGTCGTAAGCTGTTACAATTACATCGTTACCATATGCTTTCACTTGTAGCCCTTGTTTAAATGAATAACCATCAGGAGCAGTCTTCTCTCCGCCATTTGGTCCAGCTGACATCCATCCTGTTTCAATTCCGCCCGTATTTACAACCGTAAATCCTTTTTTATCTCCGCCTGCAATCTTCTTTTTACCAGCCCAATCTGGCAAGTTTAAATCCCAATGCGTATGACTCGTGAAGAAAACAACTTGCGGATAGTCTTTTAATATATCGTACAACTTATCGACGTTTAAATAATCTTGTAAGTACGGTGATTGTCTTGATCCAGATACTGTATCAGGTAAAACGTGATGAGAGAAAATGAAGATCGGCTTATTTTTATCTTTTTGGCTATATTCTTCTAAATTTTGTTTTAACCAACCTAATTGCTCATCACTCATAAATACTTCATCCCACATTTTTGAATCGTGGTATTTCATATATTTTTCAGTTCCTAAAAATAAAAGCGGATAACCGTCTAATTCTTTTTTATGATACACCTTTTCTTGCCCGCTAAATTGTAAGTAACGGTTGAATAGCGTTTCTTCCGTTACACCATTGGGCCATGTACTTTGAGAGAGCTTCCCATCAACTGTCCATTTACCAGCATAAAACTCATGATTCCCAACAGTTGACCATACATTCTCTGGATGCTTATTTTTGTTTAACACACGCTTCACATCATCATATTGTGACTGTTGTCCCGTTGACGTTATATCCCCATTCATAATAAGCGCTCTAGAAAGTGGTGTCACTTTGTTCATATCTTTTAATACGTGATCAAAATCCCCTAAATCCCCTTGAATATCACTAATAACATTAAAAGTTGTAGCTGATTTTCGAACTTGCTCTTTCCCTTCCGCATGTGCTGAAAACGTCGGCAATAATGCCGCCATAACTGCTAACGAAGCAACTGTCTTTTTCATACAAATTCTCCCCCTAATAATAGAATGTACAAACTGACATGTTCTGCTTTCTCTTAGGTGCTTGTCCAATTCACATTATAGGGAGGGATTGTAAAGGTAGATGGAGTTAAAAGTTAAGTGTTTTTTAAGAGATTTTGTCGTTTTTTGCAAACCACAATTAGCGATTCACGCCAATCTAGCTTTCTAGCCTTTTACATTACATACATGTAAATTTTGATGTTAAATCTTTTATTTTCATACGTTGTTTTTTATTACTTCTAATTTTCGGGAAAAATCCACTAATTAATAATGTTATAATCCATACCATTATTAGAATAAAATTTATTGTATTACCGGAATTCAAGCTGAAAACCCTCCACAAGTAGGCAGCACAAAAAACGAGGATAGCAGTAATACTAAGTAAAAATACCCTAACTACTAATCTTATGTAAGGTTTCTTCTCTTGCTTAAAAATGAAAGTTCTTCTACCTTTGTACAATCTAATTACGAATAGCAGCAAATATACACTAAGTATGGCTCCAATAACAATTGATGTAATGGAATTAATTTTTCTCTGCTCAGCTAGAGAGAAGTAACTTTCAGGTAATTTTCCAGTTTCATGTTCAATCCATGCATGGTAAATATCCTGTCGTAAGTCTATACCACCTTCACCATTTGTAAGGATTACCAATCCATCCTTTGTATTAGGAATGAAACCATAAAAAGAATGCCACCCTCGATTGTCACCAGAGTGATAAATTAATTTCCATTGATTAGATAGTTTTTTTTCAAATATACCTAAACCATTCTCCCCTAATACCGGCTTTTGCATTTCCGTAACACGTTCACTTTTGATGACACCATTCCCTTTATTATTTGCATCCATGCTTGCAAGTATCAATGTCATCATATCGGTAACATTTGTCTTAAGACCTGCAGCAGCCTGTTCGGTAAATTGGTAACTAGGGAGCTCCTCTCCAAAATATCCATAAGCTTTCGACAGGTTATGGTTTTCAGGACGTTGTAAGAATGAACTAGATTTCATTCCTAAAGGTTTCATAATTTGTTCTTCCATATAACGATCAAACGGTATTCCGGTAACCTCTTCCATTACAAGTTGTAAAATTGTATATCCACCACCAGAGTAAATTGTTTCTGAACCTGGTTTATTGGTAACCTCCACTGGTTCATTAAGCCATCCTTTTCCAGATAGAGACTCCTCAATAGAGTCAAGATGTTTCCCTGGTGCAACCCCGAGGTATCCTTTATGTGCAGACAGCCCTGCTGTATGGCTTAACAATCTTCTTATTGTGACTTCATTATTATTAAACTCTGAATTAGGTAATTTCCATTTGGTCAGATATTTTCCAACGGGATCATCTAGTGATAAACGACCTTCATCTACAAGATGTAGGATTCCCCACGCTGTAAGGTTTTTAGATATGGAACCAGCTTGAAACAATGTATCATCACTCACCGCTTTTTTTGTCTTTTTGTCTACATAACCGTAATTAAGTGTATAAGCAATACGCCCCTCATGTACAATCCCTATTGCAACCCCTGGTACCTCATAATTCTCCTGCCATTTTGGTACCTGTTCATCCAGCTTTTTTTTGAAATCCTCTATACTTCTATCAGTTAACGTGCCCGATTCTGCCCTCACCACATTTGTAAACCATGCTTCATTCGTAATGAATATACAAATCATTAAACATAAAATACTTTTGCATATTATCGATGCTTTTTGCCTATTCTTCATTTGCTCTACCCCTTTTTCAGAATATTCTACCCATCAATCAGAGTATCCCATTCTAATATCCCATTCTATCGATTTTTATTACTTAACCTTACAAAATTGTAATAAAAATCAAAGTTCTACTATTGTCCTTTATCCGAGGGCAATGAAATTCATTAACAAGATTGATATGAAGTTATATTTATTGTTTCAGTTAAGGCCCCTAAAATACTAGTTAGGTTAATCAAATAGATATATTCCAAACTACAAAAATTTATAATAGAAAAAGTGGATTTTAGTTTTAATTAGAATTTGAACAAAATATTGCTGCAAATATTTATTCTATAAAAAGAAGAACCCCACACATTTTGATTAAAATGTGTGGGGTTCTTCTGGCTTCCTTAAGTTTTTATAAAAAAGATTGATTATTTTATGTAGCCTACTAAAAAAACATTTTGTTTAATCAACTAACAGAACAAGATTAAACACTTAACTCGTATTAGTAATTTTTACTGTTTCTGTTGATAAATATAAAAATACTGCCTAACACACTTAATGAAAGTGCAAAATATAACAACAAATCAGGTAGAAATTTCAAAGGAATAATATCAATTAATTGTAAAACAATAATGGCAAGGATACCTAAATATAGAATATTGTACAAAGCATTATTTGTTTTATATAGAATTTCTCTTCCTCTTTCGTCGTTTGCTTCATCACTTGATTGAAATTTTATTACATACATCTTACTTATCACTATTAAACCAAATAACAAAATTTTTAACAACAACATATGTATCACTCCTCTAGATAATCAAATACGTCGGTTAACGGCTTTTCAAATACATTTGCGATTTTAAAGGCAAGAATTAGAGAAGGGTTATATTTATTCTTTTCAAGAGTAGCGATAGTTTGACGACTAACTCCCACTCTTGTTGCCAGTTCTTCTTGGGTCCAACCTTTTTCTGCTCGACAAACTACAATTTTATTATGCAACAATAGCAACACCTCTTTAGATAATTGTAATTTTTTTTTACAAATTGTAAATTATTTCTTACAATATATTTTTAAAATTAAAAATCCTCATAAAAAAAGACATAAAGATTTCTCCCCATGCCTACTAATCTTCTACTTCTTTACTGTATATACATAATGCGCTGTTTCAAAAACTTAATAAAAAAGAGAACTACTCTTCAAGCACTTCTCTCTTTCATCCAAACGATACATAGAAAATAAATCATTAAAAATATAATATATAAATTCCATAACGAGGGTATTGCAGCGACACTCAAATAAAGAGTTCCTGGTAACATCCACATGCAACAAACGACCATAAAAGCTTTTTTCCTTGCCACTGTCGCAATTACTGCTAGAAAAGAAGGAAATAAGAACATAAAAAATACGGTGATATATAAATCTTTATCCAGTAATTGCTTACTATACGGGTTGAAATATAAAAAGATAATTGAAAGGATAAAGATACTGATGGCAGCGGCTACCCCTATATAATTTTTCATAATCCCCCACCTTCCAATAGCAATGTACTTAATATTTTCCACCACTACACCCCATCTCCTTTTTTCATAAAAAAGAGACACAGAGATTTCTCCCCATGCCCAATTGTAGCTTTAATAAACAAAAGATAAGAGCTTATTTTTAAAAACGGTCAATCATAATACGATTTTTTTGTGATAATTCAAATAATTCTCCCGAAAAAAGTTTAATTGTTTTGTACACCTTATACAACAAAAGCTTTTCGCTTAACAAGATGTTGTTTCTTGCTTTTATTTTTCTATTACTCTTAACAATTAACTACTGCATATTTTTATTGCACTCAAATTGATTTTGAATTCCTGACCTATCAATTTGAATCCAATACTCTGCTATTTTTCCATCTTCTATTCTATACACAGCACTTGCCATTTGAATGATTGGGAGTCCTGTAGGTTGATATCCATCGATTTCTCCTAAGTGTCTACCTACTTGTTTCCAACGTACATATACTTTACTTCCTTGTACTAAAAACTCTTGTATTTCTAAAGAAAAATCACCATATACTTCAATCATCTCTCTTACATGTTCAGCATAATCTTCAGGTGTTCTGCAAACTGTTTGTTCTTCTTCAGATACAATTTGATGTGCCAATACTTTTTCTGCCATCAACTGATTTGAATAGTCAGGATTCTTCCCTGAACGTACTTCTTCAAAAAATTTTCTAACAATTTGTTCTGGCGTCATTTGAAAACCCCCACTGATTATTAGTTGAACCAATCGGGCTTTTATGGGCAGTTGATCCCCCACCTAAATTCTGTGCTTTCGCTAAATTTTGAGGTGGGGGTCTTACTGCCCATTAAAGCGGGATAAATCCAATACTAATCATATCACAGTTTATTTTAATCTAACTATTAAAATAAACTGATCCGTGTGTATAAAAAAACAAGACCTCTTCATTATTAAGATATCTCGGTTCATATTTTTCAGAAACATCGAAATTCCATTCGAAACATCATGACTTTATTTTAAATTCACACTACTAATCCTCTACTTCTTCACCGCATGCACATAATGCACCGTCTCAAAAGCTTTTAAATAATCGTTTCGTCCTTCAAAATATAATGTATGAATATCCTCTGGTGATACGTGCTCATAAATGAGTAAGCCCGCCTTCTCTAATAGTGCTTCCATTTCGGTATAAGAAAAACACGATTTCATCGGTTCTCCGCCTACTGTAGCCATTTTCACCATATTTTCAACTCGGTTGGACAGTCCTTTTTCCGTAAATAAGTTTTCATCCGGATAATCGAATACGATAGAACTTCCCTCTGGAACCATCTCGAATAAGTATTCTATTAAACTAGAAAGCTCCTCTTTCGTTAAATAGTACGTAACACCTAATAGGCTAAAGAAAGTCTTTTTGTTTTCAAATCCTTCATTTACTAATGTTTGCTTCGAGAAATCCTTAGTAAAATCCATCGAAACAAAATGAAGATTGCTTGGAATTTCATACTCTGCTTCTTTCACTCTTTGTATTTTAAACGATTGCGTAGAAGGATGATCCACTTCAAATATTTCTATTTTATTTTCTAATTCTCGGTGTCTAAAACTAAATGTGTCTAGGCCTGCACCGAGTATGACGTATTGTTTTGCGCCTAATATAATTTCATGTAGTAATACTCTTTCACAATATGCCGCGCGTGCCAAAGGTGTTGGTGATAATTGAACTTGTGTAATCCATTTTAATATTTCTTGTGGATTGTCTTGAAACTGATGTGCAATGTCTGTATTAAAAAACTGTATTCCTTGAACCATATTTGTTTCAATATCATTACGCTCTTTTTGTGAAATAAAATCTTTAGCTACATAATCATCAAAAATTTTAGGACGATCAAAATCACTATGATACGCCCTCCCGAAAGCTGATACTAGCGACGTTACACTTGCTTCACCTTTTTTCACGCACATACACTCCTTCATTTTCACAACAAAAATAGGGTTCCCCTGGCCAGGAGAACCCTATTATACACTTTATTTTTATATTGGTAAATTATAGCATAAATAAGTTTTTTTGTCAAATTTTCAGCCTGCTATTACTCCAACAATTTGTATATTCTCTAGCAGGAAAATTGTTGATTCACACAGAATGTTCCAAATTATAATAATACATATGGAGGTCACTATGAAACGATTCGTCATTATTACAGTAGGAAAAACACACAGCGGAAAAACTACATTTGCTCAAGAACTAGAAAAAGAGTTACCCCACTCTTTCGTTATGGATCAAGATAACCAAGCAGAATTTATTAACTCGCATTATGAAAAATTACAGCCGGCTGAAGGCGCCAATACCTTTAAACACGGTCTTTCGAAATTCATTGTTGATTATGCAAAAGAACATACAAATTTACACCTTATTATTTGCAACTCAAATAGAAGCCGAAATGGCCGGATGTATTTACTAAATGAATTGTTTCCAAAAGAAGACTATGTACGCATACTCGTTCATTTTGATATTCCAGATGATGTACTTTACGAAAGAGTAGCTCGAAGCACGCGAAGTACGAATATTTTTAGAGGCAGTTATTCTAGTTTCAAAGAAGTACTCGATCGACAACAGTCTGAATCACTACAAGAAGATGTAGTAGATCCTATAGAAAACGAGGCTGATTATTTGTTTGTTATTCGCAATAGCAAGGATATAAACCTTACTATAGAAGAAATTGTGCATCTTGTTAAAGATTTGTCCCCTACTCCAAAATAGGAGACTATGAGAATTACATAATGATAGATTATCATGCAAATACTTCCTCTAGACATCGTACATGGTATATAATGATGTAATAATCTATTATTATATGCTCAATTTTACACAATAGAGTGCATTCATAGGAAAGAGGTACAAAAATATGAAAACAAAACAAACAATTGCTGCGTCTACACTAGCTTTAGCAATGATTGCTGGCGCAAACTCTGCTCATGCGGAAGTAACTGATGCTACTCCTCAGCAAAGTACGGGAGATCGATTAGCTGAAATTAAGCAACATAGACAAGAGTTAGACGCGAAATTGCAGCAACACAAAGAAAACGTGGATCAAACATTGAATGAACTTAACCAAGTTAAGGAAAATGTTGATACGAAGGTTAATGAACTACACGAGCGTAAACAAGTTGCAGATGAAAAAATTAACGAAATGAAACAACGTAAAGAAGAGTTAGATTCAAAACTTCAGCAAGACAAACAAATCGCCGAAGATAAAATCGCTGAAATGAAAGAGCATAAAAAACAAGTAGAAGATAAAGTTGCTGAAGTGAAAGAACATAAGCAAAATATCGATAACAAAGTGAATGAGATTAAAGAACATAAACAAACTGTCGATGAAAAAGTGAATGAAATTAAGCAACATAAAGAGAACATCGACCAAAAGGTTAATGAACTTAAGGAAGTTAAAAAACAAGTCGATGAAAAATTAGCTGAGTTAAAGAAAGCGAAACAAACTGCTGAGGACAAACTTGCTGAGCTAAAAGAAAATAAGCCGAATACTGGTAACACGTTAGAGGAACTTAAGAAAATTAAAGGCAATTTAGATAGTCTTTCCGCTAACTTAGAACTAGCTAAACAAGATGTAAAAAACAAACTTGCTGAATTACAAAAAGCTAGAGAAGAATTACTAAATAAAATTAACGAGATAAAACAAGCGAAACAAACTGTTTCAGATGATTTAACAAAGAAAAAACAAGACTTAGATATTAAAATCAACGACTTTAAACATACTGAGAAAAAAATTGAAGACAAATTAGCTGAGGTACATACAACGAAGCAAAATGTAGATAACAAAATTAATGAAGTATCTCAATCAAAACAAACTGAAACAAAGACTGGTACTACAAACACAAACAATAATGCTAAAGAACTTCCTAACGCTGGTAGTGAGCAATCAAATAATATGGCTTTAGGTATGTTATCTGTATTAGGCGGCGTTTTATTACTTACGCGTAATAAAATTAAAGCGTTATTCTCAAAATAAAGTGAAACTTTAATCAGTGGGGTTTTCTTCATCCCCCACTGATTATTAGTTGAACCAATCGGACTTTTATGGGCAGTTGATCCCCACCTAACTTCTTTGCTTTCGCTGCATTTTGAGGTGGGGGTCTTACTGCCCATTAAAGTGGGATAAAGCACTTATACAAAAGACAACCGCACACTTGTGCGATTGTCTTTTTTCTTTATATTAACTTCCCATCTCGAAGCGTCAATATACGATCACATACATCAAGCATTCTTTCATCATGCGTAATCATAATTGCTGCTTTTTGGCTCTCTTTCACTTCACGTTTCATCATTTCTACAACTTCACGTGCACGTTTCGAGTCTAAGCTAGCCGTTGGTTCATCCGCTAATATTAAATCCGGATTGTTCATAAACGCGCGAGCGATTGCTACCCTTTGTTTTTCTCCGCCGGACAGTTGATTTGGATAATGATTTTTTCTTTCTCCTAATCCAAATGCCGCTAATAAATGATCCGCACGCTTTTCTGATTCTTGTTTATTGTCTTTTTTAAGCTTTGCAATGTAAAGTAATTGTTCTTTTACATTTAAATATGGAACAAGATTTGCGAATTGGAAAATGAAGCCGATTTTTTTCAAACGAATGTCTGTCATTTCCTTTTCCGATAACTTCGTAATATTTTTCTCACGAATGTAAATATCCCCTTTTGAAGGTGATAATAATGCACCCGCGATTGATAATAACGTACTTTTTCCTGATCCAGAAGGACCGACGATTCCGATAAACTCTCCAGCTTTCACATCAAGCGACATCGGATGAAGGGCTGTTACTTCCGTATTCCCTTCTCCGTACACTTTACTTACTTTGTCTAATTTCAATAATGAAGTCATTACATCCCGCCTCCAATTGCTTCTAATGCATCAACTTTTAATACTTGGTATAACGAAATCAGTGTTCCTAAAATACTAATGACGATAAAGATTGCTGCATATTGTGCAATCATCGGTGTTGTTAATAAGAACGGCATACCCGCTGGTAAAATTTGTTCTAATCCTTGTACAAGGACAATACTGATCACCATCGCAACGACTGATAAGAATAACGCCTGCACGACTAAGCTATTTGCTAAATAAGAGTTCTTTGTACCGATTGCTTTTAATACACCTAATTGCTGTGTTTTTTGCAGTGTAATGACGTAGAAGAATACACCGATTAGTAACGCAGCGATAACAAGTAAGAATGCAATGATCATCGTTAATGTTCCTTGCTCTTCTTTAAATCCTGGAATACTTTGCAGTACTTCTTTTTTGTCGATAACATGTGCATTTTTGATTTCTTTATCTGTATTCAGCGCAATTGCACTATAATCTTTTTGATTTGGTTGTGAAATAGATCCCCATACGTCTTCATTTACATAAACGACTGGTGTATGGCTAAACATTTGATCTTTCGTAAATCCAACGATTGTAAATTCTTTCTTTGAAACAGGATCAATAATTGTATCCCCGATATCGATTCCTTTTTCTTTAATTGATTCATCAGCAACCATTTCGTTGTTTGCTGTACCTAATTTCTCACCTTTTACAATGTTCGGTTCTAAAAATGAATCACGTTCACTTGAGAAAATAGCAACATCCACTTTTTTCGAACTATCTTTCTTTTCATACGTTGAAACTTTCACGCGAAACGGAACGGCCTCTTTCTCGCCTACTTGATTGACTACGTTATCTACATCGTCTTTCTTAATTTGTGAACGAAGTAATTTATTTTCCGCATCATCCGCTAAAACGAACTTATTTGCCTCCATATTTTGAATCGATGAAGCATTATCATATGATAGTCCATTTGCTAATCCTGAAATAACAAGGACTAAAAATGATAATAACACCATAATCAATCCGATTAATCCGTATCTTAATTTTGATTGTTTTAATTCACGCAGAGCTAAAAACATTTCGCTCGCTCCTTCCTCTTTCTTTCTATGCACTTAGCATAAAAAAGAAATATGAACGGAATATGAACAGAAGATTACAGAGGGGAAGATTTAATTTTCAGAAAGTATTGAAAATAATTAGAATCCTTGATACAATTCAGTCAAATAATCTTGACCGAGTAATTTCATTTAAGGAGTTGATCATGTTGAAGCCCATGTTAACACTCACTACTTATAGCCAACTAAAAGCAATAAGCGATCCACTACGTGTCGAAATGATGATGCGTCTATGCGAACGTCCTTATACAGGACAACTACTATCTGAGAAATTCGGCATTCCAAGGGCTAAAATTCATTATCATTTAAAAGAATTAGAAAAGAATGGTTTTATAGAAATTGTTTATACAGAAGAAAAGAATGGTATCATTCAAAAGTTTTATCAATCTGTCGCTAAAGGCTTCACCCCTGCCGCAAATCTATTACCTCATTTAGAAATGTTAAGCGAATCAGGTCGCCAAATCTTTTTACAAATGACGGAAATGACGAAAAGCCATATTCTTGCTGCACCGGAAGAAGCTTTTATGTTACGAACAGGAAGCGAAAACCCTACTGAGTGGAATTACGTTTCATCTTGCTGGGAGTTTGATGCCACGCCAGAACAATTTCAAGTGTGGGTGAAAAAGTTTCATGAATTAATGGGTGAATTAAACGATATCACAAAAGACGCGGATAAAGATCCAAATAGTAAATCTTATTACATTTCTACTACTGCACTACAAATCGACGAACGAGCAATGCAGCGATTCGTTAAAAAAGAAGAAAAATCGTAATACGATTTTTTTTACACCAACGGTCAAATTTATTTTACCGAATAATTTTTTTATAAAGGAGTAGATAAAGTGGACATATTAAAAAACCGGAATTTCTTCTTACTGTTTTTAGGGAGAATTTTTACGAACATAGGAGATAGCTTGTATTATGTAGCTGCGATGTGGCTCGTATATAAACTTAGTGGTAATCCTTTTTATTCTGGATTGGCTGGTTTCCTTACATTATTACCTTCTGCACTTCAATTTCTTACTGGGCCATTCGTTGATAGATGGTCAATCAAAAACACCCTCGTCATCACACAAGTTCTGCAATGCATTCTTATATTAATCATTCCTATTACACACTACTTCGATCTATTAACAGTTCAATTACTACTCATCATTATGCCCATCGTAGCCTTTATCGAACAATTCGCCTATCCCGCACAATCAAAAGCTTTACCACTTCTACTGCATAAAACACAATTATTAAAAGGAAATTCACTCTTTTCATTTGCGTATCAAGGCATTGACTTAATTTGTACGACTCTTTCTGGCATATTAGTAGCACTATTTGGCGCAATCACTTTATATGTAATCGACTCTTTTACATTCGTGATTACTGCCCTTTTGTTCTTTTCACTAAAAATGCCAACGCAAGCAGAAACCAATACATCGCTATCAACTAAACAATATTTCTCTGATTTAAAAGAAGGTTTTTCCATCGTCTTTCGTTCATTAATGGGCGTATTCTTAATCGGTTCAGTAGTCGCTAATTTTTCAATCGGTATGACGATGGCGATACTCCCTTCTTTCGCTGATTCTTTAGGAGGCGTGAAATCATATGGCTTTTTTCTAGCTGCTATATCAGCAGGTAGTCTCATCGGTGCATTATTCAGTTCATGGGTTGGCAAACGTAATGTTGGCCGTGTCTCTATTCTTGGTTTTGCGACTGGCGCTATCTTTTGGTTTCTCTCTACGATCGTACCGTTTCAATGGCTATCTATTCTCTTATTCGGCCTAGCTTGGATTCCAATTGGTGCGACCAACATATTATTCGCGACAATTAGTCAGATTGTAATTCCAAATCAATATATCGGACGTATCAATACAGTCATAGGAAGTATGGGCAAAATTGCTATGCCGTTCGGCTCTTTAATTGGCGGATACACCGCAAATGTATTTAGTAGCCAACTCATTTTCGCGCTCGCTAGCATCGGTATTTTATTTATTTCTCTCGTATGGCTGCTTCATCCAAAATTACGAGCATTGCCGAAAGCTGATGAAATTACAGCGGATACTTTTGGAGTTCGATTTAAAGTAGAGCGCGGGAAAGGTACGGCTTTATAGCAGGAACAAATTTAACCCCGTTCTAACTATAGGACGGGGTTAAAAATATAGTTATTTCATTTTGTATGTAAGATACTTCACTCACTAAAAAATATAACAATAAAGTTATTTAAAAAAAGCGCCCAATTGTGGAAAATCAAGATGATGATTTTGACTGTTTCCTTTTCTTTTTGACTAACGCACTAGTTTGAAAACGGAACCATTTAAAGAAAATCGACACTTGAGTAACTCTGTTTTATTTTGAATATAGGTAAAGTCCAAAATCTTGCATAACAGAGGTTTGCCCCATTTGCCGCAACATCGTAGCTATATTGCCACGGTGATAAGAACCATGGGTGACAACGTGAAGTACTGATTCAGAAATAGAAGTTTCAAGCACCCCAGCATATGGGTTATTCACCACTATCACCTTATCAATATCTTCTTGACTGTTTAAAAGGGCTTCGTTTCGTTCGGATAAGTCTTGAAATATTTTTTTCATTTCCTCAATATTTTTTGTTTCCACCTGTTCTCTCAATTGGTTTGTAGACACCATTGCTTCATTCATACTTTTACCTAAGATAATGTCAAACCATGCGTAATCAGTAAGGTAAATGTGCGACAACACCTTTGATACCGAAGAAAAACCACTCTGAATTTCCTTATGATAAATGTCCTGTGGTAGTTCTTTTAAACGATCAATTATCACTCCATTTGCCCATACGTGGTATTTGTACATTATTAATGCGGGGTGTGTCATCTTAAAGTCCCTCATTTCTAATAGTTTTTGGTATTGAAACAATCGATGCCTAGGTAAATAATTCGTCTATAAATTCTGTTGTTCAATTTATTTATTATTCCATTTTATTTATAATATTCCTTCCTAAACTAATCTGACTTATTACCATAAGTACATTCCTTCACAACCCCTATTTATTCACATGGATATCTAAATTAATCACAAATTGTCATTCAAGAATGTGGTCCAATTGTGGAATAGAATGACTCGCATATTTTCAAACAACTTTTTGTCACTTTACACATAAGCGAAAAAATATCAGCGATCTCCCGAAACAAAATGACAAAAAAGAAGAGGCCGTTTCCAAACAGCCTCTTCCATCTATTTCGGAAGCTCCACCTGAACAGTAGTCCCTTCCCCTTTCGTACTATACACAGAAACGTTTCCGTTATGTAGTTCAACAATTTTCTGCACAATTGATAACCCTAAACCGCTACCTTCTACGTTTCTTGCCCTTGCAGTATCTACTTTGTAAAAACGATCAAATATACGGTCCATTTCTTCTCTTTCCATACCAATTCCGTTGTCTGATATAGAGATCATCACACTTGATTCTAATTCTTCTACAACAAATTCAATCGTTCCACCGTCGTTTGAAAACTTAATGCTATTCGTAAAGATGTTACTCCATACTTGATGAAGTAAGTTTTCATCCCCTCGTATTGTAATATCCGGCACATCAAATTCAACGGCGATATCTTTTTCACGCCATTTCCATTCGAGCATAAAAATGACGTCTTTAATTTGCTTTTGCAAATTGAATTCTTTTATTTGTAGAACTTTTTCTTCTTTATCTAGTGAAGCAAGCGTAAGTAACTGTTTACATAAACTAGACATTCGCTTACTTTCACCCTCAATAATTTGTAAGTAATGGTTTCTTTCTTCCGCACTCATCTCTTCTGTTTGTAATGTTTTCGAGAAACCTTGAATGGAAGAAAGCGGCGATTGGAATTCGTGAGAAACGTTTGAAACGAATTCTTGTCTCATCTCATCTAATTCTTTAATACTTTTCGTCATCTTTTGAAAATTAGTTGCCAATGTACCAATTTCATCTTTTCGATTTTCATCCAATTCGATATCATATTCACCATTTGCAATCTTTTGCGTCGCTTTCGTAAATGTACGAATCGGACGCACGATATAACCTGCTGCAATCGCTATAAAGATAATACTTAATAGTACGATAAATCCAAGTAATACCGCTAAGAAGATTCGCATCTCGCCAAATTGGTTCTGAATGTCAGGACGAATAAATAAAGCGTACTGTTTATCACTGTGTTTTACCGGGACACCGACACTATTAATTAATTCATTATCGAAAAACCCTGTAATAAAGAGGCGCGTTGGATATGTGGAAACGCCGTTAAACGTTTCCCCTTGCAACACTTTATGAACAGTATCATCACTAATAGACGTTTTACGAAACGCATTACCGATACGCTTTCCATTCTTTTTGTCATCTACAATGTAAATTTCATATCCTAATTTCGCAATAGACTGTAAGTACGCCTCTTTATTTTCTTCACTTTGTTTTTCATATAACGCTTTAACTTCTTCCGCGTACATTAAAATCTTTTCACTGTTATACGGTTTTAACTTCACTTGATAGTACACATTTGTTAATAAAAAACCGATAATACTGCTAAGTAGCATGATTCCAACCGTCATAAAAACAAATCTAGAGTATAGTGATTTCATTCTATTTCAACTCCAACTTATAACCGAGTCCGCGTACTGTCGTAATTTGAAAATCATCCGTTCGTTTTGAAAAACGATCTCGCAGCCTTTTCACATGAACGTCAACTGTTCGTTCATCCCCTTCAAAATCCATTCCCCATACTAATTCAATTAATTCTTCTCTTGAAAATGTTCTTCCCGGGTAACTAGCCAGTTGTGATAACAATTCAAATTCCTTTAATGGAAGCAGAATCGTTTGACCGTTACACTTCACTTCAAAGCCTTTTCGGTCAATTGTTGTACCGTGCAGTGTAATAATATCAGCACTCAGCATTTGATAACGACGCAGTAATGCTTTCATACGGAAAATGACTTCAGCTGGCTCAAACGGTTTTACAATATAATCGTCCGTACCAGAAATAAATCCTTTTTCTTTATCAACTAACTGATCTTTCGCAGTTAATAAAATAACAGGAATATCATGATACTTCCTAATTTCCTCACATAACGTATAGCCATCAACAAACGGCATCATAATGTCTACTATCGCAAGTTGAATATTCTCTTTCTCTAATACGCCTTGCGCTATCTTTCCATCTTCTGCTTCAAAAACTTTAAACCCCTCTTTTTGTAAATGGTAATGTAACAACTCTCTAATATGCTTATCATCATCAGCTAATAAAATATGTATCATCTTCATTAAACCCTCTCTTGTTCATCCTTCTACATTTCTTACATTAAGAAACAATTGTTTTTTTTGCAAGAAAAAGAAAAACAAACCAACATTTTAAGATAAATAAAAAGAATCTATTTTGAAAAAAGATTATTCAAAATAGATTCTTACGTTTTAGTATTAAGATTATTTTAATGAAAAATAAGTTCTAAGCTTTAGAAATATCAACGAACCCTTCTCCAAATACGTCACGAACATCGTGTATAGCGATGAACGCAGCTGGATCCGTAGTTTGAACAATCCGTTTTAGCTTCACTACTTCTTGCTTGTTAATAACAACATAAAGAATTTCCTTCGGTGTTTTCGTGTAATAGCCATGACCTGAGTACACGGTAACCCCTCTGCCCATTAAGGTAGTGACCTTCCCGGCAATTTCATTCGGGTTATCAGAAATAATCGTAATAGCCTTCTTCGGATTTAAACCTTCAATTACAAATTCCATCACTTTCGTTGCTACATATAGCATAATAATTGTTATCATCAGTTTTTCTGCACCAATGATGAAATACGATGAAAACGCAACGATTAAATCGAAGAACAGTAAACCATAGCTAATGCTCCAACCTAAATATTTATGCGTCATCCTTGCTAAGATGGTAGTACCAGCAGTTGTTCCGCCAACGCGAATAATAAGACCAATCCCGCATCCAATAAATATTCCTCCGAAAATGGCATTTACGAGCATTTCATCCGAAGCAATCGTCCAGCCTTCTGTCAAATGAAGAAATAGCGAGTTTGTAACTACAGCGATAATCGTATAAATTGTTGTAATCTTATTTAAAAACTTATAACCAGCTATTAACAAAATCGCATTTAAAATTAAGTTAACTAAGCCCGGTGACCATTCAAATAAATAGTACGTAATAATCGTGATACCTGTTACCCCGCCCTCACCAAATTCGTTCGGGATAACAAACAAATTAACACCTAACGCAAAAAGAAATGCACCGATAATAATAAAAATAATGTCTGTCGTTCTTTTTTTCATACAGTACCTCACTTCTTATGTAAATATTTATTCTGTCATAAACTCTCACCATTATATCGTGGAATATTCAAATCGAACAGTGGTTTATTTTTATTTTAATATAGGGTAATAAATCAACTTCATCCTACATCCACAAGTAATTAAAAAAGTAAAACAACTGTATTTATTATGTACTACAAATAAAGTTTTGATTTCACATGCAATTGACGCTTAAAAATGAATATGAATACTCACTCGTACAAACTTCGAATACAAAGCAAATAGGCGAAGTTATAGAATAAACTTCGCCTCAAATATTTGATCACAGAGATTTAAATGAAATTTTATATCCATACATTCCAGTAATAAATTTACTTATCTTTTTCCATATATTCTTTAATCTTTCGTTCTTCCCACTCTTTTCCGAATATCCCAACTGGAAAAGTTGTCAAACCATGTATAACGATACCGATCCCCCAACCTGCAAGTGGATATAAAA
The DNA here is from genome assembly GCF_027710505.1 of Bacillus cereus group sp. TH152-1LC. NCBI lineage: Bacteria > Bacillati > Bacillota > Bacilli > Caryophanales > Bacillaceae > Bacillus > Bacillus cereus group sp. TH152-1LC. Next base: position 65,517 of record NZ_JAQFNK010000018.1, on the reverse strand, counting down.
ACCATAATTTACTTGAATCAGAGATTATATTTATAATAAAAAGCATTACGTTCACTAGTATATAGACCGTTAAATGAATATAAAACGCTTTTAAATTCTCTACCCTTTTTTTAGCTCGTAAATAAACCTCATCTCGTTCCACCCTTAAACACTTCTTTCCATATTGTATTTTTTTACCTTCTCTCTAATATTAACATCATATTCTAATCGGAAATCCGTTATTCTCAAAAAATACAAAACAAAACGTACCCATCGAATTGTCATACATATGATCATTCAATGGGTACTGCATGATACATTGTTATAAAGGTCTAATTAAGACCAAATCCAAACATCATCATTATTTTCAGCGTTGCTCTTTACCTCATACACTTTTTCAATATGATCCGTTGTGTTCCAATTAATAGAACTTCCGCCCCAGCCCACATACTTCATATCAATTTTTACTTTCTCACCCGTACGAAGTACTTGTCCCTTCGTTAAGAAAACATCAATGATAACTTTCTTCCCGTTTAGTGATGGATACTCAACTACGACATATTTAGTAGAACCTTCTCCCTCACCTTCCATCATTCCTACTTTTGATACTTCCCCAATCACATAATCAGGAGAGCCGTCTTCTTTCATGTGCATACCTAATTTATTTGACGTATTTTCAACTGTATTTGCAATCATATATTCCGTAAAATTGCGCATCATAGATCCAGTAGCTTTAACCTCATCTCCTACTTTCACATTTAAAAATGAGTCCATATACACACTAACAGGTTCTTCATATTGCTTAGATTTTACAACAATCACACCTTTATCTACTTCTATTACTCGTCCTTCTAACGTCGAGAAATTAGATTCAATAGAAGCCGCACTCGCTTTTGACAGTTCTAATCCTGGTAAATTCGTTCCTGATAATGCTGCGATACCTAAAGCACCTGCTAAAATTAATTTTTTCATACCCATATGTAACCTCTCCATTCATGATGATTATATTTTTTGATTGGATACGACCAACCTGTAACTATTATAGTTACAGGTTGTAGAAAATAGCAACCATCTTTCTCATGCAATGTTGCATACTGTAACTTTTAAATATATTTAACACGAATGCTAAATTCTCGAATACTAGCAGGTAAACGAATTGATGATGAAGAAAACAATGTGATGCATCATATTTTTTCAAAGCTACATGTATAGTCGTAGTCCATTACATTATGTAGGAGAGGAGTTAACATGTTAAAGAAACCAAACAGATTACAGCCAGGTGATATCGTAGCAACAGTCAGCCCTTCATGGGGAGGCGCAGGCGATTCTGAGATAAGATGGCGATATGAGCAAGGGGTAAAGAGGTTAGAAGAAGTTTTCGGTCTTACGGTTGTTCCCATGCCAAATAGTTTAAAAGGTAGCGAATTCATTTATAACAACCCACAGGCTCGTGCGGAAGATTTAATGACAGCATTTCAAGATACGCGCGTGAAAGCAATTATTGCGAATATCGGCGGTGAAGATAGCATTCGCTTACTTCCCTATATAGATTTTAATGTGATACGTGAAAACCCGAAAATTTTTATGGGATACTCTGACGTTACCGTTTCACACTTGTTTTGTTATAAAGCAGGAATTTCCTCCTTTTACGGTCCAGCCATTTTAACGGATTTTGCTGAAAATATAGAGTTGAATCCATATACGGTTGAAATGGTAAAGCGAACTCTCTTTTCAAATGAAGTTATTGGCGAAATTCAACCAGCTCATGAATGGACGAGTGAGCGTTTAGAATGGATAGAGGTAAATAAAGATACAAGACGTACGATGCAGCAAAATAATGGATATGAGGTACTTCAAGGCTCTACTACCGTACAAGGACGCTTAATTGGTGGTTGTATAGAAGTACTGGAATTTGCAAAAGGAACGGAGCTTTGGCCTGAGAAAAAACATTGGGAAGATAGTATCTTTTTCTTTGAAACTTCTGAAGACCACCCAGAACCAAGTTATATAAAGTATTGTTTACGAAATTACGCAGCGCAAGGCATTCTCCAAAAAGCAAAAGGGATTATTTTTGGTAAACCAAAAGACGAAATGTATTATGAAGAATATAAACATGAAATACTTAAAGTTATGAAAGAATATAACTTAGAAGATTTGCCGATTCTTTATAATTTAAATTTCGGCCATACTGAACCGAAGTTTATTTTACCTTACGGCGCGTTGGCAGAAATTGATTGTGAAAATGTATCTTTTTCTATTTTAGAGAGTGGCGTGGAATGAAGTGTAACTTTAATCAGTGGGGGGCCATTCACATCGCTATCAAGCTAACATTTTGAAGTACTCCCAAAACAAAAATTTATTCTTTTCATAGGTAACCAAGGACATTTAGTTTATTTTTTTCGTTTTAGGGAACAATTAATTTCTTAAGTTGATAGCGATGTGGCGCTATCCCAAAATATAAAAATCTCCTTCAAAAAAGAAAGGCGCCTACGCACCTTTCTTTTTTAACTCACTTGTACTCTCTTCAGCATCCAAAATCCCTTCGGAATCACTTTAATACATCATTGTACGGACCTAATTGCTTTTTAGAAAAGTAATGGATTGTCTCCTTACTTTTCAGTAACATATTTCCTTTTATAATTTTTAAAAATGATATTATAGTTTTTCAATTCTCATATAAAGTCTATTGACTGTATATATCTTTCTCTATATTCTTTAACAACATTTCCAACCTATCCCTAGTAACTTGATTAAAATGTGGATTTAATTCCTTTATTATGAATTCAAGTAACTCATAGCTTATGTATTCACCCAATTCCAGTGAATATTGTTCAGCTAAAAAAGACTTTAATTTTTTAGAGATATCAATCTTATCCTTTTTACTAATTTTTATCTCCATTCGATAACAAACCCCTCTTAGATTAATCTGAAAAGCTAATTAAAATAACTTTTTATTACCTGCGAACTGGTCACTGTTGCATATCATTTTTATATTTGAAGTATCTCTGTTTTATATATTACACAGCACAATATATAAAACAAAGCCCAAATACAGAATTTTTAACTTTATCAACTTTTTTAGGAATTCCAAATAAAATTAACTTTTTCATATTATTAAATTTTTTCTATAAATTTTTCATACCTTCTACCTTTTTGGCACTTTCGTTACCGTAAGTTGCAATTTTCCTCATTTTTAAAATAATACAACCTAGACTCAATGCAAAAAGTGAAATGAATAATATAACTGTAATCTTTTCACTTTTAAATTTTAGAGTAAATGAGGAAAGGGATGCTCCTCCCTTTTCATTATTTTGAGGAGAAAAATTTAGAAATTTTGTACGTCCAAACATGTACCAAACAAATAGTGTAAAAATAAAGAATAAAATACCATTCATAAAATTTTATAATATAATTAACTAGTAACGGAAACCCTAGCGCCCCAACCCCAAACCATACTTCGAGAATGCTAAATTTAGCAGCACTATTCCTTTCTGCTGAAATAATAAAGGAACCCATCGTAGTTTCTAACAAACCTGCTCCATAGCCTAATACAAAGCAAATAACAGTTAAATATGCCCATTCTTTAATATATATAAAACCTCCTAGAACGATGGACATTACTAAAACACCTAATGTTATTGTTTTAAAATAATGATACTTTCTTACTAGTATGGGTGAACTTAGAACACCAAATAAAAAACCCGTAAATTGAAAAAATATTAAAACACCTAATTGACCAGGGGCTCTTCCATAATATTGTATTTAATGAAGGAATTAAACTACCTATGCAAACATGTATTATTCCTACAATAAAATAAAACAAGCAACCATATCTAGTCCTTTATCCGGACAAAAAATCGATCCAGTCAAAACTTTAAAATTGATAGTTTACCTGTAGGTACCAAAGAATTGAAATGGGTTATTGTACCTTCAGAAAAAGATCATCCTTCTACTATCTCTTTCAATGTAATGATTGATGTTCCCCTAGGTACTGATTCTATTCGTTGGAAAAATATTTCACATGAATCTAGGACTGAAGCTTACACAAATACCAAATATTATATCGCAAGTCCAATTGGTGCCACTAGCAAATTCACTGTGCAAATTTATGCTATTACAAATTAGAAAATAAAGAATCCCAATGGAGTACCATTGGGATTCTTTTTCGATTTCATTTCGTAAACAATAGATGGAGATTAAATTTATTTGCAAATCATTTAAACCATTTGAGAATTTATATTTTGAACGGCCGTTTATTTCCAAAGAAAAATCCAAAAATATTAACTACATTTTCCTGCTTATCATTTACTCAAAACTGGATTCCAAAGCGATAGGGCAAAAATCCAATTTGTGTCACCATTGCCTTGATAACCTTGAACTGCTTCATACACTTTCCCCTCATATACTACTCTATCACCTTTAGTATATGCTTTTCTCGCATCCCATTTTTCATATGTGGAATCCTCTGCCTTTGTTGTTACATCCAATACATCACTTCTACTAGATTCATTTCCAGCTAAATCAACCGCTGTTACTACATATTTATACGGTGTATTAGCCTTCAATTCCTTATCCATAAAGTTAGACTCTTTATTTTAATACTAGTAGAATCATTTCGTTCATAGAGACTATCTTCAATTAATATTAAAAGCTACTTTCTGGTTGCTGTTGTCCATCTTCACCTATACAGTTAGTTTGTAAGAACCCTCCTCTTAAGGAAGGCCCTATCTTTTATCAGAAGTAGAATTCAATTTAATGCTTAGGGCAAACATTTTATCGCAGACACTATCAAAGGTACATTGCATCATTTAACAAATATTTTAATCCTACCGCTAGACTTACAATAAGTATAGACAAATATCAATTTCCGCACCAATACTATTGATAAAACCAATAGTATGTTGATCAAAACATAAAGAAGGGACTTCATTATTTTCTATTTTTACAACAACAGATAATTTGCATTTTAGATTATGTTTACTTTGCATATTAATTATTTCATTTTTTTTATGTTCCAATATGGAAATTAACTTTTTTACAACCTCTTCTGCATTAAGAGATTCTTCATACCCTGTTTCAATACTCCAGTTTGTTTCTTCCCGAATAAATAACGAATTACCTCTAATAAAGTCACCTTTTTTATAAGTCATCGTTGGTTCTAAATTAAATTGTTTAGTTAGCTCTTCTGGATTAAATATTTCTCCGAAAATGGCTAGTTCTACATTTATTAATGTACTCAAATTATTTAACACATCCCTATTAATATTTGAAGTAAAGGATAATAAATTTTATCCTTTACTTCATACTTATAATTCATTATAACTAAAAATCTAAAGTCATTTTTTCACAAATGACTTTAGATTTTTTTATTTTATAAATGAATCAGTTGGTATCGGAGTTCCTTTTCCACCTTTTAGGTAAATCCAAAGTCTTCCTGTTTTCTTATCCACATAGATATCATATTTTGAAATACTAACACTTCTACCCAAGTAGTCTCTTTTTAATTCGTGAGCATCAATACCTTTTCTTTTAAGGAATTTATCATCAACCTTATTTATACTCTTGGGAACCTGTTTCATTGCTGAAGTTACTGCTTGTTTTCCATACTTTTTTATTGCATATTGTATACCATATCTAGCCACAGCCGCTACTACTACAGGCCAAATAGAAGCACTTGCTTTTAGGGTATTAACTTCATATTCTTTTCCTGTTTCTTGATCAACGAATGTAGCTATAAAGTCATTTCCTTCAACTTCCTGTACATAAACATCAAAGTTTTGTTGGGTTTCTTCACCATTTTCATCAACCGTCTTACCGAATACAGTAATTCCCCCTGTTTCAAGGTTCATGTCGATATCTGTTGAAACTGACAAATCTGTTGTGTCTAAAGTTGTATTAACTACGACCTTTTCGTCTGTTTCTTTTTCTATATTAATCTTTAATTCATTTGAAACTTCAATTCCTAATTCTTTATTTACTTCAGATTCCACTTTACTTACATCAACGGAAGTTACTTTATCTTGTATTCCTGTATCTGCTTTTACATATTGTATATTAGGAAGTAAAGTAAGTAACATAGAAAACACTAATATTTTAACAATTACGTTTTTCATTAATCGATCTCCTCTTTCAATCTATCATTATTAATCCAGAACCATATTCGGAATCATATCCTTTTTCACCTAGATCTTTAGTTTTATCATTTAAATAAGATTTAATATTCTGACCATTGAAAATTATATCTTTTTGTGCTAATAGGACTGCTACAGTACCCGTAACATACGCAGTAGCAAAAGAGGTACCACTATAATATGAATAGTCACCTTTATTATCAGTAGTTAAGATATTTATTCCGGGAGCTGCATAATCTATTTTCCCTTTTGCAGATACACCAGATCGTTTTAAATTTTCTTTTATTGCTGAAACAGATATTACATTTTCATATTTAGCTGGATAATCAACTGATAATCCTAATGTATTTCCTGAAGCTGCAACAATTATGATTCCCTTGTCTAATGCTTCATCTATAGCTTCTTTTAATTTCGGATTATCTGATTGTACACCGAAACTAATATTCATTATTTGCACATTTTCTTGAATGCACCATTGTATACCTTTAATTAATGTATCAATATCTGCTAAACCTTTGTCATCGAGAACTTTAACGTCATAAATCTCTGCATTAGGGGATATTCCAGTGAGACCTAAATCATCATCATGGGCGGCTATGATTCCAGCAACTGCAGTCCCATGTCCATAATTATCAACATTTTCGTTTCCTGGATTAATAGCATTATAATCTTTTACAATTTTTCCTTTTAAATCTTGATGATTTTTATTAATCCCACTATCCAATATTGCTACTTTGACTTTAGGTAATGACTTATAGTCATTAATCTTAGTCTCATCAGAATATATTGCTTTAAATCCCCAATTCTTTTGTTTAGTAATCTTTGCTTCGTCGCTCTTCTCTTTTTTAGATGCGGGTTTGCTGTTTGAGCTAAAACAAGAACATAAAAAAAAGAGACAAATTATACTGATGGAACAAACTTTTTTTATAAACATCACTCCTTTATCTTGTATGTCCCCAAATATTTTTTCTCCTAAAATGAAAGGGCATACATTTTGTAGTAAAGTTAAAGTTCTTATGACCCTTTAAATACTAAGGTCAATAGAAATTAATAACAAGCCTATTATTCTCTTTCTTTTTTTTGTATAATCAATATGAATAATCGGAATATTACACCTCGTTTAATATTGTTTAATTTAAATATACAGTTTTTAATTATTTGTAAATGTACTATTTTCATATAGTCTTTAACATCAGAATTAATGAGAAATTTGCAACTATATATTATGCAACCTTTATTTTCCGACCATTTATGATGTGCTAAAAACCGAGTTTAATTTAACCTATTCCCCGAAAGAATTCTCCTTCCTCAAGGAACGCGAAATGGGTAAGTGGGAGATACAATGACTTCGGACATGTGATGAAATAAAGCCATTTTAGTTGTCCGCCATACATGGGGTACCGGCCCATTCCCATCAACCTAAGAAAACAAATGTGGGATACTTCAAAATATTAGCTTGATGCACATGGATCAGCACCCTAATAGGCTTGGATTAAAATCATAACAACCAGCTAAAAAAAGATTGCTGTAATAGAAGTTATGCATATAATTAAAAAAGGACAAACTATCCCAGATGAATAGTTTGTCCAAAACCAGAATCTCTTTGGTTTAACACTATATAATTTAGTTCCGCTAGGAATCTTTCATTCTCATTTCATATCCTATTATTTTTGCATCAGAACTAACTACAGTAAATTAGAATAATGACTTAATACTTGCTAGAACAGTAAGTATCCCTATAACAATTACAAATACATTACTCATTTTCCCTCTGTATTTTGCTAGTACTGGTACTTTACGAATCGCATACATCGGTAATAGACATAAGATAGCAGCGACTAACGGACCGCTAAGGGCATCAATGATTCCAAGAATACTTGGATTTGTATAAGCAACATACCAACATGTTAATACAACAAAAGTAAGAATCATTGTCTTAACTGTTTTTTCTCCTATATCTTTCCCACGTTTTTTACTGGACTTGATAATCATGTCACGCATTACCTCATACGCTCCTATATAATGGCCAAGGAAAGACTTTGTAATAGCCACAAATGCAATCATAGGAGCTGCAATAGTGATTACTGGCGAATTAAGCTCATTAGCAAGATATGATAGGATTGACAAGTTCTGTTCTTTTGCCACCTTAAGATCATCTGGAGTCAAACTTAAAGTACTGCTCCAAACAAAAAACATAACAACAGCGAATGTCATAATATAACAAACTTTTTGTATTTGAGCACACTTGGCATCAGTAGCGTCTATTCCATACGTAGCTCTCTGTTTCATAACAAATGACGAAATCATAGGAGAATGATTAAACGAGAATACGATGATTGGTAGTATCATCCAAACCGTTCCGAAATACCCTGTTCCAGCTGAAACAGTAGAAACACTTGAAAAACTTAGCATTGAAGTATTCCATTGTGGAATTAAAGATATTGCAATAAAAAGTAGAGAAGCAATGAAAGGATATACTAGCATGCTCATTATCTTTACAGTAATATCCTGACCCAAATTTAGTATAGTGATAAGACCGAGTACTAATACAAGTGATAAAATAGCCCTTGGAGGCTCCGGCATGTGCAATTGGTGTACAATAAAACTACTTGCCGTATTTGTAAGTGCGACCGAGTACATCAGCACGATCGTATAAATGAAGACGAAATATACGATGTTAAAAATGATACTTGCTTTATTTCCGAAATATTCTCTTATTGTACCTGTAATCCCCTCATCGGCAGAATTCGAAGCGTAAATCATTTTAGCAAGCGCCCTATGTGAGTAGTACATAACTGGATATGCAAGTATGGTAATTAACAGCAATGATAATAAACCACCTGAACCTGCATTAATCGGTAAAAAGAGTACCCCTGCTCCAATTGCTGTTCCAAAAAGGCTCAATGCCCAGGTAGTATCCTGTTTATGCCATTTTTTAGGGTCTAGGTATTTTTCATTTTTTACTGCCGTATTATCAGCTTGAAATTCTATGTTTTTTGCAGTATTCCCATTCATATATTAATTCCTCCTTGTTTCCTATTCTTACGTCTTTATTTAAGGTATAGGAATATAGACCGTTCTTTTTGTTTATAAAGTGCGCCACATCGTATATCCTTCTTCTAAGTTGATCAGACTCAAAAAATTAACGAAGCATCAACCTGACGAGTTTGTTACCACTTACAAAATGTTTCAATTATATAGTAGGATATTTTATTGATAATTCCCCCAATATCCAGAAATCCTTAAGCGAACAATAGAGAATAGATTGTTAACCTTTTCACAATATAGACGTTAACTGTTCATTGATTTGATTGTTTCTCCCCAAATATTTTATTTTTAATGGCAATCCCTGTAGGTGTAGCCGCAATTCCACCTAAACCTGTCTCTCTTAATTCGCGAGGAATCTGTCTTCCAACTCTATACATCGCTTCAATAACTTCGTCAGCATTGATGATATTGTTTACGCCGGCTAATGCAATGTCCGCTGCTGCTAAAGCATTTGTCGCTCCAATGGCGTTTCTCTTTACACAAGGAATTTCTACCAAACCAGCGACCGGATCACAAACTAAACCGAGTAAATTTTGTAATGCAATCGAAAAAGCTTCAGAAGATTGCTGTGGCGTTCCACCTGCAGCTTCTACCGCAGCTGCAGCCGCCATTGCTGAGGCACTGCCTACTTCAGCTTGACATCCTCCATACGCTCCTGAAATACAAGCGTTGTTTGCTACTATCGTTCCAAATAACGCTGATGTGAATAGAAAATGTATCATATCTTCATAACTTAACTGCAACGTATCCTTAATACTAAATAGGACTCCCGGAATCGTCCCACTCGCACCCGCTGTTGGAGTTGCACAAATAGCTCCTAATGCAGCATTTACTTCATTAACACCGATAGCACTTTGAATCCCTAACACCATCAAATCTCCAGAAAGAGTTTTCCTATTTTCTCGATAGTTTTTAATTTTAACTGCATCACCTCCGGTTAAACCGGTTGGAGAAAATACACCGTCGCCCTCGATACTTTTATTTATAGCATTTTGCATAGTCGCTAAATTTTGTTCCATTTTACTCCAAACTTCTTCATAAGAAGTTTTAGTTTGTTCGATTTCCTGTTCAATTGCTAATTCATGAATTGTCTTTTGACTTTTATTAGCTGCATCCACAATTTCTTTTATGGCCATATACATATTTTTTCTCTCCTTAATGTAACTAAAGAATAATAAGATTAGCTATATTGCTTAAATTCCCTAACTCCTTCTGAGCATTACCAGGCAATAGCGAATCCAAAGCGAATGCATATAAATATTTTGTTTTATCTTTCAAACTATGAAAGTTGTTAATTTCAACATCATATTGTTTAAAGATCCTGCGTAAGACAAATTCAAAGTCAGCTCTTTCTGAAATTGCAATAACAACTGGCAATGGCCCCTGCAGTTCTAAGCTAAATCCGTCAATTTCAACATGTTTGACTTCGATCAATCCACCACCGACTGAAATACCCACCGTTCTAATACTTCGACTATCATCCTCTACATATACATCTGCCGTATTTGGATGACCGGCAGGACTATCACCTGATTTTTCAATAAAAGTAATGTCAATCCCTTTAGATTCTGCTATTTTAATAGCATCTGGCACTTTGCTGTCGTCGGCAGCAAAGCCTAATATACCAGCAATTATTGCAAAATCAGTTCCGTGACCTTTATGGGTTTCAGCAAATGATTCATAATACGTTACCACAACTTTTTTTGGAAGACCTTGAAATAATTTATTAGCAACTGTTCCAATAGACAAAGCACCTGCAGTATGTGAACTTGAAGGACCTATCATTATGGGCCCAATCACATCAAAACAACTTTTGTATTTAACAACCTTTTTTTCTTTAATAGATGCTACATTTATGTTCATATAAGCACCCCCATGGTTTATTATTTTTAATTGCTGTTGAATCTAAGTTATTAGCATAATCAATTTAAAATAAGACCCTTTTTTGATAGCGCTTTCTTTCTTGAGTTGAATAAACTTTCCTTTTGTTCCACAACCCTCCATATAGTAATCATATCAGTATGTAAAATTTCAGAAAATTACTGGCAAGTTCTTTAGAATTTTCGAACCAAAACGAGGTTTAATATTTTCGCTAAAGGTCATATATTATCTCTCGACGCCCTCATTATAACTTGTATATTTATGAGTTCAATCTTTTTTTATTTTTAGAAAGATTGAATAGGCAGAATTTTGAATGGGTAATAAATTTCACTTAGTATGTAGCAATTATGTCCTTTGTTTGAAGCTGTATTAGTTAATAGAAAAGTAAAAATAACACAGAATTACTTTCATTAACACATTGATTATATTGAAAAATCATTATAAAGATACTTATATTGTCCTATGTTGGAACATCTTATTTTGGACGTTAAAGCTGTTGTAATAAATGATTATTGAAGATGGAAAGTAATAAGTTAATAAAATATAAAACCATTTTGTTTAATAATAAAATATCACGAATTTATATGCATTATTCAGAAAAAAAGAACTTTTCTTGATGAATCCTAAAGTACTAATTTATAACTATCCACTACTATAAAATAGGATGTTAACTCTTCTATATAGGTTATATATTATTTATCCCAAAACCCTAATGAAATTGGATATTTAGAAGTGTTATCTTCATAAATAGAAATTTCACTTGCTGTTTTAATAGTTGAATAGATCATTACAATTCAACTACCTTATATATTATTCCCTCATTTATTAATTCTCTCCCCACCTATCGATTTGAGGTAAAATAAGGGGATTATATATAAATAATATCATCATCAACGTGCAATTTATAAAAACAATTAAAAAAACAAATTCAAAACACCTTTCTTTAATGGTGAATGAAAGGTGTTTTGAATTTTAAAATATCATATATTATTTAGAATGATATACTAGCGAAAGAGATGCACTTACTTCTTCTGTGCCGGCAGATATCTCTTCTGTTAATGCAGAAACTTCTTGAATTTGACTTATTATTTTATCTAAATCTCTCATAATAGATGAGAATGTTAGATCCACTTTGTAGGCCGCTTCTTTTCCTTCTTCTACCGCAACTACTGCAAACGGTTCGCAAGGTTATTAAGTGCGAGTCGTTCAAACTTAGTGAGTTACCTCTTTTAAAATAGTAGAAATACTATCCTCTAACATTTCCAATCCTTTACTTAATCCTTCTAAGTCTATTGTTAAAGAAGGTAACAACTTAATAACTTCATCATTAGGTCCAGATGTTTCAATAATTAGACCATTTTCAAATGCAACTGAGCAAATCTTTTTAGCTATTCCAAAAGTATTACACGCTATGCCCTGCATAAAGCCTCTCCCTCGTACTTCTCCTTGAAGTTGGGGGTATTTCAAACAAATCTCATTAAGAAAGCTAGTGATTTTTTCACTTTTCCATTTTAAAGCATTAATAAACTCTATATCTTTCCAATAACTCAAAGCTTCTGTAGCTGCTAAAAATGCTAGATTATTCCCTCGAAACGTTCCATTATGTTCTCCTGGTTCCCACTTATCATATTCCGGTTTAATTAGTGTAATAGCCATCGGAAGGCCAATGCCACTTATAGATTTTGACAAACAAATTATGTCTGGTTTAATGCTCGCAGGTTCAAAGCTAAAAAATGTCCCCGTACGTCCGCACCCTGCTTGAATATCATCGACAATCAATAATATATTATATTTTTTACACAGTCTGTCAATTCCCTTTAACCATTGGGAACTAGCCGTATTTAAACCACCCTCACCTTGAACTGTTTCTAGAATAATTGCAGCAGGTAAATCCACTCCACTTCCACTATCGTCTAATACTTTTTCTAAATAGGATAAAGAATTAAGGGAATCTAAATAATTTTCATACGGCATGATAATACTATTATTTAGTGGTACTCCAGCCCCCTTTCTCTTAAAATGATTACTCGTTATCGAAAGTGATCCTAAACTCATTCCATGAAAAGCATTTGAAAAACTTATGATATTTGTTCGTCCAGTCACTTTTCGAGCAATTTTCAGTGCACTTTCAACAGAATTTGTACCTGTTGGACCAGGAAACATAATTTTATAGTTTAAATCACGTGGTTCCAAAATAATTTTGTTAAATTGCTTTAAAAAATTCACTTTAGCACTTGTTCCCATATCAAGACTATGAATAATACCATCTTCTAAAAGATAATCTATTAATACCTGTTTCATTTTATCATCATTATGTCCATAATTAAGAGCACCAGCACCTGAGAAAAAGTCAATATACTCTTTTCCATCTACATCCCATAATTTATATCCTTTAGACTTAGTGAAGATCGTTGGAAAGCTTCTGCTATAACTTCGAACTTGGGATTCTAGTTCATTAAATATATCCATTTTTGAACTAACTACCATAAAAGAGCACCTCCTAATTTTTCGTTTTTACTATACTCACAAAGAATAATGAAAAGTTATATAATTGCTATTGTAAATTTATACCGAATGCATATCTTTATAGCGATGAGCTGCTATTGCTGCTTGACCAAGAGAGATTCCCCCATCATTGGTAGGTACTTGTTTGTGCATGTAAACCTCGAATTTACAAGCCTTAAGTGACTTATAGGTTTCTACAAGTAAAAACTTATTTAAAAATACTCCCCCACTAAGAACTAGTTTATTAATCCCTGTTTCTTGACGAATTTGTTTACAGGTTTCTGTAATCATTTGAACCATTGTATAATGAAAACGATAGCTCAATTCACCCTTGGTATACTTATCTTTAAGTATCAAAGATACCAACTCTTTAAACATAGGTTTTATATCGATTTTTCTAATTCCATTCGAAGCAACTATTTCATATGATAATAAAGGATTGGAAGAATTATTGATATCAATCGCTTGCTCCAACTCAATAGCAGCCTGTCCTTCATATTGGACTGTTTCACGGACACCCAATAGTGCTGAAACAGCATCAAAAAGCCTTCCCATACTTGAAGTAAGAGGAGAATTAATTCCTTTTTGAATCATTTTTATAAGTACATCTAGTTCAAAACTATTTCGCTCTGAAATTATCTTTATTGGTAATTCTTTGACTTGTTCACCATATATTTGCGTCAATATTCCTAAAGCAATTCTATACGGTTCTTTAACAGCTTTATCACCGCCTGGCAGCTGAAAGTAATCGATATATGCCGCTCTTTGATAATTAAGAAAATCACCGATTAAAAACTCTCCACCCCAAATATTCCCATCATCACCATAACCCGTACCATCTAAAATAACTCCTAAAACAGGACCATCTAATTGATTATCAACCATACAAGAAGCCATGTGGGCATGATGATGCTGAACCTGTACAACTGGTAAAACTTTTTGATCAAATGCATATTTTGTACTATAAAAATCAGGATGAAGATCACTTGCAATTACAGAAGGACTAATTTCAAAGATTTTTTGTAAGTGAGCTATAGTATTTTTAAACGATTCATAAATTTTATAGTTTTTTAAATCACCAATATGATGACTAATAAAAGCTTTTTCGTCTTTAGTTAGGCAAATCGTATTCTTTAATTCTGCTCCTAAAGCAAGTACATTAGTTGATCCTTCTTTAAAATCAATTGGGTTTGGTACATAACCTCTAGCGCGACGAATTATTTGTAGTTTTATTACTTCATCATCTAAATCAATACCCCTAACAATAGAGTCATCTACTCTAGTGAATATCTCCCTATTGTGTACTAAATAATAATCTGCAATTCCCTTTAGCTGCTCAATTACATCTCCATCTTTATATACAATAGGTTCATCAGAAACATTGGCGCTCGTAGCTATTAATGCAATAAAATTCCCTCTTAAAATAAGATGATGAAGTGGTGTATATGCTAACATTACCCCATAATTATTATTATTTGGTGCAACATCTAAAGAAATAAACTCATTATCCTTTTTGTTCAATAACACAATTGGTCGTTCTTTAGAAACTAATAAAGTTTCTTCATTTTTTGTTATTTCAGCAAAATTTTTCACATCATCTAATTGAGATGACATTAAAGCAAAAGGTTTTTCATCCCGTTTTTTTCTTTTTCTTAATTCTTTTACAGCTTCATGATTCATTGGATCTACAACTAAGTGATATCCACCTAACCCTTTAATAGCTAGGATTTTCCCCTTTTTCAACAAATCAATTGTTTTTTCTATTGGATTATCAGTGGAGACATTTGTACCATCTGTTGTTTTCAATTGAACTTGTGGTCCACATTTCCAGCAAGCATTTGGTTGGGCATGGAATCTCCGATCCAATATGTCTTTGTATTCTTTATCACACTCTTTGCACATAGGAAATTTGGCCATTGTAGTATATGGTCTATCATAAGGAATATCTTTTATTATTGAATATCTAGGTCCACAATTTGTACAATTAATAAATGGATAACGAAACCTTCTATTCGTTGGATCAAATAATTCGTCTAAACATTCATTACATACATAAGTATCAGGAGATATTAAAGTTTGCCTACTACTATGTTTTTGGCTACTCAAAATATCAAAAGAGCTATAACGATTGTTGGATTCTTGTTCCTCTATTAATTTAACCTCTTGCACATAAGCCAATTCTGGGGAATTAAATTCAATATCATGAATAAAATGCGTAATATTATTTTGTTCCCCTTCTACTTCTATAAGCACTCCATTTGAATCATTTAACACCCATCCGTTTAGATGATACTTTTTTGCTATCCTATATACGAAAGGTCTAAAACCAACACCTTGCACAATGCCTTTAACTTGATACTTTTTTATAAACATATTTATTACTTTTTTCATAGATTGTCTCCTAACATAATCGAGGTAATTCTGCCCCATATAACAACTCAATGAGTTTCAATTCACCTGATTTTGCTTCCATGAGCACTTGTCTTTCTTTTGTTTGAGTAACTTTACCAATTACCGCAGCTTCTTTACCATATTTAGTATTTTTTAATACCCTCACGACTTCCTCACTTACCTCTGGAGACACAAACATACAAACATTGCCCTCATTAGCTAGATACATTGGATTAACACCTAACATGTCGGCAGCCATAATAGTTTCTGCTAACATAGGAATATCTCTTTCTTGTATTTTTATTCCAGTATTAATTGTTTCTGAGACTTCATTTAAAACTGTACCTAACCCGCCTCTTGTAATATCTCGCATACAATGTATAGAATCACCAAAATGATTTTTCAACTCTGATATCATATGATTTAATGGTGCACAATCACTATTTATTCTCTGTTCAAACCCTAATCCTTCTCTGATAGAAAGGATATGTATACTATGGTTTCCTAGTTGTCCTGTTATAATGATATCGTCACCTTCTTGAATAGAGTTTACCGAAAACGGTGATACATCTCCTTCAAAAACTCCTATTCCAGTTGTATTAATAAAGATTTTGTCTACTTCACCTTTTTTAACAACTTTTGTATCACCAGCAACAATATACACTCCAGCTTCTTTCGCGGTCTCTCTTATAGAATCTAATATTTCTTCCAAATCTTTAATTGGAAAACCCTCTTCTAGTACTAATGCCAATGATAGATAAAGTGGTTTTGCACCACTAACCGCTAAATCATTAACCGTTCCACAAACTGCTACTTTACCTATATTCCCTTCACCAAAAAAGATAGGATCAATAACAAAAGAGTCTGTTGTCATCGCCAATCTTCTACTACTTACCTCAAGAATGGCACTATCCTCCATTTTTCCAAGGTGAACATCTTCTAGTTTTGCAGTAATAATTGAACTAATTAAATCCTGACTCAATAGTCCTCCTGTTCCATGGTCTAAAATTATATTTTCTAAATCTTTAGTTAATTTCATTTATTAAAACTCCTTTTCATTTTTATTTTTGAAAAATAATATCACTTGCTACATAGAACAAGTGATATTACAACGTATTTACTTATGGAATTGCAACTCCATCAAAAGAAATATCTTCATTTTTAGAAATTGAATTGCAGATTTCCTCGATACTCATAATCTTTGCACAATATGAACCTAACCATTTTAAAGCTCGTTCCTTATCTTCAGCCTTTGCTGAAACAACTGCATCTTCTGGTACGATTACATTATAACCACGAAAAAATCCATCCGCTGCAGTTGTTTGGACACAAATTTGAGTTTGCATACCCGTAATAATAATTGTATCTACTCCTAATTTTTTTAAGGTTTCATCAAGATTTGTCTCAAAAAAGCCACTATCCTTATTTTTCTCCATAATAATATCTTTTTCATGAAGAAACTCAGGTAAGATTTCTGCACCTTTAGATCCCTTTGTGACTGGTAAAAAATCACCATATCGTTCAGCTTTCGGATCATCTTCTAAGTTAATTAACTGCAGGTGAATAATAGAAACATCATTTTCTCTCATAGTATCTAAGAAAGACACCATTTTAGGCGTAAACGCCTCCACAGCTGCAATTCTATCCTCATTTTTATTAACCAAATCGTACTGTAAATCATTTGTGAGCACTGCATATTTCATAATAATTCTACCTCCAATTAACTGAGAATTTAATTTTTCTAAAATACAATATTCATTATTCCACCAGTAGTAAGAATATGTCAAATATTATTTTTTATCTAAATTTTCTAAATAATTTTCTGAAAATTAATACCTAATAGGACTCTATTTCCTATTAGGTATTAATTTAACGCTTTTTATTTTGAATAACCACTCATATGTAATTAAAGTTTTTCACTCTCTGTAAAAAATGATTTATGTTCTACTGGAGAAGAAAGCACTATTAAGGTTGTAGGCTTTCCATACTCTAAGCACAAATTAATATAGTCTTCGAGTGTATGTACAGATTCCGTGACTACCTTTGTTAGATAACTATACATACCGGCAATCCGGTGACATTCAACCACATCTGAATGTTCCATTGCAAACTTTTTATATTTATTGCAATCCCTTGGTTCCATCAAAACAAACGCAGTAATATGTTTTTTTAATTCTTTCGGATTAACAATCGTGCGATAACTTATAATTACCTCTTGTTCTTCTAGTCTTCTAACTCGCTCTGTAACAGAAGGAGAACTCAAACCTACCAGTTTTCCTATTTCAACCATACTTAAACGTGCATTTTCCTGAAGATGAGAAAGAATCTTTAAATCTGTATCGTCCATTGCTTGGCCTCCCCTTGATTAATTAAGAAAACATTTAATAATTCTTAAATTCTTTAAGAAAATTATAATTAATACATAAATTATAGCATGTTATCTTTTTTTTAAACTTTATATAATTAATATCAATTAACGAAAGAGAGGCTGAGAATCTTGACACAACAATCATTGAAACGTTCAATTAATTGGGTACAGGGGACCGCATTAACCATCGGAGCTGTGTTAGGTTGTGGAATCCTTATTTTACCTTCAATTACTGCGAATAGCGCTGGACCAGCTTCAATTTTATCTTGGGTTATCATGTCTATATTAGCTTTTCCTATTGTAGCGACTCTAGCGCGTCTTGCTAAAATGATTCCCAGTGCTGGAGGAATTACAGCTTATGTTCAAATGGCATTTAATGCAAATACAAGTGCCATCCTAGGCTGGATTATGTTAGGTTCTATTCCTATTGGAGTACCTATTATTGCTTTAACAGGTGCCCATTATATTGGATATGTTTTTCCAATAAGCAATCTTAGTGTTATAGGAATTGCAGCATTAATTTTAATTACCTCTTTACTCTTACATATAAAAGGGATCGAGCTATCATCAAAAGTTAGTGTGTTTGTAATTTGTATTATTTCACTTTTAATAGTTGTCGCTGTTATCGTTTCTATACCATATGTAAAATTAAGTTCTTTTACACCATTTGTACCAAACGGGTGGTCTTCCGTTGGCGCTTCTTCTGTAATTATCTTTTTCTCATTTGTAGGGTGGGAAATGATAACCCCATTAGCTGAAGAATTTAAAAGGCCCGCTAAGGATATTTCGATTAGTTTATTTTTAGGAGCAATTTGTATCTCCATTATGTACATTGCAATATCTTTTGTAACAATAGGGACCCACTCATATGGTGATAAAGATCAGATAGCTTCCCTTAGTATTCTAATATCAAAAGGATTAGGACCGATAGGTACATATATAACAACTATTTTAGCAATTTTCATTTCGTTTAGTGCTGTACATGCTAACATTGCAGGTTTTTCAAGAATGATTTACGCTCAAGCTAGAGAAGGACATTTCCCTTCCTTCTTTGCTAAGTTACACTCTCAATTTCAAACTCCAACTAGGGTATTACTAGTTCTAGGAGGCATTTTTAGTTGTATTTTAATTTTTTATGGTATGGCACGACCAAATTTAGAAATGCTTCTTAAAGGTCCTAGTGTAATATTTATTACTTCATATATTTTTACAATGCTAGCTGCTCTTAAATTATTAAAAGTGCGTGATATAGGTTGGTGGATGGCCTTCCTATCTCTAATTATATGTATTATTGTATACTCATTTAGTGGTTGGGCTATTTTCTATCCAGTTATCTTATCAGTTATTGGTTGGATTTATATAGTTATGAATAAGAAGTATAGTACTATAGCCAATCATTCAATAAATACATCAAATGAAAATTAGGTTCTACTCCTATAAACTAATACCACAACTTATATACTGTTATTAACACTATCCAAGTTGGAATAAGTACAGTTTCAGCTGACTTATAATTAGGTCAAAGTAATTTAATAAAATATGAATGATTAATAGAATTTATTTTTCAACTTTCAAATAAAAACCCTTTTTTATAACGTATCTCTGCAAAGAAATGTTATAAAAAAGGGTGATTGATTATGTGCAGACCCTCTTTCACCTTACTTCACATATACATAAGCTTCATTTGCAATTCCAAAGTAGGTTTTATCCTTATTGTTGTGTATTTTAACAATATAAATATAGGTTCTCGTGCAGCTTTTTTAAACTATAATAAACTCCGAAAAACCAACTAAGGAGCATAATAGATAAGATATGTTAAAGAAAAGTAGTTTGAAAAAGATAATATGTCTGAAATTCTAAAGGAACGTGGTATTCCAATTTATCCAACAATCATTATGCACTAAGTTCGTAAATATGAAAATTTTATCCGTTATTTTTGAAAAACAACAAAGCAAAAATACCTTTTTATCTTTATACTCAACATATTCTTTCCCCTCCACTACCGCTACCACTGCAAATTCATCATTTAAAACCAATGAACCCACATGTTTGCATTAACCACTCCACATATAGTGATATATTTTATGCTACCTAGCCTTATCTCCCCTTCATAACTTCTTTTTCAAGTTGATTCCTACATGTAAACATCGCAATAATCTTTGTGCGATTTTTTTCATCAGGCTCAAATTGTTCGATGGTTACGTCACAACGAATGGTTACTATTAATTGGTGACTTTCTATTAAATGAAAATCGCCTCTTATAGAGCGCAGTTTTACTTATATTCATTCTTATGCAAATTCTGAAGCATATTCTTCGTATGTCTTTAATGTATTAAGCAATCGAGCTGATTCAATCATGATTTCGTTCGATGAATCAGTTACACAAATGACAATAAATCGATTATCATTTCTGTCTCCAAACAATCCTTCTAATTCAAGTTCCATTAACACATTTAACGTTTCTTTCAACAGTGTATGTACTCGTATGTTAAAGTCATCTTCGACGATATTATGATATTTCTTAATAATTTTGTTCACTTCATCAAACATTCCAAAATCGTCCCATTCGCTCCACTCAATAGCTCCGTATCTATAATAATTGTATAAAGGGTCCGATTTATTAACTTTGATTAGTCTTTCTTCATTAGCCACTGGTCCAATGCTATTGACACAATCGTCTGTTAATATGGAGTACCCATATATTGTGTCAACACCGCATCTTGTTAAAAGTTCGTTATAATGACAACGAATTGCATTTTTCAATTCAACATAAAAACTTTTTTGCAGCTGTATTTTCATCGTATTTCCTCCGTTTTTTTGTAGCGACCTGTTGTTACATATTTCAATCTTAACATTAAAATCAACATGAAACGTTTACTGAGCCAAAATAAGAAAAACCGAAACTAAAAATCATTTCGGTTTTCCAAACTAAAGAAGTCTATCATTATTTTAAAGAATGTACAAACAACCCACTGCGCAGTTTCGGTTCAAACCACGTTGATTTTGGCGGCATAACTTCTCCGGCGTCTGCGATTGCTAATAAAGATTCCATCGATGTCGGATATAATGCGAATGCTGCTTTATATTCACCGCTCTTTACAAGGCGTTCTAGTTCTTCCAATCCGCGGATCCCTCCGACAAAATCGATGCGTGAATCAGAGCGCGGGTCATGTATTTCAAGTACTTGGCTTAATAAATGATCTTGCAGAATAGATACATCTAAACCTTTCACAAGATCATTCGCATCAAACGTTTCCTCTTTCACTGTAAGCTTATACCACTTCTCATTTACATACATTCCAAAAGTTTTTGGCTCATTTGGTTTATACGGTGAAAGTGATGCTTCTTCTACATAAAAGTATTGTGCAATTTGCTTTAAAAACTGTTCTTCTGATAAGCCATTTAAATCTTTTACAACTCGGTTGTAGTCCCAAATGGATAATTCATCGTGTGGGAATAAAACAGATAGAAAGAAATTAAACTCTTCTTCTCCTGTGTAATTCGGATATTGTTCTCTTCGCATGAGCCCTACTTTTGCCGCTGATGCTGAGCGGTGATGCCCATCTGCAATGTACAGATTAGAAATATCTTCAAATAAGTTTACTAAACTTGCAACTACTTCTTCATCAGCTATTTTCCAAGCAACATGCCTAACGCCGTCTTCTGCTGTAAATGTATAGATTGGCGCATGTTCTTCTTTCCAGCTTGCGATGAAACGCTTTATCTCTTCTTTTGTACGATATGTCAAAAAGATAGGACCCGTATTTGCATCACAAACATCTACGTGGCGAATGCGATCTAGTTCTTTTTCATGACGCGTTCTTTCATGTTTTTTAATTGTATCATCTTCATACTCATCAATAGATGTACAAACGACAAGGCCTGACTGCGTTCTTCCTTGCATCGTCAGTTCATAAATGTATAGTGCTGGCTCTTCGTCTTGAATAAATACTTCTTCTCGTATAAATCGATTTAAATTTTCACCCGCTTTTTCATATACACGTTCATCATACGGCGAAAGTGCCGGGTCTAAATCAATTTCTGCTTTATCAACGTGTAAGAAAGAATACGGATTCCCTTTTACAACCTCTCTTGCTTCTTCACTATTTAATACGTCATACGGTAAAGCTGCAACTTCCGCTGCTTTTTCCTCTACTGGACGAATGGCCCGAAACGGTCGGATTTTTGCCAAGTTTCCCTCTCTCCTTTACACAATCATTCGAACGGCTACAACACCTGTAATTTTGCTTATATTTTCCACTATATTCTCTTTTATTATATCATCAATTCCGTTATCAATATCAATCATTGTGTACGCCCAAGAATGTTTACTACGATTAATCATATCGGCAATATTAATATGATGCTCTGCTAAACATCCTGTAATTTGTCCTACCATGTTCGGAACGTTTTGATGCATAATCGTAATTCGTTTTTTCCCGATATACGGTAATTCTACGTTTGGATAGTTTACTGAATTACGAATATTTCCTGTCTCTAAATATTCACGTAATTGGCGTGCTGCCATGATTGCACAATTTTCTTCCGATTCAGATGTAGAGGCACCAAGGTGAGGCGTCGCTGTTACATTTTTCATCTTTATCACATTTTCATTCGGGAAGTCTGTTACGTAATGTGTAATAATATCTTCTTCTAACGCTGTTTGAAGAACTTTTTCATCTACAAGTTCTCCTCTAGAGAAATTGAATAAACGCATACCTTTTTTCATCTTTTCTACAGCGTGTTCACCAATAATCCCCTTCGTTTGATTCGTAAGTGGAATATGAAGTGTAATATAATCACACGTTGCGAAAATTTCATCTAAACTAAATGCCCTTTGCACATGTGTAGAAAGGCGCCATGCCGTTTCAACTGAAATGTAAGGATCATATCCGACAACGTCCATTCCTAAAGCTAACGCATCGTTCGCAACTAAAGCACCGATTGCGCCAAGGCCGATAACCCCTAGACGCTTCCCTGCAATTTCTGACCCAACAAATTGTTTCTTTCCAGATTCAACAAGCTGTGGTACTTCTTCACCTTCTAAATTTTTCGTCCAGCTTACTCCATTAATAATGTTACGTGAAGACATGATCAGGCTGGCGATAATAAGTTCCTTTACTGCATTAGCATTCGCTCCTGGTGTATTAAATACTACAATCCCTTTTTCCGTACATCGCTCAACAGGAATATTATTTACACCTGCACCAGCTCTTGCAATCGCCTTTAAGTCTTTTGAAAATTCTTCTTGGTGTAAAGAATAGCTGCGAAGTAAAATGCCATCTGGGTGGTCCATTCTATCCCCTACTTCATAACGCTCTCCGTCAAGAACTTGCAAACCCTTTTCCGCAATTTGATTTAACGTTTGAACACGAAACATATCCCCATCTCCCTATCTATTCTCAAGCTCAAATTCCTTCATATAATTTACTAATTGCTGTACACCGTGTACTGGCATCGCATTGTAAATACTTGCACGCATACCACCGACTGAGCGATGTCCTTTTAACGTAACAAGACCGCGTTCTTTCGCTTTTTGTAAAAACTCATTGTTCAGCTCTTCTGACGGTGTTGTAAACGGAATGTTCATAAGTGATCGATACGTAGGATCAACTGGTGAAGTAAACAATTTTGATTCATCTAAGAAATTGTAAAGAAGTGAAGATTTCATTCTATTCTGTTCTTCAATCGCAGATACCCCACCTTGCTCTTTCAACCACTCTAGTACAAGTTTCGTTACATAAATACTAAAGGACGGCGGTGTATTATATAAGGAGTTATTTTTGCTGTAAGTTTCATAGTTTAACATCGTAGGACAAGAGCGATTTGCTCCCCCAATTAAATCTCTATTTATAATAACAATCGTTAAGCCCGCTGGCCCTAAATTCTTTTGCGCTCCCGCATATATAAGGCCAAACTTCGTAACATCATATTGTTCTGATAAAATATTTGAGGACATATCCGCAACGAGCGGTACTTTATCTAAATGTGGAATGTCCACATATTTCGTCCCCTCAATTGTATTGTTCGTTGTAATATGTACATAATCTAGTTTTTCATCGATCAGTAAACCATCCAGTTTAGGAGTTGTAGTAAACTTCTCTTGTTCAGAGGAAGCAAGCACTTGTACTTCTCCTAATTTTTCAGCTTCTTGCATCGCCTTTTTAGACCATGAGCCAGTTAATACGTAACCTGCTTTTTTGTACGTATTCATTACATTTAACGGTATCATAGAGAATTGTAATGACGCACCGCCTTGTAAAAACAGTACTTCATACTCATCAGGAATGCTCATTAATTCACGAAGCAAGTTACTCGCTTCATCTATAATACTTTGAAAATAAGAAGATCGATGACTCATTTCCATAATAGACATGCCTGTCCCGTTATAATTTACAAGCTCCTTTTGCACTTTCTCTAAAACTGGCAAAGGGAGTATTGATGGTCCAGCTGAAAAATTATATACTCTCTCCATCACCCTGATAACCTCCCTATTTCTTATTTTTATTAATTTTTAAACTTTCTGAATTATAACCTAAAATATAATACGTGGTCAATTTGTTTTCTATTATTAAGGCGTAAGACGCAATGGAATCGCTTGCATGTGCAAACTATTTTTTATAAACATACAAAAAAGTGTTAAGTACATAATCGTACTTAACACTCTAGTAATAAAGTATAATTGCTAATTGTCCGTGAAGAACCGATCAAAAATTTGATAAATAGCAGAAAGACCAATGAGCCAATAAATAGTGTCCACAAGCGCCGGCATTGAACCAAACCATTTCTCAACTACATTGTAATCTAACGCTACAAACAACCAATTCAAACCGCCAAGAATCACCAAAATTACTGTAAGGTAAGACAAAAATTTCATTATGATTGCCCCCTAGGTGATAAGATGGTGAAAGGCCTTTCACTAGAAATATATGCGGTAAAATTCAAAACTTACCTATTTAATAAAAATTATTTTCGGTACCAACCATTAATAACCGTTTCTGCTTCTTTACTATGTATTTGATACGCATGCGTACTATTATGTGAGCCAATAAACCAAATTGAAAAACCTTTAAAATATGGTTTCGGTTCTAATACATCTCGGTAAGCGCGCCATCCGTTTAATTGTATGTCTTTTGAAAACACATTTGAAACATCTGGATTCCACGGATTTTGTAGTCCAAGTTCACGCGCTGGAACGTTAAACCCACCAAAATAAACGGGCTTTCCTGTTGCTTTATGTAATTGTTCCAATTGCTGCACAACGTTTTGTCCACGATTATATACTGTCGTCGCAAATAAACTTTTCTTCACTTCTTCGTATGTTGGATTTCTATTTCCTGAAACTTCAAACCAACTATCAATACTTACAATATCCACCTTTTTTAAATACGGACGATTGATTTTCTCTTTAAACTTCGCTTCATAAGAAGGATCAAAGCTTGCTGTTAACCACCAATTCATTTGATACAATACATTTCCTTTATACTGCTTACGAACAAAATCAATCGTATCGTTCCAGTATCCCTCTGCGTATTCCATATTCACGAAATTAGAGGCAATCTTGCTTCCGTACACATTGTATTTACTTGTAATGGAAGTAAAGATATCTTGCAAAATAACCGTTTTCCAATTCCAGAAGAAATCATTAATATTACTCGGATTCCATTCCGTTTCCCCAACATTTCCTTGCTGAATATACGGGAACGGTTCCACTATCACTTGAATATTACGCTTTAATAATTCTTGAATTAAAAGAATAGCCTGTTGCTTTTGCGCTTGATTAATTACCATGTTCGTAGAAGTCACGTTCGGAATATCTACCTGAATCGGTACATTTACGGTATTTAAATTTAAGCGCTCTACATCAGCTAACACTTTCGCCACATTTCCAACTTCCCAAACCGTTACATTTCCTGATTTGATTTTCCCAGATTGAACAGTATTTACATCAGCCTGTACATTTCCTTGGAAACAAAAAGAAAACAACATCATACACACTCCTAAAAAACTTACTAAACTCTTATTTCTCTTCACATCTTTCCTCCTATTATTTTTGACATACTTGCTTATTTTATACAACGTTTCACATATATTCCATACAAAAAAGAGTGGGATTTCCATACAAAAAAAATGCTATTCATCCTTTATTCACACCTTATTCATACTAACCTCCTAAAAATAGTAAGGTAAATAAAAAAGGAGCTTATTTCCGCTCCTTTTTTGTCCTTATACAATTGAAATTGTCGCCTTCCTTCTAACGGCCTAATTAAATCATATTTTTCTTATAAATAAATTTTTATACTCATAAATGTATCAAAAAAATTTTATCTATATTCGCTTTTTGTTTGTATTACATTTACTTCATTATTTACCTTTGCAGTTAAGAACTCCTTTGTTCTTCTTTCAAAAATCACATCATCATACAAATATATTCTTAATTGTGTGCAAAGTACTAATTACTTCTTTAAGAAGTAATCGTAATTAAACTTGAGAAAGCGGATGATGGTTAGAAAATTAGTAAATCATAAAAAAACGTCCTAAAATTCTAGGATGTTT
This sequence comes from Bacillus cereus group sp. TH152-1LC, assembly GCF_027710505.1. Taxonomy (NCBI): domain Bacteria; kingdom Bacillati; phylum Bacillota; class Bacilli; order Caryophanales; family Bacillaceae; genus Bacillus; species Bacillus cereus group sp. TH152-1LC. The sequence goes on along the minus strand of NZ_JAQFNK010000018.1, from coordinate 38,658 downwards.
TTTAGTTCCCTCAATCTTCTTCTTCGAAATCACGTAGACTAGCAAGCAATTCTGTAAATGTTGAGCAAACAGGATATATTGCTTCCTCTATGTCTTCTTCCTCATGATCCCAGAATACAATTATTGGTGAATCAGTGTTGTTTCGATAATCAAAGCATAGAAGATTGCCGAATGGATCTCTAGCAAAAGGATATATTTTGTCAGGTAATCTATCTTTCGTACTATTATATGTTTCTAGAATTGAATATTTTCTATCAGAATCTAAGGTTAAAAGATTATTAAGTGAATTTTCATCTTGATTTGGAATGTTAAATGTATCTGGCGTTGGATATCCACCATCATATTTTTGTACACAATCAATAAAATCATTAGGAAATTTAATATTTAAGTATTGTTCTAATTGTTTAATTTGGTCATCTGTTACTCTTTTTTCATTTACATTAATCCATGTAATGTGACTCATGGCTAAATACCTCCCTATTTATCGCTATCTTTTCCCCAAATTTTATATCCACCTGTATGACCAGTATCATGATGAGTCTGATAATCTACAAGTTGCATCCTTCCAGTGTCTTGATGATGATGCCATGTATAATGCTCTGGAGTTTTTCCCATTTTAAATAATTGAATTTCTTCATCCGTAAATTTTAAAGCTAATTCAGGACTTTCCATTATTTGAATATTCATAATTGAGCCTCGCCATATTTCAACTAATTGAATTTCTTCATTAGTATGCTATTTCGTGAAATTTACTATTCGAAACGTAATTATTGCAGTAATTAATATAATAATAGCGGTTATCAAGCCAGATTCTCCAATCCAAATCTCAGTTTGATATCCTGTACTTGCACGTGCGAAAGGTCCTTGAATAATGGCATTCCAAGTAGCATGGATGATAACCGAAGGCCAAACGCTACCTGTGATAAGTCGTAAATAAGCTATAATATAACCGAATGGTACAATACAAAGATAGATACCAAGTACTGAAAGAACGACAGATGGTCCCGCTACATATAGACCAGCAATAACTATTGGAACATGCCACGTTGCCCAAATCAATCCACTAATAAGGATGGGCCGTGAAAACTCTGCATCGACTAGCCTTGTGAGCATATAACCTCGCCAACCCATTTCTTCTCCCAAAACTGGGATTAAGTTAAGCAAACTTCCGAAAATGCCGCTCAATACTACTAGATAAATGAAGCTGAATGGTGCCGTTACATACTCAAGCCCAAGCATATTGTAGATCGGTTCTAACATCATACCACCTTCGGGATACTGAAACCCTGCAATTCCACTCAACCAGGCGATAGAATAAGTAATTCCACAAATAATCATAGGGATTAGCAGAGCAAAACCGATCCCCTTCCATATCTTTAAGTTACCGAGACTAAAAGATACATCTTTAAACCCTTCTTTCAGTATTATGCGAGTCAAAATAGAAGATAATGCTGGGGTAAACATATATACCACAATAAGCGCCCTACTTTCCGTAATTATTACTCCTACATTTAAAATAATAGAAGTAATGATTAAGATACTCAGAAAGAGTTGAAGTCCTATTTTAGCACGTTGGATTTTATCTTTATTGTGGAACGATTTTGCGTGTAATATCATTGTAATCCGCCCTTCCCCTATAATTCACTTGTTTATCGAATTTACTTCTTGTCATTTCTACAGACACAACTTAGAATAAAAATATTTTTGTATACAGATTCATTCATCTTTAAAATCCCTCCCCAATTTATAGTCTAGTCTTACTTACGACTCATCCATGTAATTATTATTTATAAGTTGTCATAGCCGATAGTACAAAAGTGTAATGATTAGTCTATGACCTGTGTCAATTAACCTTATGACAATATGTAACTAGAAAATATGATATGGGATAGATAACAATTGAATTAAGGCAATTGATTTGTGCAAGTACATGAATCAATCTTGCTTTTACAAATAATTCAATTGAGGTGGAAAAAATGAATAAGAAAAGCATAATTGCAATGGTTAAGCTTTATTAGTCACAGGATGTGTAGAAGTAGGAAAGGCTCAAACAGTAGCAGTCGAAAATTCAGGTCAATCAATCCAGAAAAATATAGTTAAATCCATACAATCACAGGCTTACCCATTAAAAACGATAGAGCCGTCAAAATCATTTGAGGATTTAAAACCACTTAAGAAAATGATTGGGAGCGCACAATATGTAGGATTAGGAGAGAATACTCATGGAAGCTCTGAAATTTTCACTATGAAGTTTCGCCTTGTGAAATATTTGGTTACTGAGATGGGTTTTACAAATTTCACAATGGAAGAAGATTGGGGAAACGGCTTAAAACTAAATGAATATATCCAAACAGGAAAAGGAAACCCTAGAGAATTTTTAAACTTGTTATATCCTACTGATGAAATTATAGCCATGATTGACTGGATGAAAGATTATAATGCTAATCCATCCAATAAAAAAAAGATCCAATTTATTGGGCTCGACTTAAAGGAGTTGGACCAAGGTTGCTTTAATAAAGTAATTGATTATGTAAGGCTACACCGACCAGATTCGCTGGCAGAAGTAGAAGAAAATTATAAAGAATTGTCGGCTTTTAATGGCAGTGTAAAGGAATATATGGACCTTGCTCCTGAAATAAAAGAAAAGTTCAAAGCAAACGCTGAGAGAGTAGCCCAATTACTAAAAGATGAGAATGGGCAAGCCAACACAGAAATGGCTTCATCCGAGTACATCTGGGCGAAAGTAACGGCAAGTGTAATAGAGAAATATACCACAATGCTAATTCCTAACGACTATCCAAGTGTGTTAAAGCTACATGAGCAATATTTGGCCGATCATGTAATGTGGGCACAAGAGACATTGGGTGGTAAAACGATGGTATGGGGACACAATATTCATATAGCTAAAGGAATTTTCGATGAGGAATTATACCCTTATGTTGCGGGGCAGAATTTGAAGGAACGTTTAGACAATAATTATGTCACAATTGGCAGTACAACTACGGAGGGGAATTTCACCTTATACAACGACACCGGAGATAAGATTATAACAAAGCCGATTCCACAAGATGTAAATAGTTTCAATTATACCCTTGGAAAAGTACCATATAAAATGTTTTTATTGGATAACCGTCACCTTAAAGGACCGGCAGAAAAATGGGTTAAAGCAAAAAGACCATTACTAAGTATAGGGGCACGACTCTTACCGAACCAATTGGCATACTTTGATACGTCATTGCTTGAGCAATTTGATATTATGTTTCATATTCGAAAAACAAGTCCATCTCATATTAAATAAAAGCACAAAACAATCCCGTTCTTGCATCTGCAAGAACGGGATTGTTTTATGGTGATTCATATAAGCATCTTTTTTAACCAGAAGTAGGTTACTCTCCCCTTTTTAGCATCATTTAAAAATGTCATATGACACTTTTACACTAGTGAGAATGACAAAAAAAGCAGTACAATTCGGTTATTACATAGATAGGAGCGAGAACTTTATGAAATCAAGATTCATCCAGAATGGTTATTTTTTATTGCTAACTTTCGTTACAGGATTGTTTTATTTTTGTTTTTATCTAATAGCTCTGCTATTCAGCTTCACCCTTTCATTTACGGTAATTGGGATTCCATTAGTTATACGCGTACTACAGACTACGACACCTTTTATCCAATTCGAGCGCATACAGACGAAAATTTATACAGATATTTCAACAGACCCTTATGATAGAAGTATAACAATAGATACATCGAACTGGGCTCAGGTGAAATTAGTGCTTACTGATCGTCGCACTTGGTCCGCTGTCTTTTGGTTAATGCAGAAATTAGTAATTGGGATTTTCAGTCTCATTAGTGCAATCATTTTTTATGTAATGCCACTTATGTTGCTGTTGGCACCACTACTGTATCTCTACATTGAAATGAATATTATATTCGTACAGATAGATACGTTTGCCAAGTCACTCTTTGTAATGTTTATGGGTATAGTATTTACCGCCATAAGTATTAGAATAGTAGATGGTTTGACAAAGAAAATTGGGGGCTATACACGTAGCATGATTCGGCAACTAAATCGATAGAAGTTTGCAATCTGTGAGTAGTATCGCAGTTTTAAATTTAAAAGTATAATAGGCATGAAGGATTAAATTATAATATATGAAGTAAAAAGGTAGGCTACTTAGGGGGTAAATGACTTGTTAGATATGGTTAAGTATTGGTTTTGGTACGATTGGATTATGTTAGGAGTCCGTATACTTGTTAGTGTCTCTATCGCCATAACCACATTCGATTTTCAGGATAGTTTAACATTGCCACTTTGGATTATTATTCTTTGGGAAATTATTGCCTTCTCTGTTCCATGGGTAGCCTTACTATTCAATTATAAATATTATTTGTTCACAGAAATACTGCTATATGGTGGACTGTGTATATATTTAACTTCTTTATTTCCGGGAGCTAACGTTACATTTCTTATATCGGCTTTTCTGATTGCTGCGAATAGTCAGCATTTGTCCTATTATTGGACAGCTCCAACAACAGTTTTTATAACAACTGGAATTTTCTATGCGGTTGCGCCAAGTAATAGCTATTGGGTTATGGTTACCAACTATGGACTTGCTTATGTAATGGGCTTCGCTTTCCATTTATTAATCGTCAATCATAAGCAAAATGAAGCGATTCGTAAACAAAACGCGGTACTTGAGCAATATATGTCTCAGATTGAACATATTACACTGGCAGAAGAACGGAACAGACTGTCAAGTGAGCTTCATGATACAGTTGGTCATGCTTATACTTCTATTATTATGGGGATGGAAACGTTGCGTACCGAACTTGCTACTGAGATGGGTATACAGAGGCTAGATTCTCTGCTTGACATGGGACGGAAAAGCATCGATGACGTGAGAGGTTACCTACATCAAATGGATTCCCCGTGTCAATCGCCTTCCTTAATTCAATCTCTACAAAATCTTGGAGCCGAATTTCAGGAGCACGCTCAGGTAAATGTAAGTTTTAAGACATTCGGGGAGGAATATCAACTATCTCGGCAAGCGAAGATCGCATTCATTCGTTGCTTACAAGAGTCCCTTACGAATGCAGTGCGTCATGGTCAAGGGACTGAAATTATAGTTTCATTGCAGTTTGACGAACAATATACGAGGTTAGAAGTTCAAGATAATGGAAAAGGAAATGTAGAATGGCAGGAAGGCTTCGGTATGAATGCGATGAAAGAACGGGCAATGAACCTGCAAGGTCATTTGTCTGTATATACAAAGCCAGAGGAAGGAATGCTTGTTACATGTACCATACCGCGACAAACTGAAATAAAAGATGGACTTATTCGTTTGTTAATTGTAGACGACCAGCCATTTGTTCGGGAAAGTTTGAGGACACTACTCGATAGATATGAAGATTTAAATGTAGTCGGTTTGGCTGAGGATGGCAATCAAGCCATCGATTTGTGCGGGCGCCTTCAACCCCATGTTATACTTATGGATTTAGATATGCAGCACATGGATGGAGTCGAAGCAACCAAAAAGATTAAGCAACAATGGCCACATATAAGCGTATTGATTTTTACAACGTTTCAGGATACCGAACAAGCGTTAGAATCGCTTCGCAACGGTGCGGATGGTTTTTTACTTAAATCTATTGAAACGTTGGAGCTAGCTAATACGATCCGACTTATTCACAAAGGTGGGACACTAATTGATCAAGGAATGTCTCACAAAATATTTGAGAAGTTTGATGAGCAAAAAGAGACACCACAATCAAAAGCAACCGCTTATGAGCTAACAGCTAGGGAGATAGAAATATTACAACTAGTAGCAAAAGGACTTCGATACACTACCATAGCATCAAGGTTATATTTATCGAATGGTACGGTCAGAAATTATGCTTCCACAGCTTATACAAAGCTAGGCGTTCGTAACAAAGAAGAAGCTATTCAAAAGGCTCTAGAAATTGGAATTATTGAATAACAAAATGTTTTGCGATATATAAAAATGAGTAACAAAGAAACAGAACGCTTTGTGTGGTTTCTTTTGTAACAGAGTAAATAAGGCCCATTATCGTATAAGTAAATGTTAAAACATTTACTATTTCGCCATAATAAACTCATTGAATCTTATTCTCTAAAATACAATAGCCTACTATCAATTTAACTGATAGTAGGCTTTTAAAATTATTTAAGAACTTGGTTATGTTCTAATTTAACAGTTTTCATCAGTGGAAATATTATCCCTTCGGCTCTAAAGTTAACACTTTCCCCTCTATCCCATCCATATTCAATGTAGTCGTATGATACGTTCCGTTTACCCAATCATCGATTTGATCATGGTACCAATCGCTTCTAAAATGTCCCGATTGTCCTGGCCCTACAATATGATAACCATTTGACATATCTTTCGTATCAATAACGAATCGCCAAGAAGCTCCGTGATTAACAATACCGTTATCTCCGTAACTCGCTGCTTGAACGGTAACTTGGCTGCCGCCAATCGGAACTGGTTTTTCGCGATTAAATGCAAGTAGTGCTAACATACTAGATGATTTGGAGATTGGATGTGTGAACGCAAGCTGATGGTAATCGCCCCACTTCCACTCCGCAACATCGGGTCCATATTCCTTCTGTAATTTCTTCATTACATTTTCATACGATGTATGCACAACTTTTGTGAATCCTCCGTACTTCGTAAACCAAGCGCTATTTTCTCCTGCTACTTCTTTTCGAATTAATTCATCAACAACTTGTGACTTCCCTTCAAATAACTCCATCACATCTTTCGGTATTTCTTTTGAAAATAACGTATTCGAAATCTCTTTCATTAATAAATGGAATAGTAATGGTGCCGCTTCATCTTTACTATCATAAAAATTCCACTTTGTTAATTGTTTTACGCCTTCTTTCTCTACTTCATTTAAAGATACTTTATTTAACTCTTTTAACAATATTGGAGCAAATTCTTTCCCGTATAAATTTTTTTGATCCATCTGTAAGTCTTCTAAATCTTTCACCGTATATTTTTCCTTCTCTTGTAAAAACTCTTGAATACGCATTTGTCTATATGGCTGCGCCCACGTATTACTAATATGGTATGGATAATGATCATCCACAATTTTATTATTCGCCGTTGAAATAAACCCTTGTTTTGGATTAATTACTTTTGGAAGTTGATCGAACGGGATATACCCTTCCCATTCATATTCATCTGTCCATCCTGGTACAGGCAAACTACCATCACCTTTTTTACGAACTGGTATATTTCCATTCGCTTTATAAGCAATTGTGCCGTCGTTTGATGCAAACACAAAGTTTTGAGTTGGTGTATGAAAATCTTGAAGAGCCGTTTCAAACTCATTCCAATCTTTCGCCTTATTCATATTTAATACAGCCTTTAATTCAGCGGAAGGTTCCAAAGCAGTCCATTTCAACGCGAATACTGTTTTCGTTTTCTCTTTTCCTTTATCCGCAAACTCTGAAATGACTGGACCATGCCTCGTAATCGTCACATTATACGGAATTGTTTTCCCGCCTTTTACTTTAATCGATTCATCAACAACTGTAGCTTTTTCCCACTTATCGTTATACAAAAATTCATTTTCATTATTAGGATTTCTCTTCTCAATATATAAATCTTGTACATCAGGACCAGTATTCGTAACACCCCATGCTATTTTGTCATTGTGACCTAATATAACACCTGGTACACCCGCGAAAATAACGCCACTCACATGTAAATCTTTCATTTCAAGTTGCGATTGATACCAAATAGAAGGCGTCGCAAGAGATAAATGAGGATCATCCGCTAAAATCGGCTTACCAGACGCACTCTTCTCTCCGCTTATGACCCAGTTATTACTACCGTTAAACTCAGGTGGAATGATCGTTTTTGCAAAACTTTGTGCTACGTCCACACTTGTATTTTCCAGTTCAGCTAGCAATCTAGGTGCATCTTTCGGATATGTAGGAAATAGCTCATTTGCTTGCTCTTTCGGTAAATTTTTCAGCGCCCAATATCGAAATGCCTGTCCGTGCCAATGTCCGCCTAAATCAAACGCCATATACTTTCCAATCGTTAAAGAATCCACGATTGACCACTCAGTAGGCTCATAACCTAATATAGTAAACTCAACCGGCAATTTCTTTTCCTCTTTCGCCTCGCGTATAAAAGCGTTCACCCCATCAGCAAATGACTGCAGGGCATACTTCGCTTCCCCTTCATATTGACTAACAGACGCTTCGGCTGCTCGCCGTAAACCGAGCGTTCGAAACAATTTATCTCTATCAAGAGCTGCTTCCCCTACCACTTCACTTAACATCCCAGAAGCTTGCCTTCTACTTAAATCCATTTGAAACAAACGATCTTGCGCTTGTACATACCCTTGCGAAAAATATAAATCATGTGCATTTTCCGCTTTAATATGCGGTACCCCTTTACTATCCCGCTTTACCTGAACAGCATGTTTTAAATCTTCTAGCTTAATCGTTCCATCTATCTTTGGTACAGATCTAAGCGTATATATGTTCAAGAAAATCACTGTACAAATAACGAACAAAAGAACGATACTACTACACCAAATGAAAATTCTCTTACCCCTAGTTCGTTTCTTCTTTATGACGACTTCCATATAACCCCTCCTTTCTCAAACAATTCGCTTTTATTTACGGAAGAACCTTTTAGAAAAGCTGAAAAACCCATACTTTCTCATACTATGGATCATGCAAACTACATACCTGACTCTTATGTAGGCCTCCCTTCCCTTCAATGAAATCTACTCTCCCTTTCTTACACCAATTCCTCAAAATTCCCTTCATATAAGCAAATGTTCGCTTATTCTGTTCAAACGCAATTTTAAGTGCCCCTAGTACTGTCTCTCCTGAAACTTTTTGTATCCACTCTTTCAATTCCTTCACGATATATGGGGATAGACTACTTATATGTTGTTCATAAAACTTATAAACTTTACTATGCGAAGTATCCTTTTCTATCCCTTCTTCCTTCTCCTCAGCAACTTCTTGTAAACTACTATTATCCTCTTCTGCCGGCATACCAAAATGCTGCAATAACAATGGAATATTCCATTCTTCTTCAAGACATGTACGTAAAAACATATGTATGAATTCTTTATTTTTTACAGTTTTCAACTCACGTAACACACACTTTTCTACATTCGTATTTACAATAGGGTTATAGTGTAGCCAATTTAGTATGTATAACTCTTTCGTTTCCGCATTGTATAAAATCTTGCCGTATGCAACAAACCTATTTAACAGCTTCTCAACAGTTTCCATACTGTAGCCTGTTTCCAGTTCTGCCACACGCTTCGGTAATACGTAAATTCCACATTGCTTCGTTTTCGTACCAGTTAACAAATATATGTAAAAATAACGCTCCTCTGGCGTTAAATCTAATATGAATTCATCTTGCCAAAAGTTCACCTGCACATTACGGTACACCGCCATATAGTTCCCTCCTCCTTTTATTCATAAAGTGAAACTTTAATCAGTGGGGGTTTTGTTCATCCCCCACTGATTATTAGTTGAACCAATCGGACATTTACGGACAGCCCGACTCCCACCTAACTTCTTTGCTCCAACTAAATTTTGAGGTGGGAGTTATACTGTCCGTTAACGCGGGATAAAAAAGCAGAATTCAATCCTTCCATATACATATAGGAATAAGGGCTTTGTTTTTGCGTTTGAATTCCAAATTTTTTTAACTACTACAACGCCGGTTTTATTTTTTCGCGCTTTTTTGTTCTTGTAGTTGTTTTTGTTTTGTTTTTTCTTAGTGATTTATTACTTGGTAGGTGCTTATAAGGGGCTTGGAAGGGGCTTCATAGGGGCTAAAATAAAAAGGAGCTGTTCCAAATTCTCATTTTGGAAAGCTCCTTTACCATTCTTTCTATTTTTGACTTGCATCTAACATCTTCACTAAAAAGGCAGCTGCCTCACCACGAGTTGTTGTACCTTTAGGGTTAAACTCATTATTTCCAACACCAGTAACTACCTGTAAGCTGTATAATCGTTGAACAGGCTGTTTATATGTGATCAAATGTTTATCCCTAAATGGTAATGCGACTAATTCACCTGTAACACCTTTATACTGTAATGCATTGTCAATCATGATAGATGCTTCTTCACGAGTGATTGGCGCATTCGGGTCAAAAATCCCTCCGCCACGACCGCTAATAATTCCTGCACTTGCACTACGTTTAATACCGTCATGAAGTGATGGGTGCGCTTTGTTAATATCTACAAATGACTTATTTCCTTCTGGGAGTTTAAGAGCATTTGAGATTAATGTCGCAAACTCAGCTCTCGTTACATTACGATAAGGCGCAAACACACCATTTCCTTCTCCGTGCATAATACCTAGACTGTGAAGTTTACGAATATGTCCCTCAAACCATCCACCTGTAATATCATCTTTTGGCTTTTGTACTTCTTCTTTTGGTACATTGTAGTTAATTTTAATCCAACTTGGATTGTAGAAAATCCACTCTCCATTCCCTACTTTGTACCAACCGTTTTTAACTGCTAACACTTTGTAACGGTCACCTTTTGAAGCTTTACGAACAATATGATGCTCAAGGTCCGCACCACTACGTACGTTTATACCGTCACCATTCACTACAAGCTCCATGTTAGGTTCAGCTGGATTATATTCATTTGAATCAAATAGCTCGTTTCTTTCTTGTAAAGGCGAGTCAATTTGTGCGTTAACATTTGCATACCATTGAATACCTTGTACGAAGCCAGTCCAATTCCCACGAGAAATTAAAATATCAGGACAGTTTTTTCCGCTCCATTGTTGATGCCTATAAATGTGATCCGCGCTAATTCCTTCTTTATTCATTAAGTATCCTGCAAGTCGTTTTGCATTCTCTAACGCTTTATTATAATCTCCATCTTGGTTAACTGAAATTTCAATACCGATAGATTCTCTATTTCCTGAACCATCACCATCTCCTGCATGCCAACCGTTTTCATTTGTTGGTAAGTGCTGATAGATTTGTTTATCGTCTACAGTAAAATGCCATGAAGCTGTTCGGAACGTACCTTCCGTTGCTTGTTTATACAAATATTTCGCATGATTTTCAGCATTCGCACCGCGAGCTGTGTTTGCAGTCTCATGAATTGTAATATAACGTGCTTTCATCGGATTGGCTGGGCGAATATCAGGATTTCCTGCTGGAACAATCCACTCTACAAAAGGGGCACCTGCAAGTGTTCCATATTTCTTTGTAGTCATCGATGCACTATACTGAATAGCTCTTGGCTTTTCAACCGGCTTCATTTCGCGAGTAGAACCATCATTTCGACCGTCTACATGTTCAAATGCCTTTTCAATGTTTGAAATAGCTTCATCTTCCGCTACTTGACCTGTTTTCGCTTCTTTCATTTTATGTAACTCTTCTGTTTCATCATGTTTATGTTTATATTCTTCTAAAAGAATTTTCTCGTTCTCTGATACTTCCGCTTCGTTAATTTGCATGTGATCTGGAGTTTCTAGATTGAAATCAGAATAACTTAATCCGCTCGTTCCACTCTCCCCTTGCGCGATACGAAGTTGATCAGTTTGAAGGTTTTTACTCTCTTCTGCTGATATCGCTAAAGGTGCGCTCCCTAACATTACTAGACTTGTTGATAGTGTGATTACTCGTTTTTTAATATTCATTGCTGTATGAAATACCTACACAGTTCGTATAAGTATCCTAACCTCCCTTAATTTTCTCATTCGTGAAAGACTATAAATCTACTATGTATGTATAAAACTATGTTTATTCCACCCTTTTATACATACTTTCCTCAGCAGGTGAATGATAGTTTCTATAAAATTCCTTAACAGACATTATTTTAAAACCAATTGTAATTTCCGTCAAAAGCACTTATCCACCTTACACTCCACTACTTCTCAAAAAATAAATTAGGATACCTTTTACTAATTCTTCAACAAGAAGGACCTTTATAATTTTTCATAACTATTATGTATCTATTAATCAATCCTATTTCTGTATACTTTCCCATTTTTAAATATCAACATTTTCACATTGAAAGGAGTTATTATATGGAAAAGATCACTCATATTTTACTCACTAACATTGAAATACATTTCTGCAAAAGTCATTTTAGTAACGACACTATGATAGATACCGAATTATCTATAACGGAACGTTCTGGACGTGATTTCATTAACACTGTTAATCCAATTAAAGACGTGACTAATGTTTGTGCTACTGCTTTAGCGTTCAAATCACTTTGGAGTTCTCCTGATCGAATTCCTTTCGTAATTAATTCTTGAAAAATAACTGTAAGATACATTTGATGTTCTCTAGTCAGTACTTCAAATTTTTCATTATGAGGAGCAAGTTCAACCATTGTGTTAATACAAAAACAACCTTTACTGAACTCTTTTTTATATTCCTCTTCCACCATATTTTCAAAAAACGTCCGAATTGCTTCTTTTACAGATTGTTCGTTTTGAAGTTTTGTTCGTATATTAGCCGCATGTAAATTTGTGTATCTCCTTAATGCCGCTTCAAATAAACCCTCTTTATCACCAAAAGCTGAATATAAACTTGGCTTTTGTATTTCCATTTTAGCAGTTAAATCGCTTAATGAGGTAGCTGCGTATCCCTTCTCCCAAAAAAGTTGCATTGCAGCATCCAAAGCTTTTTCTTCATCAAATTCGCGTAGTCGTGCCATTTAAAACCATCTCCTTTCTACATCTAATTATTTAAATTACATATCACCGTTTATGTACCAATCAGTATATTATATATCGTATTAGATTATAATCGAAGTGTCAAAAAAATCATAATTAAATCAAAATAAACTTGACATATATATTTCTTCGAGATTATATTTTACTTACAAAATAACATACCGTTCGGTACGTTATTTCTAATAATACAAAAAGGAGCTGTTTTTTTATGAATAGTAAAGAAAAAATGATGGCCGCTCTAAAAGACAATCATACTCAGTTACATTCATCTGCTAGTCCAATCATGTCCCGCTATATGACTCTATTGTTCTCCATTGCTTGCGGGATGGCGGTAGCAAATATATACTTCGCTCATCCACTACTTGATTCTTTATCAAATGAATTTAAGATTAGCCATTCAACTATCGGTATTGTAATTACTATTACTCAAGTTTGTTATGCACTTGGATTACTTTTATTCGTTCCACTTGGTGACTTATTAAACCAAAAGAAACTTATTATTGCTCACATGCTTTTATCCGTTATCGCTTTAATAATAATTGGTGTCGCTCCCTCAACCATCGTACTTTTTATAGGTATGGCCTTAGTAGGAATTTTTGCAACTGTTACGCAAACACTTGTCGCATATGCATCAATTTTAGCTAATACAGCAGAACGTGGACGCATAGTAGGTTTCGTTACAAGTGGCGTTGTAATAGGTATACTCCTTGCTCGTACATTTGCAGGTATATTAACGGATTTAGCTGGATGGCGGTCCGTTTATCTCACCTCTGCTATCCTTTTACTCTTCGTAACTTTTTTGTTACACCGAAATTTGCCTACTCTTGAACATAAAAAAGTAACAACTATGTCTTACCGAAAATTAATATACTCTGTTTTCTTATTATTTATAGAAGAAAGACTTTTACGCATTCGCGGAATATTAGCATTGCTTATTTTCACTTCATTCAGTATTTTATGGACTTCTTTAGTATTGCCTCTAAGTGCTACACCACATAACCTTTCGCATACAGCTATTGGTGCGTTCGGTCTTGCTGGAGTGGCGGGTGCATTAGCTGCTACTAAAGCTGGACGACTAGCTGATAAAGGATTAGGACAAAGAACAACTGGCATAGCCTTATCATTATTAGTACTTTCATGGCTCCTAATTAAATCTATTAACCACTCTCTATTATTACTAATTTTCGGCATTATCCTTTTAGATTTAGCTGTGCAAGCTGTACATGTCACCAATCAAAGTATGCTGTTCACAGTGCGTCCCGAAGCAAGAAGTCGACTCACTGCCAGTTACATGATTTTTTATTCTATTGGTAGTGCAACAGGTGCAATTCTTTCAACAAATACGTATGCAAAATATGGTTGGGATGGAGTATGCATATTAGGTATATCTGTTAGTGCTTGTGCTCTTTTATTTTGGATAATAACCTTACGGCGATCATAACAGCTGAAAGAGGAATAATTCATTTATGGTTACGTATTTTTCTACAAGACTATAGAATAGCATGTACTTCTCAACATAAATCAACTGCATTTTCATATTAAAAATGCAGTTGATTCCAAGCTTTTATGTATGCGATTTATCATTTTTTAATAATATATCCTATACTATCGAAATACGTCTATTACAAATTCACTTTAACATTTTCGACAATCTCATTTATCGTATTTCGATCAAACTTATCACTAATTTCATATGGCTCACGATCTCCTACTAGTTGTACGCCTACGATATCGTTGCGGTCCTTACCAAATTGCACTTCAATAATAGCTCCCCGCTCTACTTGTTTCCAAATGTAACCTGCTTCATCTTTATTATCTAAAATAATACAGTCCTCAATATTTTCATCAATCCCTATTAACTTGTTGTCATCTATAAATCCAACCTCGTATTGTTGACGTTCTTTCGCTTTGCTGCTTACTAATATACCTTTGCTACCATATGAATAATCCATATAGTCTTTTTTCTCAGATTGCACCGCTTTTGTCTCTTGTGCTTTAGTTTTTTCAGCATTCCCACAACCCATAATTAAACTGATTGGCATCACCGTAATTAGTACCACTCTAGTAAATCTCTTTATCATTTATAAGCAACTCCTCATACTTACATTTAAATTCCATTTATCAACTTACCAAATAATAACATGATAATACCAAAAAAGAGCCAAAGATATCATCTCCTCATCCCAAAAATCTATGTAAAAAGCTATATCTCTGTATTTTCTTCCCGTTTACTTTCATATAATACCCTCACAATTATAAAAAGCTAGACTTTCAAAATAACTAACTGAGTTATCGATAAATTACAGAAAGTAGACATCCTACTCACTTAAGATTTAAAATTAAGAAATATGAAAGACATGATAAAAAACATAGGCTAGATACTCACAATTAAAATGGTCTTTATATTAAGAAAGGAAGTGCACAGCTATGGATTTTAAAACAGTTATGCAAGAACTTGAAGCCCTTGGTAAAGAAAGAACGAAAAAAATATACATATCTAACGGTGCACACGAGCCAGTTTTCGGCGTAGCTACAGGTGCGATGAAACCAATCGCGAAAAAAATAAAAATAAATCAAGAATTAGCTGAAGAACTTTATGCCACAGGCAACTACGATGCTATGTACTTTGCAGGCATTATTGCCGATCCAAAAGCTATGAATGAGTCTGATTTTGATCGCTGGATAGACGGAGCGTATTTTTATATGTTGTCCGATTATGTAGTAGCAGTAACTTTATCCGAATCAAATATTGCACAAGATGTTGCTGATACATGGATTGCAAGTGGGGACGAACTTAAAATGTCTGCAGGCTGGAGTTGCTACTGTTGGCTTTTAGGAAATCGCAAAGACAACGAATTTGCCGAAAGCAAAATTGCCGCTATGCTTGAAATGGTGAAAAATACAATCCATGATTCGCCAGAACGAACAAAATCCGCTATGAATAATTTCCTAAACACGGTAGCAATTTCATATGTACCACTACATGAAAAAGCAGTCGAAATCGCAAAAGAAGTTGGTATAGTTGAAATCAAACGTGATAATAAAAAAAGCAGTTTGTTAAATGCTACAGAGAGTATTCAGAAAGAACTTGATAGAGGCAGACTTGGTTTCAAACGTAAGTATGTAAGATGTTAGATTATCAAAAAAAGGTGTCAATCTAAGCAAGATTGACACCTTTTTGATAATCTAAATGAATGAACTCCCCTAGGAAATTTTTCATTTCCCCCTGTACACCTTATACGTTAAACATTTCTTCATTCAATTTATAAACCCTATCTCTTTTCTCATCACTTTTGACAAAAATAAGCTTTCCTTCTTTAACAAAACCTTCTAATAGTAAGCATACTTCTCCATATGCTTTAGGCTTATTCGTTGTGAATCTTTCATCTGATATTTTGCCAGATCGTATTAATTGTTCGCATAGCTCAAGAGCACTTATTTCTTCAGAATCCATTAATTCCAATATATCTTTTTGCAATGGCGATAAAGGTACTGGTATTTCAGCTACCTCCACCTTTTCTTTCTCGTTTTCTTCTTCAAATAAATCTTCAAATGAAATTTGATTCATTACTTCTTTTCCTTTCTAACGATCGATTTGTATAACATGAACTGAATCTTATAGCGTAGTTATTGTTATGTATTCCTTACCTTATTACATAAATCTCAAACTCATGTACATCGTTTCATATAGTATGTTTTGATTATACCAAATATATATTCTATCTTCTATCGTAGATTGAAAAAAGGAGCGTTTTACTGTTCATAAATAACGAAAAGGTATTTAGATCATTTTTTCGAATGAATTTATGATTGCTATTTTTTAAATAGAGATGAATATTTATAGATATTATGGTTAAGTTTCATGTAGATTTTAAAAATAGATATTTATTCCATGGAAATTCACGGTAAAAATTTATCATTTATATGTTATAATCACGATATAAACATTTAATTATATTAAATGTTTACTAAGGTTATGCAATACATTTACTATAACAAGGGGGCTCACAAATGAGCAGAAAAACAAGTAAAGTTAAAAAGTTTTTTGGATTCGTACTAACCGCAGCACTAGCAACTACAACGATGGTAGGCACAGTAAATGCAGAAACAAATACGAAAACAAACGGTAATGCAAATAGCTATAAGGTAGTTAGCAATACTGACACTGTATTTACAGATGTACCAAAGGACCACTGGTCAAAAGAAGCTATTGATTACTTAGCATCAGCAGGGATTTATAAAGGATATGGCAATGGAAAATTTGGTTTTGGAGACAATGTTACTAGAGGACAGGTAGCTTCTTTAGTCAATCGACATTTAGGTTTAATAGCAGACGATAAACAGGCGAATATGTTTAGTGACATTACAAATCATATGTTTGAAAAGGATATTAAAGCCATTGCACAAGCTGGAATTATGACAGGTGATGGATCAGGTACATTTCGTCCAGATGACGTATTAACTCGGTATGAAATGGCAGAAGTATTACAAAAAGCGTTTCATTTAGAATCAAAAGTACAAGGGAACTTTAAAGATGTACCAAAAGGTCATTGGGCCTATAAATCTGTAAATGCAGTGCGTAGTAACCGTATAGCACAAGGTGACGAGTCAGGTAATTTTAATGGAAATATGATTGTGAAGCGTGAGCAGTATGCACAATTTTTCTATAATGCAATAGCAAAAAACAGAGATTATAATTTCAACATCAATTCAAAAGAAGAATTAAAACAAATGTTAACAACAGCTTTAGATAATGGAACGTTTGGTCCATTTAAATTAGATGTATTAGGTAAAGATCTATCTGACGTAAAAAAAGAATATGGAGCACCTGATGTTTGGAAGAAAGCACCATGTACAGAATGTGATGCACCTAATATAGCGGTATACGGCAATTATAATATTGACATGTATCCTTTGGACGCTAGATATATATCAGTGAAAATGGATATCACTATTAACGAATTAAAAGAGTGGTTTGGTGAACCAGATGGAATCGGAGAAGATATGACTAGTGAAGGCTTCATATATAATCGAGGAAGCTATTCTCTTTATTTCAGCTTCTCTGATGGTTATATTCAACGCGCTGAAATATCTAAAAATAAATTTAATTAATAAGTTACAAGCAATATAAAATATATAAAGCATAAAAAATCCTTCAAGAACATGCTTTTTCTTGAGGGATTTTTTATGCTTTATATCTATTGTAAAACTCCTAAAAGAATGCTAGCAAGGAGAAAATTGTTCAATCTTAAGAATATCTACTATTTCATTCAACCAATCTATTATATTTGGCATCTCATATTCTTCAGTTAAATCTAGTGAATCCATTTTCCCATGACCTGATGCATATAATACAATAAACCTGTATTCGTCTTTTAGTTTTTCAGCTCCTTCTATGAAGGTAAGACTAGGGATACCTAACCCATGTAAGCAAGTATTCCATATTACGAATGAAAAAGGATCTGATATGAATATCAGATCCTTTTTCACTGCTTCTTTTATAACTTTAAGTTCTTGATACATACATAGGTTCATACGTACTTACATTATCATACACAGTTTTCGCAATACTAAGAGGAAGATGGAGACATCCTTCAGATCCAACTTTTCCAGTAACAATGCATAATTTATCTCCTTTACTGAAGAGAAATATGTCTATTAACTTTTTAATAGAATCAAAGTGTACTTTTATTTGTCGGACTTAATTTTTTCGAAATACTCTTCTAAAGTTAATCTCTTTTCTTTTAGATATATAGCAACTTCTTTTCCTACATAACGATAGTGCCATGGCTCATACTTAATTCCAGTAATCCCCTCTTTATCTTTTGGATAGCGAAGAATAAAACCATACTCTGCAGCATTCTTATCTAACCATTTAAATGCATCGGTAGTTTCAAACTTTGCATTTAAGTCTTCTACAGTATTCTGCCATTCAACTGAAATAATGTCTAACGCTAATCCAGTATGATGTTCACTTGCGCCAGGATACTGAAGATATTCCAATGCCTTAGCACTAGCCTCTGTATCCGACAAACCTTGAGATTTATAGCTTTTAACTGAAGCATCATAATAAGTTTGTTGTAATTTTATAGCTCGATAACCTGACCTTAAATAAAGGTTAATGCCCTCTTTTTTTGCAGCTGTTACCATATCCTGATAGGAAGTTGCAATTCTGCTATCTATTTTCATATTTGGCTTAGCATTTTGGGTGATACTTGTTAATTCAATCCCTAGTTCCTTTGATAACATATGTTCTCTATTTACAAGAATAATTCTCCAATCATTAAGATCAGAAATAGGTAAAGCATCTTTTTTATTCGCTTTTATATCAACTTTATTTTTATCATTATGATTAGTAGTTTCCTGAGATGTTTGTTTTCCACTACAAGCAGCAAAGCTCGATCCCAATGCCAATACCAATGCTAAAATTATAATTTTTTTAATTGTATCTCATTCCCTTTTTGTTTATTAGTCTTTATACCAATTTCCCAACACTTCTTTAGGAATATCCTTAAAATCCTTCAAAGAAACAGGACCGACAAATTCTTTAACCCCATGTTTTTTAGAATTTTCATCTGAATAATCTTTTAAAAATTGAATTTTAAAATGCTTCTTATCATCAGCATAGTCGGTTACTGTCGGTACAACTGCAGCTTGTCGTATACCAAAAGTTTCATCTTCATACTTAACAAATTGTATATATGATAGTCCTCCAATCAATGTTTCTAATTTTTCTTGAGCAGAAATAAGATTTCCAAGAGAATAATAGATTAGCGTCTGATGTCCATCTTTATTTTCTTTCCACTCAATTGGTTGGATTACATGTGGATGATTTCCAATTACTACATCTACGCCTAAATCTGTTAAATATTGAGCAATTTCTTTTTGTTGCTTTGAAGGCGTAAAGGTATATTCTACTCCCCAATGCACCATAACAATCACCATATCAGAATTATTCTTTGCCTTTTCCACATCATTTTGTATCGCTTTTTTATCAATTAAATTTAATGCCCAAGACTTATCACCTGGAATTTTATTCCCATTCGTACCATATGTATAATTAAGTAGCCCAAAGCGAATACCATTTTTGGTAATCGTTTTTATTTCATTGCGTTCATTTTGACTCTCATTAATGCCTACTGGGATAACATCCTGATATTTCTTCCAGTATTCTCTTGTATTCATCACACCTTTAATACCCATATCCATAGTGTGATTTGTCGCTTGAGTCACTATATTGAATCCAGTGTCCACTAAAGATTGACCTACTTCTTCAGGTGTATTGAAAGTAGGATATCCCTGTACTTTTAGATGATTTCCTGCAATTGGAGTCTCCTGGTTCACAATAGCAAGATCACTTGATTGAACAGCTTTTTTTATATTTTTATAAATATAATTATAATCATATGAACCATCTTTTTGTTTGCCATCTTTAATTACTGCGTCATGATATAAATTATCACCCGTTGCTATTAAATTCACTACCGATTTTACTTTTTTATCTTCAATAAAATTAGGGGATTTTTGAATAGGACTTTTATCGACCCAATTGGGTGTTTTTAATGATTTATCTGCCTTTGATTGAGCCGGTGGTAATGAAGCTTTAGATGTCTTAATATCTGTATTGTCACAAGCGGTTAAAATCAATAAAAAAATAAAACATAATAAAAAAAACTTTTTATTTCTCTGTAAATTATCTAACATGTAATCCTCTTTTCTGTCTTATTACTAATAACCAATTCTAACAAATAACTTTTAAAACAGCGTATTTTGGTTTTACACTTAATTTTTGAAAACACTCTATTAAATTTGCTTCGGAATATACGGATAATCTTTTTCACTTTCTAACAATCTATTATTTCTATCAGCATGAATAGATAGCTATAAAAACATTATCCAATAGGATGTTGAATTTGATATACCAGTTCCAATTGTAATAGCTGGTTAATCTAAACAAGAGAGGCGAATAGTTCATGTATCCTCCCCTCTTACTTTACGTTTATGAGTGGTTCCAAAAATAAGGGATTGCTGCCGTCCCCTCTTTAGTTAGTGCGAAATCTGTGTAACTAATTTCTTTAAGTTGAGCGACAATTATTATACCGTTAACAACAAGTAAGCCCCAAGAACTTATTTTAGCAATATACGGAAAAAGTAGCAATCTTTTCTCCGTCCAATTTAAACAAACCCTCCAACTCAAACGATTTGGAGGGCTCTATACCACAAAGAAGAACTTTTATTAGATTACTTCAATTTCCCCTCAAAAACAATCTTTCTACCGCACGGTTCAACTTCTGTTTTGCCGTTTTTCTTCACTTCATGAAAGATTGGCTCTTCCATGCGACGTGATGGTGCGTAGCCTTCTTGTTCCATACGTGCTAAGCAGTCTGTAATTGTTTCATTTTCGAGTACTTCAAATTTCTTTTTATTAGGTTGTTTTGTCATGCCCTAACCTACTTTCTATTTTTCTTGATGCGAATTGATTCTTCATGTAGACCATATATACCATTGCGAGAATTCCCATTATAATCATAACCGCAATAAAAAAGCTTGTATACTGTATTTTTTCTATAAATACGCCTCCTAATACAGGCCCCAGTATACTTCCTAAACTAAAGGCGATTCCAGATAATATATTACCCGCTGGTAGTAAGTGTCTCGGTAATAAATCTGTCATAAATCCAAGACCTAATGAGAAGCACGATCCAATGACCATACCAGCTAACAGCATACAAGCAAAGACGATCCAGTAATATTGATCAAATACTGCTGCGAGTAGGAAAATGCCCGTACTTACGCTGAACGTCCACGTTAAAATACGATCTCTTCCGTATTTATCACTTAATATACCAAGTGGAATTTGTGTAATAATGCCCCCAACTGCAAACGCTGGTAATAAAAAGGATACATCTGAAACAGACCATCCTTTACGAAGCGCATATACTGGTAAGTTACTATTTAACATCGCTTCCAGTACGCCATATGCAAGTGGTCCTAGTAACGCAATCCATCCTAATCCAACAACTTGTTTATAACGAGAAAATGATGATTCACTCTTCACTTCTCTTTCATCTTGCGCTGGGAATGCATTTTTCGTTGGCAGTAGTAAAAGCCAACCTATTAAGCAAAGTATAGTAGATATAATAAATGGTGTTGCAAGACCGTACTGAACAGTGCTTGCTAAATACGGGCCAACAGCAAAACCAATTCCGAAGAATACACCGTATATCGATACTTGTCTACCAATTTTACTCGGGTCTGATGTTGTCGTAATCCATGTTTGTGTTCCGACATGAAGCATATGATCTCCGACTCCAACTAGAAATCTAAGAATAAACCATACCCAAAATGAAAAAGTTTGTGTAAAGAAGAATAATGAAATAATAACGAGAAACCCACCAATAACGATAATTGGCTTCATTCCAAACTTTTGCATCGGTTTTTCAAGAAACGGTGAAATAACTAATATCCCAATATATAATGCCGTCGCATGAATACCATTTATACTTGAACTAACCCCTTCTTGTTCAAAAATCATTGCAATGGCCGGTAATAGCATCCCTTGTGACAAACCTGAGATCGCTACAATTCCAACCATAATCCAAAAAGTAAAACGCATCGACATCCTCTTCCCTCTCCTTCTCGCACTTTCCCCTTTTCATTATAAACTGTTTCTTCAAATGCGTGTACGAATATTCACAATTAAAAAGAAGCTAAAAGAATGAATCTTTTAGCTTCTTATCCTTCCCAAACTTGTGCTTTCACATTGTGATGAAAGTGCTTATAATATGGATTCCCATAAAATGATGATCCATATAAGTATTGCTGTGCACTAGCAATTGGTGGCTGCGTATGTTGCATTTGTAAAGGAACTACAACTGGTGAAACTTGCATATACAGCGGATCTATCACCATTTTTGTATATGCATAATGATTATATGGCGAATACGCGACTAAAAATGGGTGATGCATTGATATTCTCCCCTTTTGCATACAAATGTTATAGTATATGCAAGACTTTTACTTTCGGGGATTATTTCTATTCTAACCAATCCTCAACATGTTTTATAAAAACATCTAAGCAATCTATAAACGGTGAGTGTCCGCAATCTTCTAATATCTTCAACTCCGCATTTGGCAAATGTTTTGCTAATTCCTCACCGACTACTTGTGGTACGACGTAATCTCTGTCGCCTTGTATGACGAGTGTTGGAGCTTTAATATGATGAATTTGTTTATTTCCCTCTATAACCCCGTTATGTTCATCCGAAATATTAAATGTAATGAGCGCATAATTTACATCTACGAAATTACGCTGCGTTAACATGTCGTCTAAATACTTTTCATAACGATCCGGTTCAGGTTGATTATGTGTATATATTAATAAATTCCATACTGTACGGTAATATAATTTATTCATATTTCTTATCGCATCTAGCACTGGAGCTATTTGTACGGGATCTTGTGCAACCTCTTCCTTCGTCTTTACTAAACTTGATACGATTGGCTGCCCGTTAATATCTTTTTTAAAAATTGGATATCCCTTCATACCTACTGATTCTACTAAAATTAACTTTTCGACAAACGTTGGATGATTCGCTGTAAATTGCATCGCAACGCCACCGCCCATTGACCAGCCCATTAATGAAAATTTCTCTAGTTTTAATTGATCAATAAATAGTTTTACATCTCTTGCAAAATCTTGTAATGAATCTATCGATTGATTATATGTTGATTGGCCAAATCCTCTTAAATCAAGAGCGTAAATATGGTATTGATCTTGCAGCTTTTCAATAACTAAATCCCAGTGTTGTGACGATGTCATGTTCCCGTGAATGAGTACAAGAATTTCTGTATTTTGCCTTCCAACTTCCTGATACGCAATCGTTTCTCCGTTTGATAGTGAAACAAACTCCATTGTTGCAGGCTTAATCATCACAAGTTCCCCCATTCTTTTTAATAGAAAGAAAATTCTTTACTTACTTAAAGAATAGCATATAGAATGTATGTTCTCAATATAAAGCTTATACGAAATTTTTACATAAATCAACATGTCTATTACTAGACAATTATAATAAAAAAGTATATAGTTAGCTAGGTAACTAATTTGAAAGGATCTAACTATATGGACGAAAAACAACATTTTTTTCACATTGTCAGCCAGACTTCTCGAAAATTCACAAAGAAATTTAATGAACGCGTATCTCCAACTGGGCTATTTAGTGCGCAATGGGCTGTTATTTTCCGCATTAATCAAACCGGTTCTTGTACGCAAACAGAATTATGTCAGTATTTAAATGTTGAATCACCAACGATGACTCGTACGTTAACACGTATGGAGACGATGGGGTGGATTATTCGTACTGAAGGAAAAGATCGCCGTGAGAAGCTCATTTCTTTATCAGAAACAGCGATAAAAATGATTCCGATATGGCAAGAAGAAGTTGATACTTTTGAAGAAAAGACACTAGAAAGTATTAACGAAGATGAGTTACATCAAGCATTTCAAGTGTTACAACAAATCATTAAAAACTTAGATTAAATTGGAGGGATGACGATGCAAAGTGAGAAACTTTGGACGAAGGATTTCCTCGGAACTTGTTTTAGTAGTCTATTTCTCTTCTTAACATTCTATATGCTTATGACTACTTTACCTATCTATGTAATAGACGGCCTAAAAGGAAAACCTGAGGAAATTGGTTTAGTTGCAACTGTTTTTCTTATTTCATCTGTTTTATGTAGACCATTTACAGGAAAATGGCTCGATGAATTAGGGAGAAAGAAAATTTTATTTATTTCACTTTCATTATTTTTAGCTGCTACCGTTATGTATTTCGGTGCGCAAAGTTTATTTTTATTACTTGCCCTTCGCTTCTTACATGGTATTGGGTTCGGTATGGCGACAACAGCCACAGGAACAATTGTAACTGATGTTGCACCAGCTCACAGACGAGGCGAAGCACTTGCCTATTTCGGCGTATTTATGAGTTTGCCGATGGTAATTGGTCCTTTTTTAGGTTTAACTATTATTTCACATTTTTCATTTACTGTACTATTTATCGTTTGTTCCGTATTTTCATTGCTTGCATTTTTATTAGGACTACTTGTAAATATTCCGCATGAAGTACCAGTGAGCAAACAAAAACGAGAAAAAATGAAATGGAAGGACTTAATTGAACCAGCCTCTATTCCGATCGCTCTAACAGGATTTGTTTTAGCCTTTTCTTATAGTGGTATTTTATCCTTTATTCCTATTTATGCGAAAGAGCTCGGCTTAGGAGAAGTTGCTAGTTACTTCTTTATTTTATATGCACTCGTTGTTGTAATTTCTCGTCCATTTACAGGAAAGATTTTTGATCGCTTCGGTGAAAATGTACTTGTTTACCCAGCTATTATTATTTTCACAATTGGGATGTTCATTTTAAGCCAAGCGCAAACTCCGTTTTGGTTCCTTGGTGCAGGTATGTTAATCGGTTTAGGTTATGGAACATTAATTCCAAGTTTCCAAACGATTGCGATCTCTGCCGCTGCAAACCATCGACGTGGTTCTGCGACAGCTACGTACTTCTCATTCTTTGATAGTGGTCTCGGTTTTGGTTCTTTCATTTTAGGTATCGTCGCAGCGAAATCAAGTTACCATAATATGTATTTTATCGCAGCTATTATCGTTGCATTCACTTTACTTCTCTATTATGGATTACACGGACGAAAACAAAAATACAAGAAACAACATACAGATGGAAAAGTTTCCGCTTAACATGAATAAGGAAAGTAAACTTCCCCGTTTACTTTCCTTATTTTGTATTTCTTTCAACAGACGCGTATACTAATAGTAGAAATAAAAAGGAGGGACCTCTATGAAACTTAAAAAATCTCCCCTACTCTTACTCATAATCACATTTATATTTGTAATTACAGGGCTCGGTTTTACATACTTCAAACATAATAAAACAATCCCCTCGAAAAATAACGTGACGAAGAAAAATTGGTTAGATGACCCGTACTTACGTTGGTCGTATACACATATGAAAGAATTCACTTTAATTAACGAGGTGAAAAATAACCCGGATCAAGTATCCCACTTCTCTACTGCATTGCAAAACTTAGACGATTTTGCTGTAGAGCGTAGATTTGGAACGACTCCTCTAAAAAAACTTTTAGACGATAATAAAACGGATGCTTTTGTCGTTGTACACAATGGACAACTTGTATATGAACGATATTTCAATGGATATAAAGAGAGCGAACCTCATGGCATGGCATCATTAGCGAAGGTCTTTACCGGGGCAATGATACAATCTCTCGCTGAAGAAAAACGTATTGACTTAGAAAAAACAGCTGACACATATATAAAAGAATTAAAAAATACACCGTTCGGTAATGCCACACTACAGCAATTAATGGACATGCAAGTTTCTGTAGAATATCCTACTCACGGATATGAACATCCAGCGTTAGAAAATCAAGATGCACAACTATATTTAGCGAGCAATATTTTGCCTCGAGGTAAAAACTACGACGGCCCGATGAAAATTTATGATATGTTACGAGAAGTAGAAGAAACTGCACCGCCTGGTTCCGATTTTTCTTACGATAACGGATCAGCTGAAACACTCGCTTGGGTGATTCGATCGATCACTGGTAAATCATTGGCGGAAAATGTTAGCGAACGAATATGGTCTCAAATTGGTATGGAAGAAAACGCGTATTACGTTACAGATGAAACAAAAGTAGAACAAGCAAGCGCAGGCTTAAATGCAACTGCTAGAGATATGGCGAGATTCGGGCAATTACTATTAAACAACGGGGAATATAACGGAAAACAAATTCTCCCTTCTTCTATTTCTGAAGATATAAAAAATGTTCAAGAAGGTGAACTTGCAGTTGGCCCTGGAGCTTCCATTTCTTATCATAATCAATGGTGGATTCCGCACAATGAACAAGATGCTTTTGAAGTGTTAGGTAGTTACGGACAAACCCTTTACATCGATCCGACAGCAAATTTGATCATTGTCCACTTCTCTTCTAACGCTACACCAAGTAATGAAATCCATTCAGTTTACTCAAATATGTATATTGATATTGCACATCATTTAGAGAAGCTTCCACAATAGTGGAAGCTTTTTCTTGTTGGGGTGTTTTATTTGAATCAATTATATTACTCCAGATTTGAAAATCCCCTCGCCTCATCACAATTGTTCAAAAGTACCCTTTTTAGTAACAACTCTTATTCCCTCTATCCAACTTCGTATAATACCTATCTACAAATGAAAACCACTTTAAATATCTGAATTTTCTATATTTTGAAGGTGATCCAAAAAACAACCTCGAATAATTGTAATACATATACATAAGGAGGTTGGTTTATTTTGTTTCGTTCTTTTACAAATGGTTGCGTCGCCTTAGTGCAACGCTTCTTGCCAGAACCGTTTATTTTATCATGTTTATTAACTGTTTTTGTTATTTTCTTCGGCATGTTTGCAACGCACCAAACACCTGTGGAAATGATTAATCACTGGGGTAATGGAATTTGGGGACTACTCGCCTTTTCTATGCAAATGGCACTTGTACTCGTGACAGGCTCTGCTTTAGCAAACGCACCTCTTATTAAAAAAGGATTAACGAGAGCTGCACGGTTACCGAAAACGAATGGACAAGGTATTATTGCTATTTCAATCGTAAGTTTACTAGGAGCATACATAAACTGGGGATTTGGTATTGTTGTATCTGTTTTATATGCAAAAGAAGTGGCAAGGCAGCTGGAAGGATTAGATTATAGACTTGCAATTGCTTCTTCTTACTCTGGATTTCTCATTTGGCATGCGGGGCTTTCTGCTTCTATTCCGCTTACGTTAGCAACTGGCGGCGAAACGTTAATTAAAACGACAGCAGGAAGTATTAAAGAAGCGATTCCAATAACAGAAACGCTATTCTCACCATACGCACTTGTACCAGTTATTATTTTTCTCGTTACAATGCCTCTCATTAATAAAGCGATGCACCCAGATGAAAAACATACGATAACGGTAGATCCTAGCGTATTTCATGAAGAAGCTGCCGCTCAAGAAATAGGAAACAATACATTCGCTGAGAAAATGGAAAATAGCATCATTATTACACTTTGTGTTGGATTGTTAGGTCTCATTTATATTTTCAATTACTTTTATACAAAAGGCTTTAACCTTACGCTAGACATCGTTATTTTTATGTTATTAATTGCTGGACTTATTTTCCACCGTACTCCGATTCAATATATTCGTGCTTTTTCAGACTCTACGAAAAGTGCTTCTGGCATTTTACTTCAATTTCCGTTTTATGCTGGAATTATGGGGATGATGATTGGAGCAAATAGTGAAGGACTTTCACTTGGAGGAGCTATTTCGAATTTCTTTATTAGCATTTCAAACGAAACGACTTTCCCGCTCTTTACTTTTTTAAGTGCTGGCATCGTTAATATTTTCGTTCCATCTGGTGGTGGCCAATGGGCTGTACAAGCACCCATTATGATTCCAGCTGGCGCTGAACTTGGTGTACCTGCTGCAAAAACAGCAATGGCAATTGCGTGGGGTGATGCTTGGACAAATTTAATTCAGCCTTTCTGGGCATTACCGGCATTAGCGATAGCTGGTTTAGGTGCTCGTGATATTATGGGATTTTGCGTTGTTAACTTACTATATGCAGGATTCATCATTAGTCTATGTTTCTTATTTATTTAAACGAAAAGCTAGTTTTATACTAGCTTTTTTACATAATAAATTATTTATTTCCCATGCAATTTATAACCCTTGCCCCTATCTCCGTAAGATGTAATACCTCAAATGAAAAAAAAATCTACACATACTTTTTCAATTAAATGTGGATTGTTTTTAAGGAAATTCCACTGTAACGCTTTGGGAAGAAAATACGTTTCGTATTCTTTACTTCCTCTTATTACCCCATCAACTTCTCTTTCACAGATTCCTCTTATTAAATAATCATTTCTTAATTGAATCTGTATTTGTTGAAACATTTCACTACATTTCTTCAATTGGATTAAACAATTAATATATGTACGAAAAAGTTCGTTATCATAATTGCAACACTTTATTATATGTTCCATTTCATTCATAACGTACGAGCCTTTTCTTCCATTTGTAATAACCACTTTTCCCGCTTCTCTCGTTTACTCGTTTTCACAGATTGAAAAACAGATCGTTTTATATCACGAATGCCGCAAAAACGTAAAACCCCTCTTTTCATCATAATCCAATCTGCTGATCGATATAATAATGCGACGTACCATAACGGTGAATCTAACGTATTAATTACCCATGCCTTCTTACCTTTCAATAAGCCTTTCGGCAGAGCCCCTTCATATTTATAAGCAAAACCAGCAACGAAAATGCGATCAATAAACCCTTTTAAAATAGCAGGCATCCCCCACCACCATACTGGATATATAAAGAGAAGCGTATCTGCTTCTTCCACTAACATTCTGTACCGAGCTGTTTCTTCTTCATTTACTAAATCACGTCTTTTCTTCTCTTCATTAAATACAAGGACTGGATCAAATTGCTCCTTATATAAATCAAGTACCGTAACCGAATGATTAGTTTCTTGTAATCCTTTTTGCACATGCTTTAAAATCGCCGCGTTAAAACTGGAAGGACTAGGATGAGCGTATACAATTAGTATATTCACTACAAAACAACTCCCTCTATAGTTAAAGTTTCTCCTTCTTTAACATCTTCTCTACAATTTGCACGTTTTTCGAACTTTGTAATAAACGATTTAATACGGTAAGTAACTCTTCCTTGTCTAAATCTTTCAGTTTCTCTTTCACCGTACTTTCACCAGCACCTTGAATATCATAAACAACTGCGGCCATATGCTTACAATAGTTTTCATATGGACATTCGCAGCTACTTTCTGTAAAATCTTCAAGATCAATAATCACTTCATAGTTTCCTGCATTTCCAGTAACGAAAGCAAATATTTTCTTGTCTTGTATTTCAACATCTTCTACATGTCCCTCTTCATAATATTCATAACCTTTATCCAAAATGTACTTAGGAATCCATTTCGTTATATCATGTAATAAGTAAGCGTACATAACAACACCTCTTCCTTTAATTCCCTTTTGACTTCCATAACCTGCGCATGTTATTCTAATAACTGTCAAATAGCAAGTCTATATGACAAAACGACTGACACCTATTCGGCGGAGGTGTCTCTTTTCATTTGCAGCCGATATGAAGTGCCTCTTTCAGGCACATTCAATCTTTGACACTACACACTCAACACCATTCCCTTGTATCAGGCTGCTTAAGCAGTCTTTTACTCTACATACTTCAAAAAAAAGAGAGCTTAGCTCCCTTTTCCCGCCTTATAAAATACCCCTTTTTCAGTATAGAGATATTCATCAGCTAATGTAATTTTCCCATCCAGTTTCAGTTCATCTAATAGTCTTGATAAGTAAAATTGATGTAACATCTTTTTCGTGAATTTTCCTTCATGATGCGAAACGATATGTTCTTGAATATCTAACAATGATATTGGCTTATCTTGCTCTATCATATATTCATAAACTGTACTACGCAGTTTTACGTATTTTTCGAGTGTCACAGTACTTCGCAACCCCTTTCTTCTTAATATAAATTTTCGTAATCGGTTTTTTTGCAACAAAAAAACCTCTCCGATAAGAAGAAGTTACGTATATATCTTCGTCTTATCTCCCAGAACAAATATGTTCTGCTGGAATTAGCACCTGCATCGCGGTTGCTGGGTTTCATCGGGCCAGTCCCTCCACCTCTCTGGATAAGAAAATATTCACTTAATTCTTACTATACGTAATTTCATTTTAATTGTCAAACAAATATAACAAATAATATTTTCTTCTTTACTGCTCATACTATACATATATGAATATGCAAGGAGGATTATGAAATGCACGAAAATGCTCGCGGATATGTACAAGATTCATTTCAATCATTACAAGAAGCAAAACATTGTTTAGAAGCAGCACTACAGACTGTGGAAAAAGATTTTAATCGCGCACGTATTGAACAATCCCTTTATGCGATCGAACAAGCTATTCAACGTTGTGATTACACGGTTCACATTTTAGAACAAGATTGAAAAAGCTTCCCATCCTAAGGTGGGAAGCTTTTTCAAATGGCATACTTCATAATTATTACCGTTATAATTAAAAAATATACAGAATTAGCAATTTCTAAAATACCTACTTTTATAATAGAAATCTTTTTACCATACAACATAATTGCCCGAATGACACTCGGTATAAAAATAAAAGAGCACCACGGATTGATAGTAAATACGATGATTGTTAATAGAATATGATACCCCCATGATATGAAACGATACTTTGGGTTATTTTTCTCACGTATCATCGTTTTCACATAAAATGTACTTCCTAAAAAATATAAAAATGAAATAAGCGCAATAAATAATGCTGTTTTATCTATAAGTTTCATTGAAAAATAATAACTAACTAAACCGCCAATACAGAAAACAATAAGCGCACTCATGTCATTTAGTAATGCTCTTTCATTTTTTTGACGAGCGTAATACATATTTACTATAAATAATGGAATCATTACTGCTACGAATAAAAGAATACGCCATTCATATAATAGAGAAATCATCCCAAATACGAAAGCTATGATAAAGTATACAATTGCAGCATGTAAAAACTCTTTTTTTCGCCTTTGCTTTATGTACGTGAGAAATGGATACGTAGCTAAATAGATAAAGAACCAAGCTAAAAACAATGGAATATGATACATAGTAGGTTTCCCAAGTATGACACTTAATAGAAATGGTATAACGAGCATGGCCCATGCACCGTGTTGCTTCGGAATAACTAACTTCATTAACTATACACCTCCCTTTTGAAAATAGTTCTCACCTACTATTATACAAATAATTTCATATAATAACGGACATATATTGAATCAATTTTTTGACAATAAAAAATGCTCCTTACAATATGTAAGAAGCATGAAAGAGGCAAACGAATATGTAAGTCGCGACCCTACCTTATATGAGTATGCTTTTCTATGCCATGTTATGCTTATCTAATATGCCATATTTCTTTTTGAATCTCGTAAGAATTGTAATCCAAGACGTACTAAATAGTAGTAAGAAAATAACATTTGAAATCGCATGGCTCAAATCGAAATAAAAACTTGCAACATAGTATGCGACAACTGTTTCCCACGTTGCTTCCTGTATAAAACCGAGAAGTCCCCAGAAGTTCATAATCCAACCAAATAAAAATCCAACAAACAATCCGTATAGTAGTCTTCCCCATAGCTTTTTCATTAAAAATGTATTACGTAATAATCCAGCTATAAAACCAATCATCCCCCACGAAAACATTTGCCACGGCGTCCACGGACCTTGCCCTAAAAAGATGTTAGATACGATAGCTGCAGTTGCACCGATCATAAAACCCGTTTCACTCCCAAACACAATCGCAGAAACGATAATGACAAAAGAAGTTGGTTGTACGCTTGGTAAAATAGAGAATGGTACGCGGCTAACTGCTGCAATTGCCGCTAACACAGCAACGAGAACAATTTCACGTGAAACAAACACCTTTCTTTCAAAGCGGATATAGAAAGGTAACATAATAACAACTAATAAAAACAAACTACTTAACATGTAATAACCATCCATGATAAGTGTAGTAAAGAGTAATGTGCCTATAATAACTGCAAAAATACCTATTATGAATGCAACATATCGCTTGGACACGCTTCGTACACATCCTCCCACGTTAATGCATATGGCAATTCTTTTCGAATGAATCGATTGATAGATGTTGTATAAAAGAAGTTTCCACTAAAAAACTCTTTCGGTGCATCGTTCATAATAACTGCTCCGTCAAATAACATCATACATTGATCAACGTATTTCGCTGCAAATTCAATATCATGCGTTGCCATTACAATTGTTGTACCTTCTTTTTGCAATTTCCTAAATAGCTCTCCTACTCTTTCCTTCTTCCACGGATCTAGTCCCTTTGTCGGTTCATCAAGTAATAATAAAGTCGGCTTTGATAATAACGTTGTACATAACGCAAGTAGTTGTTGCTCTCCCCCGCTACAATCATGCGGATGGCGTTCTTTAAGCGAATACAACCAAAACCGTTTTAGCATATCTTCTGCTACTTCTCTTCCTTGTTCTCCGTATAATTCACGTGCACGTTCATACACTTCTTCCCACACGGTATCAAATGTAAAATGATAATACGGATGCTGCGATACATACCCGATCCTTTTAAATCGTTCTTTCGAATCAATTTTATGTATCACTTTCCCATTCCACTTTACTTTCCCTCTTCTCGCTTTTTGCAATCCCGCTAAAATCGTTAACAGTGTAGATTTACCTGTACCATTTTTTCCAACGAGAGCTACCCATTTTCCTTTTTCAATCGATACGGTTAAATCTCGTAAAATAAGTGGACTATTTTTTTCATATTGAAACGAAATATGCTCTGCACTTAAAATAACTTCGTGCTTTTCACTTTGTTTGATTGGCTCATTCACATATGATATCGCTGACAAGTTATTCAGTTTCATTTGCGCTTCTCGCACTGTAAATGGAATATCTCTTACATTCCACTCTAAAAACAATCTTGGAATTTGCGGAATAAATGGACGGAACTTTTCAACTTCCCACATGTTCGCAATAACCATTTTAGGATTTCCATCATACACGATTTGGCCATTATTCATACAAATAACGCGCGTAGCAAGTGGTATCACTTCATCTAAACGATGTTCACTTAAAACGATCGTAATGCCAAGTTCTTCGTTAATACGTTTTAACAATCCTAAAAATTCTTTCGCTGCAATTGGATCTAACTGCGCCGTTGGTTCATCCAATAATAATAATTTCGGCTGCATAACTAGTACAGCCGCTAAATTGACAAGCTGCTTTTGCCCGCCAGATAACGTATGAACAGATTGGTGCAATAAATCCTGAAATCCTAAGAAACTAATGAGCTCTGCTATTCGTTTTTGAATAATATGTGATGGTAATCCAACATTCTCTAAAGAAAATGCTAATTCTTGAATCACTGTATCCATTACGAGCTGATTTTCCGGATTTTGAAATACCATACCAATTTCTTGTGCAGATAATAGATCTGGTACTTCCTCTAATAAAACGTCATCATAAAAAATTTCTCCTGAACGTGTACCGATCGGAAGTAACTCTTTTTTAAAATGTTTTAATAAAGTCGTCTTCCCAGAACCTGATCCTCCAGCAAGTGTAATAAACTCTCCTTTTTGAATAGAAAGAGAAATATGCTGTAACGCATATTCGTTTTCATCAGCATATACAAATGATAAATTGTTTATTTCTGCATGCGCCACCATATCCACTCCCTTCCTTCCATTATAATTGGTAAACTAATAAACATCGTAAATACTCCGAACATCATTCCATCGTATTGCTGAAATAGAATAGATTCGACTTTCGGATAAATGATTAACTTTCCTCCGCCATACGTACTACATACAATAGCAATGATAAGTAGAATGCTTAAATAACTGAGCGTATACCAATCTCGTCTTTCCATTCTATACCGAATATATGTCGTACGCTTCGTCACACCAAATCCACGAGCTTGCATAGAATCTGCTGTTTGCAGCGCATCTTCTAACGAACAAATTAATAATACTTGCAGCAATTGCATACCATTTTTCACTCGTTCCACAATTGAACCTGCATCTACTTGTACACCTTTCGTTTTTTGGACGAGTGTTATTTTCTGTAATCGCCTCATAAACAAAGGAACAAACCTCACTGTAATCATCGTTAACAATGCTACTTTCGGTGAAATTCTAGAAAACAAATATAAAAATTTATGACTTGAAATAATATCATTATACGAAGCAAACGTAAACATAATCGCAACTAGTAATAACCCCATTACTACTCCAAACATAATCGCCTCAAGCTTAATACGGCTATCACCTAACCAAAATAACGTAGTTCGACCTCTATGCGTTAATAACGAATTAAATAAAATGACCATAAAAAAGAAAACGATTGTGCTCGGTAACATCTTTCTAATCTTTTCGCTATTCCCTTGCATTATATTTATTATAACGATTAATAGTATTGCTCCAATTAAAAAAAGAGGATGAAGACACATCATACAAAGTATCATCACCCCGATATAATAGAAAAAATTCACAAAAGGATGTAAAGAAGAAAAATTTATTTTCATAGTCCTTTACCGAATGCCTTTCTTAATTTAATACATACACCCACTCGATTGTATCTCCTGGTTTAATTGTTACTACACCTGCACTATGATTTGGAAACGAACCGTTCACACGATATTTCCATCCACTAGTAGCTGTAACATCTTTTTCATATAAATCATTAATCCCTTTTACGTAAATATCACCTTTAGAGCCACTCGCATCCACATCTAATCCGGTACGTTGTAATACTTTATAAACTGTATCGCCTTCTTGTACATCAACCTTTTTCGCACCTAATAAGTATCCTTCATTACCTTTTACTGAGATAGTAACTTGTTTTGGTTTTGGTATTACTGGATCTGGCACTGGCGGTACTGGATCTGGTACCGGTGTTGGTGGCGTTGGTACAGTTGCTTGTTGCTCTTTGTTCGGATCAACCTTCTGCTCCTGCTTCGGTGTTTCTTTCGGCTGATTCACAACCTTCGCTTCTTCTTTTACTTCTTGCGTTTTTAGTTGCTCTTGTTGTTTCTCTTCTTGTGCTTTTTGTTGTTCTGGTTGTTTATTAACAGCAGGCTGTTCCTGAGGTTTCTCTTCTTTCTTTACTTCCGGTTGTGCCTGTGGCTTTTCTTCTTTTGGCTTCTCTTCTACTTTTTGTTCTTGCTTCTCTTTCTGCTTTTGCTCTTGTTCAGCCGGTTTTTCTTCCGGCTTTTCTTCCGGTTTCACTTCATCTTTTTTCTCTTCTTGCTTTGCTACCTCTTCTTGCTTTGGTTCTACTTTCTTCTCAGGCTTTACAGCTGCCTCTTCACATCCGGCAAGTAGCCCAAGTGAAAGCATGAAAGAAATAAACCACTTCATCTTACCCATGTTGTCTCTCACCTTTCATATTAAAAATTAGGAGCAAATGATTGCTCCTAATTTTTGTTAAGCTGCTTTACGTCTCCATAATACATATGCAGAAGCAATACATAATACACCCATACCTACTTCTGTAGCTGCACTATGAGAAGATGCTCCTGTTTGTGGTAACGTGCTACCGTTTCCGGATTTTTTATTTTTAACCGGTTCATTATCGACAACAACTTTTAGCGTGTCATCTTTCGTTTCTTCTTGTACTTGTTTTTGTTCTTGTGGTTGTGGTTGTTCAGTAACTTCTTTTTCTACTACAACATTTTCTGAATCCACATTTGGTTTCTTATCGATTTCAGGAACCGATACATTTGACCAGTTATAAATCGATTTCCCAAGGTCTTTAAACTGAAGTAAAGCTAAGAATGCTTGCTCTGTAGCCATTCCGCTACCGTTTTGATCACTTGGTAACCATTTGAATTCACCATTTGGAAGTTGGTATGATAGTAGATTTTGCATTGCCTTATGCAGACGATGTTGATCTGCATCTTTAACAAGTGATAATCCAATAATCGCTTGCGCAACACTATTAGAATTCTCTTGTCCATCAGCAGAAAAACCACCATTTTCTAGTTGTTCGTTATATAAATAGGCAACAGCTTTTTCTACAGCTGGCTTCACATCTGGTCGATCTTGATAAGGAGCTAATGCTGATAAAACCATACCTGTTACATCAACGCTACTAGCACTGTCTTTACTGCTTGCGCTATCGTAAGTCCAGCCGCCATCTGTATGTTGTGCGTTTAAAAGCGCATCAACTAAAGCAACTCGATTCCATTTTGAATTCACTGGAACTTCATATTTCTTCGTATCAAATGCAAGTAAAGCAAATGTATAACCTGTAACAGAATTCACTTTATCTGATTCGTACAATTTTTGAACTAAATTATGTTCGCCTACCTTTGTAGGGTCTGCATGCATTGCATTCATCATAATAATCGTTCTAGCTAAATCTGTCGCTGAAAAACGGTTAATGCGTTTTTCTACTTTTTCAGTTACAGACTTAACATAATTTAATTTCGCCTCAATTGGTATGTTCTTTCCAGAACGAGAAAGTCCTAAAGCTACCCAATCACTTTCAATTCCATCTTGTAACATCTTTTCAGACGTCTTAGAGATCGCTTCATTTACTTGCGCTGCTGGAATTTGAACGTTCTCTTGCTTTGGTTGTTCTGGTTTTTCTTGTTTTGGATCATCTGTTTTTGGTTCTTCTGGTTTTTCTTGTTTTGGATCATCTGTTTTTGGTTCTTCTGGTTTTTCTTGTTTTGGATCATCCGTTTTTGGTTCTTCTGGTTTTTCTTGTTTTGGATCATCTGTCTTTGGTTCTTCTACAGTTTTACACGTACCAAATTTATCTAATGTTTGCTGTAATGTTTCCTGGCTCATATTGCTCCAGTCTGCAACAAAACGAAAGACAACAACATCTCCAGCATTTAATTTATAACTATCTGCTCCAACTTCTGCAGATTTATCATTTACATCATACAACCAGCCACTTGTGTCCCCGGCCATTAAACCATCAATGCCTTTAACATACGTTCCAAAAGACATCGTCTCTGCTGTTACTTTGTCCCCCATGACTTTTTGCAGCAAACTTAAAGCTGTTTCCCCATCTGTAATCTGCTCTTCTTTCGGACATAACATAATGCCCTTTTGTGATTCACCAATAATTGCAAGTTTTGCTGTATTTCCTTCAGCAAACGTAATATGTACTGTATTCGCAAAAGAAACAAATACAAGTGTAACTGCCATTAACGACGTAAGCAGCCATTTTTTCAACATTGCCATCCCAAAATTTCCTCCCTTATTACTATTTACACAAAAAAAGGCCCCTCAAGGGCGTGCAATTGACACTCTTTTTTTGTAAGTGTCGAACAAACTGTGCAACACCTCCGACCCGCATCATTCGCGGCTATATTTGTATAGGAAAAATAATTTTGTTTATGAACGTATCATTGTGATAACATTCACTTTTCTAGGCACTACTTACTTCCATTTCAGTTATCGTAAAACGATAAACCTATACATTCTGTTAATTTTAAATTTCTGTATTATTTTACTATTGACAAAGAATTTTGTCCATGCTTTATCGGATTTATTTTCTAAGAATAGTAACTTACTAGCCTTTAACGATGCAAACTCTTTTCACTAATAATGACGCCATCTTCATCCGCATACACATATTCATTCGGTTTCCATTCTACTCGTCCAAATTGCAACGAAATATTCCGCTCGCCTTTTCCCTCTTTTACACTTCTATTTGGCATTGTACCTAACGCTAAAATACCAATATTAATATTCTTTAGTTCACTAGAATCTCGAACATATCCATTTACAATAATTCCTGCCAGCTTTCTTTCCTCCGCAATAGCTGCCAAGTTATCACCAAGTAACGCACAATTCGTAGACGCTCCGCCATCAACAACTAATACCGTTCCTTCTGGTAGTGTTTGCAATCCTTCCTTCACTAGTACATTATCATCCTTCACCTTTACCGTTGCAATTTTCCCGTAAAACTGTTCTTTCTTCCCAAACGACCGAAAAAACTGGCGACATATTTGTAATTCCTTTTCAAACTCATCACATAGATCGGTAGTTTTCCACATCTTTTTCCCTCTTTTCCTTATTCTTTCTATATAACATATTCTTTGATTATTTTCGTTTCCCTGTCTAATGTTGCAAGAATTTGTATATGTAAGAAAAGGACAGAAAAACTATTGCCTTAGAACCTGTTTAGAATCTCTGGTATAATCTGTACAAAAAAGGATGATTCCTATGATACATAATTATACAAGTAATAT
>NZ_JAQFNK010000017.1:0-131577 GCF_027710505.1 Bacillus cereus group sp. TH152-1LC | reverse complement strand
GGTACGTACGGTTCGGTGGGGAGGACTTGGGAACCTACCTAAGCAATTAGGCAAGGCACTGGATTCTTACCCAACGAAGTTATGAGGAGCGTTCAGCAAATAGTTGATATAAGAGATGTAGAGAGTTTTGCTTCTGGTCACATTGAGAAATCAATTAACATACCTTATAACAATTCTTTTACAACTTGGTGTGGGTGGTTACTAGATTATAAAACAGAAACTTTAATCATTCTAGATGAGGAAAAGGTTAGAGTGGAGGAAGTTATTAGAGACTTTGAATCTATTGGGCTAGATAATATTATTGCTTTTGTACCCTTACAAGTAATACAAAGACTTGATAGATTTGAAAATTACAAAGAAAAAACATCAATTGAATTATATCCGCATATAAAAGATGGGAAAATTAAGGTTATCGATGTACGAAGTGAAAAAGAGTGGGAGGAAGGACACCTTCATGATGCAGTACACATCCCTTTAGGAAACCTATCTAAGCAGTTAGATTGTATACCAAAAGATTGCCAAATAGTTTTACAATGTCGAACCGGATTGCGTTCCGCTATAGCAGCTAGTATTTTACAAAGAGCTGGTATAAAGGAAGTAGTGAATTTAAAGGGAGGATTTCTTGCATGGAAAAAAGAAGAACTTCCATATATAATATGTAATCGTGATGCATAAGGAAATAATTTCCATTAATTTATCCGATAAGAAAAAGTGGGATTACATAGGAGTATATCTATATATAGGAGCACCACATTTAGATAGTATATTAAAATAGGAGAAATAGATGATTTATTCTATAGACCTGAATTTTTTCAGAATTATGCTGATGAGCAAATAGATATAGTTTTATTAGCAAATTAGTCGCTCTGAATCAAGGACTATTGCCTACATATACAGCCGGTTTATATGAAAAACACAATACGTCTATGGTAGTGAGTAGAGGATTAGGAAATAGTATCATTCCGCAAAGAGTTTTTAATAGGCCGGAACTTGTGGTCGTACAGTTAAATTGAACTGTACGATTTTTTGTACAGAAAAAATAAGCCAAATGTAATTTATCCCGCTTTAATGGGCAGTAAGACCCCCACCTCAAAATTCAGCGAAAGCAAAGAAGTTAGATGGGGATCAACTGCCCATAAAAGCCTGATTGGTTCAACTAATAATCAGTGGGGGATGAAGAAAACCCCCACTGACTAAAGTTTCACTTTATACAAGTTTACATTACAATTTTGTTAAAAATTTTCTACGTTACATAAAGTAACAAAATTTGACCCGAAGAGTTTGTTATAGTGTAAATAATCAAAAAACTTAAAATTTGTCGAGTGATAATTGTGATAAGTAATTCACGTAAAAAACTTAAAGGGGTGTACACATGCATAAAGAATATGAGATTGAAGAATATACGGCGATTGAGGAACAAATACATTATTATTGTAAATGTTTATTAGTTAGTCATCCTGATCAAATTATAAAGTATTTAGAGAAAAGGTTAGAAAAATATGCAGAAACATTACAATATGCACATTTATATCCTGACACAGTTATTTTACCGTTACAGCAGTTAGTTATCGAATATTCTTTAGATGTTGCTAGAATTAGAAAGTATATGAATTTAAAAACGTAAAGTAAAATATATAATGTAAATGAAACAGAGTCGACTTTAAGAAATGATATTCTAATGTCGACTCTGTTTCATTGTTTAAGATTGAAAATACATACTAATCAATGAAGTTTGACATATAATTACGCAAGAGTAAAATAAAAGTGAGTACTCACTCATTTTTAGAAAAGGGGGAATAAAACGTGCAGCAACCTTCCATTATTTTGCGAACTGTGTCAAAAAGTTTTGGGAAAAAAGAAGTGTTACACAATCTTTCGTTGCAAGTTGAAAAAGCAGAGATATTTGGTTTAGTTGGGCCTTCTGGTTCAGGGAAAACGACTCTTATTAAAATGATTGCAGGTATTAATGAGGCAACAGAAGGTGAAGTGTTTGTTTACAACACGAACATGCCTAATTTAAATGAAATGA
The DNA here is from genome assembly GCF_027710505.1 of Bacillus cereus group sp. TH152-1LC. Classification (NCBI taxonomy): domain Bacteria; kingdom Bacillati; phylum Bacillota; class Bacilli; order Caryophanales; family Bacillaceae; genus Bacillus; species Bacillus cereus group sp. TH152-1LC. The sequence continues at coordinate 129,548 of NZ_JAQFNK010000017.1, read as the reverse complement.
AAAAAATTGGTTATATGGCTCAGGCTGATGCGTTATATGAAGAACTATCAGCATATGAAAATGCAGATTTTATTGCAACGATGTATGGATTAAAGGGAAAGCATAAAAAAGAAAGAATTGAAGAGGTTTTTGACCTTGTACAATTATCACAGCATATGAAAAAGCAAGTACAGCATTTTTCAGGCGGGATGAAGAAACGTTTATCATTAGCGATAGCACTCATTCATGAACCTGAAATATTAATTTTAGATGAGCCAACAGTGGGGATAGATCCACTTCTTAGAAAAACAATCTGGGAAAAATTTTATGATCTTAAAAAGCAAGGCACTACCATTATTGTAACAACGCATATTATGGATGAAGCTGAGTTTTGTGAGCGTCTAGGCTTGATTAGAGAAGGAAAGCTAGTTGCGACTGGAACGCCTGAAGAATTGAAAAAGCGGGTATCTTCGAGACGGATTGAAGATGTCTTTTTGTTGGAAGAGGTGGCCCTATCATGAGAGTTACTGGTGTAATTATTCGTATTATTCGCCAATTTTTTCGAGATAAGCGTTCGTTAGCCATGATGTTTGGAGCACCTATGTTATTACTTTGGTTATTGTCGCTAGTATTTACACAAAAAGACTATGTACCGCATATTGCAGTTGTTGATATGCCAGCTCAGGTAGTAAAAGTGATGGAAAATCAGGAAGCGACAATTTATGAATATAGTAAAGAAAAGGCAATGTCTGAGTTGGAAAAACAAAAGATAGATGCAGTCATTCATTTAGAAAGTGGAAAAATGCATATTGTATTAGAAGGAAGTGATTCATCAAAAAATCGTGCTGTACTTCAAGTTTTACAAAAGAGTACAGAGAAGAACGATGTATCGATTATGAAACCTGAAGTGAATTATTTACATGGTTCTAAAGATTTTACAATGTTTGATGGGCTCGGTCCTGTATTAATCGGTTTCTTTACATTTTTCTTTGTATTCATTTTATCTGGAGTGTCTTTCGTAAGAGAACGTTTAAGTGGTACTCTAGAAAGATTATTATCAACTCCGGTAAGAAGATGGGAAATAGTTGTAGGATATATTGTTGGTTTTGGAATCTTTGCATTTATACAATCCGTTATAATCGTAAGTTTTTCAGTTTATATTTTAGATTTATATGTAGCTGGCTCCATATGGCTAGCGCTACTTATTACATGTATGCTTTCTTTAACAGCATTAACTTTAGGGACGTTTTTATCGGCATACGCAAATAACGAATTTCAAATGATCCAGTTTATACCGCTTGTTATTGTGCCACAAATTTTCTTTTCTGGTTTATTTCCAATTGAATCTATGAATAAGTGGCTCCAAATGTTAGGGAAGCTATTTCCGCTCACATATGGAGCTGACGCAATGAGACAAGTGATGATTCGAAATCAAGGATTTACAGAAATTGCATTAGATCTTACTGTATTACTACTTTTTTCTCTGTTATTTGCAATAGGAAATGTATTTGCATTAAAAAAACATCGGAAAATATAATGATGATACAAAGGGGCATTATAAATGAAGAAGGATTGGTTAGAAGAATTAATAGCCGCAACAAATACGGATAAACGAAATGAACGTCAAATGCGTATATTAGAGGCGGCTGTTGATATGTTTGGTGAAAAAGGATATGCTTCAACATCAACTAGTGAAATTGCAAAGCGTGCTGGTGTAGCGGAAGGAACAATCTTCCGCTACTATAAAACGAAAAAGGATTTATTGTTAGCGGTCGTCATGCCGACATTAACAAAATTTGCTGCACCATTTTTCGTACAAGCCTTCGCAAAGGAAATATTTAAATCGGAATATGAATCGTATGAAGGGCTACTAAGAGTTGTTATTCATAATCGCTTTGAATTTGCAAAAAAGTACTTTCCAATGATAAAAATATTAATTCAAGAAGTGCCATTTCAGCCAGAATTGAAAAATGAAATACAACATTTAGTAGAAACAGAGTTACTTTCACATTTTAAAAAGTTGATTGTAAAGTTTCAAGAAAAAGGGGAAGTTATTGAAATGCCTCCATCTTCTGTATTACGTCTAACTTTATCAGCTGTATTAGGATTACTATTAACACGTTTTTTATTATTGCCTGAAGAAAAATGGGATGATGAATTGGAAATTGAAAACACGATTCAATTTATATTGTACGGATTAACCCCACGGAGGTAATGTGATGCGCCAATTTGCTAAGCCGAAAATTGTTGTAAGTAAATGTTTAGAATTTGATGCATGTCGTTATAATGGCGAGATAATTCCAGATGTAACAATACGAAATTTGCAGCCATTTGTTACATTTATACCTGTTTGTCCAGAAGTCGAGATCGGGTTGGGCACTCCTCGTGAAACGATACGAATTGTAGAAGAAAATGGTGTGAATAAGCTTGTGCAGCCGTCGACGCGGGCAGATGTAACTGAAAAAATGGAGCAATTTTCAAAAGACTTTTTACAAACGATACCTGATGTAGATGGTTTTATTTTAAAGAATCGTTCGCCAAGTTGTGGTACGCGCGATGTGAAAATTTATTCTGGTTTTGAAAAAGCGCCAGTAAAAGGAAAGGGATCTGGCTTATTTGGCGGAGCAGTAATAAAAAAATTTTCGCATCTTCCAATTGAAGAAGAGGGGAGATTGTCGAATTTTATTATAAGAGAACATTTCTTTACAAGACTGTTTACTATCGCGCATTACAAAATGATTAAACATACTAAAAACATAAAAGAACTCGTATCATTTCAATCAGACTATAAGTATTTATTTATGGCATATAATCAAGTGAAACAAAAAGAATTAGGGCGTATTATTGCAAATCAAAAAAATGAAACGATTGAAGTTGTATTTGATAAGTATGAGAAGACTTTATATGAATTATTTATGCGCACCCCCCGCTATACATCGAATGTAAATGTATGTGAGCATATTTTTGGATATTTTAAAACAAAGTTGAAAAAACAAGAAAAAGATCATTTTTTAGATTTGATACAAAAGTATATAGAAAAGAAAGTCCCGCTTAGCAGCTTACTTACAATTTTAAAATCATGGGCCATTCGATTTGACGATAAGTATTTATTAAGACAAACATATTTTGAACCATACCCTGAAGCATTAGTAGAAATTTCTGATTCGGGGAAAGGTAGAGATTATTAAACAATAAATTACATAATTCGACACGAAACTTCCTATGTTGTTGTAGAACAATGTAGGAATTTTTTTGTGCATTGGTACAGAATCTGTTTTAAAATTAAGTTATGACAGAATTATAGCAATTGTCTAACTAATATTCGTGTCTTTTAATTCGTAATGTTTGTAGTAGAAACTCGCACGCTGTCGAAACTCAATATTCGATAAGGGGTGTGTAGCGGAATGGAATTTACTCTAACTCGCGAAAAACAAATGATTAAGGAAATGGTACGTGACTTTGCTGAAAAGGAAATCGCACCGAAAGCTGTGTATTATGACAAAACTGCGGAATTTCCATATGAAACATTTCAAAAAATGGGCGAACTAGGATTATTAGGCATCCCATTCCCTGAAGAGTATGGAGGTTCAGGTGGCGATACTGTATCGTACGCGTTAGCAGTTGAAGAAATTGGTCGTGCTTGTGGTGGTACAGGACTAAGTTACGCTGCAACAATTTCATTAGGTGCTTCTCCAATTTATTATTTCGGTACAGAAGAACAAAAACAGAAATATTTAGTTCCAATGGCGTCAGGTAAAACGTTAGGTGCTTTCGGATTAACTGAGCCAAACGCTGGATCTGATGCAGGTGGTACACAAACGAAAGCTGTATTAGATGGTGATGAATATGTTATTAGTGGTGAAAAGTGTTGGATTACAAATGCAGAGTATGCAAATACAATTATTGTAACCGCTGTCAACGGCGTTGAAGACAATGGTAGAAAACGCATTTCGGCATTTATTGTACCGACTACAAGTGAAGGATTAACGATCACAAGTCCTTACGATAAAATGGGTGTTCGTGCTTCTAATACATGTGAAATCGTACTTGATGGTGTACGTGTACCGAAAGAAAATATTCTTGGTGATGTAAATAAAGGATTTAAACAATTCTTATATACACTTGATGGAGGACGTATTTCAATCGCAGCATTAGCAGTAGGAATTGCACAATCTGCATTTGAACGTGCACTGCAATATGCGAAAGAACGTCAGCAATTCGGCAAATCAATCTCTAATTTCCAAGCGATTCAATTTAAATTAGCTGATATGGCGACTGAAGTAGAGCTAGCGCGTAATTTAGTACATAAAGCAGCTTGGTTAAAAGATAACGATAAACCTTTCGGTAAAGAAGCGGCTATGGCAAAACTTTTCGCATCTGAAGCAGCAAGCCGTATTGCAAATCATGCAGTACAAATTCATGGTGGATATGGCTATATGCGTGAATATGAAGTGGAACGACATATTCGTGATGCAAAATTATTAGAAATTGGTGAAGGAACTTCTGAAATTCAACGTCTCGTAATTGCTAGACATTTAGGATGTAGATAAAAGGGAGGAATCACTATGTTTCAAAAAATATTAATTGCTAATCGCGGGGAAATCGCAGTTCGTATTATGAAAACTTGTCAAAAACTGGGCATTCGCACTGTTGCTATTTATTCTGAGGCTGATGAAAACGCCCTTCATGTAAAAATGGCAAATGAAGCCTACTTAGTAGGTGGGCCGCGTGTCCAAGAAAGCTATTTAAACCTTGAAAAAATTATTGAAATAGCTAAGAAGACAAATGCTGAAGCAATCCATCCGGGATATGGATTATTATCAGAGAATCCGTCTTTTCCGGTTCGCTGTAGAGAAGAAGGGATTGTATTTATCGGTCCATCAGAAGAAATCATTACGAAGATGGGAAGTAAAATCGAATCTCGTATTGCAATGCAAGCTGCAGATGTCCCAGTAGTTCCAGGTATTACTACAAATATTGAAACTGCTGAAGAAGCAATTGAAATTGCAAAACAAATTGGTTATCCATTAATGCTGAAGGCATCCGCAGGTGGCGGAGGCATTGGAATGCAGTTGATGGAAACTGAGCAAACGCTCACCAAAGCATTTGAAAGTAACAAAACAAGAGCGCAAAATTTCTTCGGTAACGGAGAAATGTATTTAGAGCGCTATATTGCAGATGCACACCATATTGAAATTCAGCTTTTAGCAGATACACATGGTAACACAGTGTATTTATGGGAGCGTGAATGTTCAGTACAACGCCGAAATCAGAAAGTGATTGAAGAAGCACCTTCACCATTTTTAGATGAAGGTACACGAAAAGCGATGGGTGAAGTCGCTGTACAAGCTGCCAAAGCTCTTGGATATACAAATGCTGGTACAGTTGAGTTTTTAGTTGATGATCAAAAAAATTTCTATTTCTTAGAGATGAATACGAGATTACAAGTAGAGCATCCAGTTACAGAAGAAATTACTGGTTTAGATCTTGTAGAACAACAACTTCTAATTGCTTGTGGTGAGAAATTATCGTTTACACAAGATGATGTAAAACGTAGTGGTCATGCCATCGAGGCACGTATTTATGCAGAAGATCCGAAAACTTTCTTCCCATCACCTGGGAAAATTACAAATTTAACGCTGCCAACGAATGTTCGTATTGATCACTTTTTAGAGAATCAAGTAACGATTACACCTTTCTATGATCCAATGATTGCGAAAGTCATCGCTCATGGTGAAACTCGTGAAGAAGCAATTTCTAAATTACATGATGCTCTAGAAGAATTAAAAGTAGAAGGTATTAAAACGAATACGCCAATGCTAATTCAAGTATTGGAAGATGATGTGTTCAAAAGTGGTATTTATACAACGGGTTTTGTAACGAAACAACTTGTTAAAAAATAAGGTTTAACAATATTAAGGGGGAAAAAATGATGACGAAAGTATATGCATCGATGGCAGGAAATGTATGGAAGATTGTTGTAGGAGTAGGAGATACAGTAGAGGAAGAGCAGGATGTCGTCATTTTGGAATCTATGAAAATGGAAATTCCAATCATTTCAGAAGAAGCTGGCACAGTTATGAAAATTAATGTGCAAGAAGGCGACTTTGTAAATGAAGGAGATGTATTACTAGAAATTGAATAGGGAGATATAGGGGGAAGCGAATTGAAACTACCTAATTTTGCTGTCATTAAAGAAGTCGGGCCACGTGATGGCTTACAAAATGAAAAAAAGATTGTTGGCACAAAAGATAAAGTAAAATGGATTCAATTACTTACAGAGGCGGGATTATCGTATGTTGAAGTTTCCTCATTCGTTCACCCTAAATGGGTTCCTGCATTAGCAGATGCAAATGATGTGTTTTCTGAGCTGAAAAGGGATCCAAATGTTACATATGCAGCGCTTGTTCCAAATCAAAATGGTTTGGAACGAGCTTTTTTGCAAAATGTAGATGAGGTGAATGTTTTTTTATCAGCAAGTGAATCTCATAATAAAAATAATATTAATAAATCAATTAAAGAAGCATTAGTTGTCATTGAAGATATAACGAAGCAGGCAACGTTCGAAGGTAAAAAGGTAAGAGGCTATGTTTCTACAGTGTTTGGTTGTCCTTATGAAGGGGACATAGGTGTCGAAGCAGTTGACGAATTATGTAATAAACTATTCTCATATGGCATTTATGAAGTGTCTCTTGGTGACACGATCGGTGTAGCGAATCCGTTACAAGTAGAGCGAGTTTTAGAACATTTATTAAAGAAATATGATGCTTCGCAGTTTGCCATGCACTTCCATAATACGTACGGAATGGCTCTGGCGAATGTAGTTAAGTCATTGGAATATGGTATTACAACATTTGATAGTTCTTGTGGTGGTCTTGGTGGATGTCCATATGCACCAGGAGCATCAGGAAATGTTGCAACCGATGACTTAGTACATATGCTCCATAAGTTAGGTGTCCAAACGAATATTGATGAAGAGAAGTTATTGAGAGCGAGTCAATTTATTCAAAGTAAATTAAATATCCAATTACCGAGTCATGTGTATAGAGCGCTTCAACATAAAACGATAAGTAGGTGAGAAGATGCTACAATTACAAAACATTTCAGTTGATTATGTAACACCTAACGTTGTAAAGATTTCATTATATCGTGAAAGACAAGCAAACTCTTTATCTTTAGCGTTATTAGAAGAATTACAAAACATATTAACTCAAATAAGTGAAGAGTCAAATACTCGTGTAGTTATTCTAACGGGTGCTGGTGAAAAAGCATTTTGTGCCGGAGCTGATTTAAAAGAACGTGCTGGTATGAATGAAGAACAAGTTCGCCATGCTGTTAGTATGATTCGCACTACTATGGAAATGATTGAACAATTACCACAGCCAGTTATTGCTGCTATAAACGGAATCGCACTTGGTGGTGGTACGGAATTAAGTTTAGCTTGTGATTTTAGAATTGCTTCAGACACTGCAAGTCTTGGTCTTACTGAAACTACACTTGCAATTATACCAGGAGCAGGTGGTACGCAGCGTTTGCCAAGATTAATTGGTGTTGGCAGAGCGAAAGAATTAATTTATACAGGCAGACGTATTTCAGCGCAAGAAGCGAAAGAATATGGTCTAGTAGAATTTGTTGTATCAGCTCATTTACTTGAAGAAAAAGCGATTGAAATAGCAGAGAAAATTGCTAGTAATGGTCCAATTGCTGTTCGATTAGCAAAAGAAGCAATTTCAAACGGTATTCAAGTTGATTTACATACCGGATTACAAATGGAAAAACAAGCGTATGAAGGTGTAATCCATACGAAAGATAGATTAGAAGGATTACAAGCATTCAAGGAAAAACGCACACCAATGTATAAGGGGGAGTAAATATGTTAGACCAAAAACAACAATCGAATACATTTGAAGAACGAGTTGAAACGATTAAACAAGGCGGCGCACCAAAATATCATGAACAAAATAAAGCAAAAGGAAAACTATTCGTTCGAGATCGCTTAGCTCTTTTATTTGATAATGGTGAATATGTAGAAGATGCATTATTTGCAAATTGTGAACAAACAGGATTACCTGCTGATGGTGTTATAACAGCAACGGGTAAAATACATGGTCGTACGGCATGCGTGATGGCAAATGATTCAACTGTAAAAGCAGGATCATGGGGCGCACGTACAGTTGAAAAGATTTTACGTATTCAAGAAACGGCAGAAAAATTACGTGTTCCGTTATTTTATTTAGTTGACTCTGCTGGAGCGCGTATTACAGATCAAGTAGAAATGTTCCCAGGGCGCCGCGGTGCAGGAAGAATCTTCTATAATCAAGTGAAATTGTCAGGTAAAGTTCCTCAAGTATGCTTATTATTTGGGCCTTCTGCAGCTGGTGGTGCATATATTCCAGCCTTTTGTGACGTTGTAATGATGGTAGAAGGGAACGCATCTATGTATTTAGGATCTCCTCGTATGGCTGAAATGGTTATCGGTGAGAAGGTAACTTTAGAAGAGATGGGCGGAGCTCGTATGCATTGCTCTGTATCAGGATGCGGAGATGTTTTGTGTAAAACAGAAGAAGATGCGATTACGCAAGCAAGACAATACATTTCATATTTTCCAAACAACTACTTAGAAAAGACTCCATTGGTTACACCTCAAGAACCGAAACAATTCGATAAAACGTTAGAACAAATCATTCCAGAAAATCAAAATGCTCCGTTCAATATGAAAGACCTCATTAACAGAATTATTGATGAAGGTTCTTTCTATGAAGTGAAAAAATTATTTGCACAAGAACTCATTACAGGCTTAGCACGTATTGATGGTAAGTCAGTTGGTATTATTGCAAATCAACCGCGTATGAAAGGCGGCGTATTATTCCACGATTCAGCTGATAAAGCAGCGAAGTTTATTAATTTATGCGATGCATATCATATTCCATTATTATTCCTTGCAGATGTACCTGGATTTATGATTGGTACAAAAGTAGAGCGTGCTGGTATTATTCGCCACGGTGCAAAAATGATCTCTGCAATGAGTGAAGCAACTGTACCGAAAATTTCTATCGTTGTTCGTAAAGCATACGGTGCCGGTTTATATGCAATGGCAGGTCCAGCTTTTGAACCAGATTGCTGCCTAGCATTACCGACAGCTTCTATTGCGGTAATGGGTCCAGAGGCAGCGGTTAATGCTGTATATGCAAATAAGATTGCAGCTTTACCAGAAGAAGAGCGTGATAGCTTCATTGCTGAAAAACGAGAAGAGTATAAGAAAGATATTGACATTTACCATTTAGCATCAGAGATGGTCATTGATGGTATTGTTCATCCAAACAATTTAAGAGAAGAGTTAAAAGGACGATTCGAAATGTATATGAGTAAATATCAAGTATTTACGGATCGTAAACACCCTGTTTATCCAGTTTAAAAGCCCTATTTAGGGCTTTCTTGCTCAAAAAGTCAAGGAGGGGAAAACATTGAAACAAGCAGTTTGGTTTCCAACAGAAGAGTATAAAGAAAAAACGCGTTTATATGGTTGGATGAAATCATTGGGATATGAAGATTATGAAACGTTTTATAATAAGTCAATCGAAGAAACAGCTTGGTTTTGGAGAGAAGCTGAGAAAGCGGTAGGCTATCAATGGATGAAACCTTATACAGACGTGCTAGACCTAGAGAATGGTACGCCGTTTGCACAGTGGTATAATGGCGGAACATGTAACGTTGTAGAATCAGTTTTATCACGCTGGCTTGCAGATGATGAAACAAGAACACAACTAGCACTCCAGTACGAGGGAGAAAATGGAACTTCAAAATCATTTACATATGAAGAACTTGATAATTGGGTAAGCCGTGTTGCAAACGGTTTGAAACATGCTGGTATTGAAAAGGGCGACCGTGTAACAATTTATATGCCAATGATTCCAGAAACAGTTGTTGCGATGCTAGCTGTTATGAAAATCGGTGCAATTATTTCACCAATATTCTCAGGATTTGCGTCTGATGCAGTCATGACACGTGTACAAGCGGCAGGATCGAAGATGATCATAACTGCAGATGGTTTTTCACGCCGAGGTAAAGTTGTTTCATTAAAAGACGAAGTAGATAAAGCTTGTGAACATTGTCCAACTGTTGAAAAAGTTGTTATTGTGCGTCATGCAGGAAATGACTATACACCGCATAATTATGATTTCTCGTGGAGTACGTTAGAAAAAGAAAAGCCATTTGTACATGCTGAAGAAATGCATAGTGATGACCCATTGATGCTTATATATACTTCTGGAACAACTGGGAAACCGAAAGGAACAGTACATACACATGCTGGTTTTCCTTTAAAAGCAGCTTTTGATGCAGGGTTTGGAATGAATATCAAACAAGGAGACCGTGTATTATGGGTAACTGATATGGGCTGGATGATGGGACCATTTTTACTATTCGGCTCTCTTATTAATGGAGCAACGATGGTAATGTACGAAGGTGTTCCTGATTTCCCAGAGGCAGATCGTTTATGGGAGACAGTTGATAAATATGAAATTACACATCTCGGTATATCACCAACATTAATTCGTGCGTTAATGGCAAAAGGTGATGAATATGTGAATAAACATTCGCTCAAGAGTTTAGAAGTATTCGCATCAACAGGTGAACCTTGGAATCCAGATCCTTGGATGTGGCTATTTGAAACAGTTGGAAAAAATAATGTACCAATTTGTAACTATTCAGGCGGAACTGAAATTTCTGGTGGGATTTTCGGAAACGTCCTTATTAAACCAATTGCACCGATTAGTTTTAATGCCTGTTTACCAGGAATGGCAGCGGTTGTGCTAGACGATCAAGGTAATCCAATTCGTGATGAAGTTGGAGAATTATGTTTAGAAAAACCTTGGGTTGGTATGACGAAAAGTTTCTGGGAAGACGATGAGCGTTATGTGAACACATATTGGTCAAGATTTGAAAATAAATGGGTTCACGGTGACTGGGTGATTTATGATGGTGAGCAATATATTATTACAGGACGCTCAGATGATACGTTAAACATTGCTGGAAAACGTATTGGTCCGGCTGAATATGAATCTATTCTTGTGAAGCATAATGATGTCATAGAAGCTGCTGCGATTGGTGTACCTGATGATGTAAAAGGTGAAGTTTGTCATTGTTTTGTAGTACTAAGGGACAATGTAACATTCACAGGAGAGTTAAAGAAAGAATTAATGAGTTTAGTAAACTCTCATATTGGAAAAGCATTATGTCCAAAAGATATTCACGTTGTAGAAGATTTACCGAAAACACGTAATTCTAAAGTAATGCGACGCGTCATTAAAGCTGCTTACTTAGGAAAAGAATTAGGGGATTTATCATCACTTGTAAATCCTGAAGTAGTTCCGTTTATTCAGGGGTTACAGTCTAGTAAATTATAAAATTAGGAATGAGCTCTATTTAAATAGAGCTCATTTTTATTTTTATAAAAAGAGAAGAGGGAAGAAGTATATTTGGAGTAGAAAAATGATACTAGTATTATTACATATGTCTATTCAATGGAGTAATTGAATTTTGTTAAGAATAAAAATTTAGTGGAGAGAAAAGTGAAAAATTGGAGATATCCCTTGGGAAACAGGAATTCTGATAGTGAATATGTTAATAATGTGTACGGGTTATATATAAAAGTGTTATTTAAAATAGGAAAAGGGAAAAATTACGTTTACTTATTCTTAAGTTTTTTCCCTTTAAAATTTATTATTTGTTCGTTGTTTTATATACATCTGAAATTGGTAAATCCTCAACATGTAAAGATTCAGTACTGTCCTTTTTGTTTGAAACCTGTGCCTGTTGAGATGATTCTTGCATTTGCTCTTGGGCCTTACTAGGAGTATTCAGCGCATCTAATGACACATGATTAAGTTGTTGACTTAATAAATCTTTTTTATCCATGTTATGTAGCTCCTTTTTGAACTTAGATATAAAAACGAAGTGTTTTTAAATAGTTACGTGGGTATTATGTATCTTTGAATGGAATTATATACACAAACTATATTGAGAAATTAACTAATTATAAAAATTACCTGTGATGACAAGTTTAAGAAATATAAAGATCATTAGTTCTTAATAAAAGCGTTATTTTAGTAGGTTGTTACGAAATCTGATTTGAAAGTAACATCCCAATGATAAAAAAGAGCACTGTAAATCAGTGCTCATCTTATTAGAAATTGCGTAGTCCTTAAAAATAAAACCATTACGGACAATTCACAATGGTAATCGTGACGCTAGCTATTGTTCCAGGAGAGTCAAGAAGTGAAGCAGTAACGGTTACTGTTCCAGGTCCATTAGCGGCTAGAAATACAGCGGTAAAGTTACCTGAAGCATTGGTAATGACAGCAAGAGGAACCATGAAAGCAAGAGAAGGGTTACTAAATGAAAAACTGACCACTACTCCAGGAGTAGGACTACCGTTTACTAATACTTGACCCGAAAAAAATAAAGTATTATTTCCTTGAGTGGATACACATGCTGTGGTTTCGTTAGAAGTCAAGGTAATAGATGCAGGTCCAGCAGGAAGATTAAATCCGGTTGGCCCAGTTGGTCCAGTAGGGAATTGAAAGGGTTGAGCAGGTGGAAGTGTAGGTCCGATAGAACCCGGATTAGGTACAGCAAAGGATAAAAACTCGTCCATTATTTATCACCTCTAAAAATCGTATTACTTATAGTAAATGTAATGACAGAGCAAAGTGAAATGGACAAGCGGTAGTATTTTAACAAATTAAATAAAATAGTTATATGATAGAAAGAGAGATTAGTATGATTTCTTTAGAAATTAAATATAAAAAGGCGATTATCTTCAAATCGCCTTTTGGGTAATGCAGTGTAATTTTATTCAGTTATTTGAAATATAGTTTCATTCGGTTTGGAAAATCCATACAATTTCCTTGCGAATTTTAAAATTTCTTCTTCACTACCTGTTAAAGCTGTAACATCATTCTTAAGGGAATGACCATCCTTCTTTACAGAAGATAATTTTTGTTGCTCCGTATTAAGCGTGATTTGTTTTTCTTTAATCATTTCTTGTTGGTTATTCAGAGAATATTGAAGGACAAAAATTATAGGTAATATAATAGCCAAAGTAGTTATAATACGGCGTCTTGTTTTTTTAATATTACCTTGTTGGGTATTAGGGTTCACTTGCTGTGAGGGTATATTAGGGTTTGATTGGTGTGATGATACTTTTCCCATTAAAATGCCTCCATTACTGATTGTAGAATTTAAACCGTTTAAAAGTATTATAAATGTTCAATGGGAATTTTAGAAGATATTTTAATATAGTTGCATATCGTAAAGTTTAAACAAAATCCTTATTTACATAAAAGAAACACCGATTGTCCACGAGGCTCCTAAGGGTAATCATCAAGTAATGACGTACTCGACTAATTAACGATATCATAAATTTTTGGTAAAAACACTAGGGAATCCGTCCGAATTAATGAGGGCATCATTTGAAACAAAAACGCTATTTTAATAGGGGGCAATTGTAGAGGTTAGTGAAAAGGCAAATAAATCATTATATTGGCTCGATGCATGTTAGCTCCAAGCTATGAAAAAGTGTGTGGTAATAGTACAAAGCGACTTCGGTTGATTCGGATAGATGATGACAAAGAATGATATAAAAAATTTATTTCGTAGAGAAATGAGGTGGTTAAGGATAAGTATTGAATATGCCATATTTGTATGAATAAAGAGCAGAATTTAGCCTATATATAGATGCTGGAATTGTTCTAAAGGGGGGGAACATCTGAAATATAAATAATTGAGGGGAGTGAACTAATAATGGAAACTAGCACTTTTTTAGGATTGTTTTGGGGATGGATAACGGTTATCATATCGGGAATACTTTTCGTACGTCCATCGGTACTACGTGAATTGAAAAAATTAGTGGTTGAAGACAGAGGGTTTGGTATTATGTACGGTTTTTTATCGATTTTCCTAGGGCTAGGTACTGTGATCCTACATAATGTATGGGTGTTCAACTGGCAGGGGTTCCTAACGGTTATTGCATGGCTTGCATTATTAAAGGGAATTTACATAATTGCATATCCTGAACCCTCCAAGAAAACAGATTTTGAATTAAGGGTACTATCTACACGCATAGCGCTCGCTATCGTTGGCGCCTTGGCTTTATGGATGCTTATAGTAATCTATATAAAATGAGAAATTCATTGTTAATGTATTAAGTAACTGAAAAGATGAAGTGTTATAAAGCTAGGATTACCAATGGGTTTAGCGTTAAGCTTAGTTACACAAAATATAAGATATAGGTAACTCATAGACGTCCAGTTGAATCTTGGTGAAGATTAATAGATTAAATATGATTTTTTATGTGAAGTTCGATAAAAAAGTACAGTAGATTCATTTATTGTAGGAAAACGTGGTGTTTCTAAAAGGAATAATTTACGTTTCTATAATTCACCAACTTGGAAAGATAAAGACGTTGCTGGTTCTGTTAATGTATGATTAGAGTTTGTTATTGATGCAAAAGTAAGTGTTAAAGGAACACTACAATACAAAGTGCACAATAGCAAAGGAAAAACTTACTGCTGTAAATAAGCTTAATATGTATGTGAAGTAATTAAAGAGTCGATTTATAAGAGTCAGCTTATTTTTTCAATACTCCATTCAACTAGTAAGTATAGATGTCAATTTAAATCCCTATGTGTGAATATATAAAAAGCTGACTATATTTAGTCAGCTTTTTATATATTTTAGTATTTATGGGTCCCAAAAAACATATTCTTTCCTTTAAGTTGACACTTAAAATATTACCAATGTTTCCTTTTACAATGACAACAAATAAAGAAACATTTACAGCGACACTTATTTTGTTTAGAACTCCAATCATCATTGCAATGCTTTTCTTTAGATTTCCACCAATCATCATTGCAATGGTGTTTTTCTTTAGATTTCCACCAGTCATCACAACAATTTTTTTTCTTAGAACTCCAGCAATCATTTTTCCAGGACATTCTTTTATACCTCCCTTCAATAGGATTCCTATTATTCTATGTTTTAGTAAAAAAATGGCTTGTTTATTAACCTATTATTTTCGCTTTATATGATAGAGTGCTTTCTACTAGATATAGAATCCATACAAAGTATGCTAAATTTCACAAGATAGCGGAGAGAACTACTGGTGATGAGATTGATCAATAAACACTTGGTGAAGAAAACGTACTCCAAAATAATATTTTATTTTGGAGTACGTTTTTCTGAATGTATACTTCACAACAGTAAAGGAAAAACATACTATATTACTGCAAACAAAGTCTATGTATATGTGAAGTAATAGGAAAAGCTGGAGACTCTTTAAAGAGTCTCCAGCTTATTAAAAGAAAAAAAGATTTTTTGAGAAAGGGTCTGTCTAAAATTAAAATTCAGTTCCTGATTAAGCAAGCCTATAATTGTAAGAGGTTTGTTTTTATTATTAATAAAGAAAAGAATGTTTAGTACAATTGTTTGTTTTTTTCTTTCTATGTTTTTGCCTCGTACACTTTAAAGGTAGTGAACATACTATATTAATAGAAATGATTAGGGGGTGAGATTTTGGGGTATCGTTATAGTAATTCTAAAAAGAAGTGTACATGTAAACAAGATGATTGCTGGGACGCTTTTGAAGAGTGTAAAAAAGAACATGAAGAACAAAATAAAAAATGCGATTGTTGCTGTGTGCAAGGAATTAGAGATGAACTGAAAAAATTAGTTAATAGAGCAGTGCGCATTAATACAGGAAGTAATAATTATGCAGGCACTGTTTCTTCAGTCACTTGTGATGTTGTAAAGCTTGCTAATAGTGCTGGGGTAGTTACAGTAATTATATCAGTTTGTAAAATTGAAGCGATTGAACCATTGTTGACATAGGAAACATTGCATAACTAGACTATGTTTTGTAAAGCCATTCATATGAATGGCTTTATTTTAATTTCATATAAAGGAGAATAGATTCTTTATATAGAAATAAGTTTGGGGCTATAAAGTATGATGTACGAAAGGAGCATAAAAGTGATTAAATTAGAAACCTTTAAAAAGTCTGATTTCAAACAATTAATAGGTTGGATTGACTCTGAGGAGTTTTTAATACAATGGTCGGGAAATGCATTTACATACCCGTTAAATGAACAGCAATTAGAAAAGTATATAGCAAGCGAAAATACGCTTGCATTTAAAGTAATAGATGAAGAGTCTAAGAAAGTAATTGGCCATATTTCACTTGGGCAAATAGACAATATAAATAAATCTGCAAGGATTGGAAAAGTGCTAGTTGGTGATACGAGAATGAGAGGACGTTCTATAGGGAAACATATGATGAAAGCAGTACTACAAATTGCATTTGAAGAATTAAAACTACATAGAGTAACTCTTGGTGTCTATGATTTTAATACGTCGGCCATCTCATGTTATGAAAAAATAGGATTTGTAAAAGAAGGTTTATTGCGAGAGTCAAAAAAAGTAGGAGAAACGTATTGGAATTTATGGGAAATGAGTATGTTAGAATATGAATGGAGCGATAAAAAATAATAGTTATCTGTAATTATA
Source organism: Bacillus cereus group sp. TH152-1LC (assembly GCF_027710505.1). Lineage (NCBI taxonomy): Bacteria > Bacillati > Bacillota > Bacilli > Caryophanales > Bacillaceae > Bacillus > Bacillus cereus group sp. TH152-1LC. Next base: position 113,006 of record NZ_JAQFNK010000017.1, on the reverse strand, counting down.
TTATGTTAATTAAATGGGGTATGGTGAGGAATTATGAAAAAAACGAAAGTCATTACAATTGCAGCTGTTTCAGGGGGAGGTAAAACAACTGTTACAGAAAGATTAACGAATGAATTGGAAAACTCAAAAGCTCTTTATTTTGATAGCTATAACTTTGATAACTGTCCTGCTGATATTTGTAAATGGATTGATGATGGAGCAAATTATGATGAATGGGTACTTACACCATTAATTCATGATATTCAGCATCTTATACGAGAGGGGAATGTAGATTATATTATTGTAGATTATCCTTTTGCATACTTAAATAGTGAAATGCGACAATTCATTGATGTAACAATATTTATCGACACACCTTTAGATATTGCAATGGCTAGAAGAATCTTGCGAGATTTTAAAGATGGTACAATAGATGAAATACATAATGATTTGAATCATTACATGACATTTGCGAGAAAAGCTTATTTAGAGGCAATTCATGCTGTTAAGTCGAATTCGGATATTGTATTGGATGGATCTTTATCTGTAAGTGAAATAATGAATCAGGCTATAGAGGAACTTGGCCTGAGAGAAGTGATCGTCATTGGTTAAATGTATAGAGGAATATGTACAAGTTGACGATTTTAAAATGTATACGAAAAAGTTCCAAGGAAAGAAGCTGCAGCCAGTCATTATAATGGAGGCAGGTTATGGCGATTATTCAAAGACATGGGATCATATTGCTGAGGGATTGACGGAATATGGGACGGTACTTACATATGATCGAGCGGGATTAGGGAAAAGTGGAAAGAGTTCCAAGAGAGGTATTAGTTCTGAAATGGTAAAAGATTTAAGATGTTGCTTAGCGCAATTACAATTGAAACCACCTTATATTTTTGTAGGACATTCTTTTGGAGGTATAAATGCACGTTTATTTGCGACTTTTTATCCCGAAGATTTGTTGGGAATTGTTTTGGTGGATTCGACACCAGAAAATTATAAAGAAGCATTTTTACCAATCATGTCTACTGAATTTCAAGAAGCTTACTATAAACAGTTTATATATGAAAGTTCATATGAAGAGTTTACATTTAGTTTAAGTGAAGTAGATAGATATTGTAAATCAATGAATGATATTCCACTTGTCGTTTTAGCTGCGGGTAAAAAAGCTTTTTATTCGCCAGATGCACAAATGAAATGGTTGCAATTGCAAGAAGATTTATTACGATTATCAAGCAATAATAAATTTGTAATTGCAGAACAAAGTGGTCACTATATTCAAAAAGATGAGCCATATTACGTGATAGATGCTATTAAGTGGATTATAGGATAGGGGGAGAGATAAATTTGTACACTTTATTTCAATACAATTGGCAAGTAAGGGACGACTGGTTTAAGTGGTGTGAACAACTTTCAGAAGAAGAGTTATTTCGCAAGCGTGTAGGGGGTGTTGGGAGTATTTTAGAAACATTATTCCATATTGTCGATGTTGAGTACAGCTGGATTAGCGCACTTCAAGGAAAAGAAGATAATGAACCGAAATTTAAAGATTATCAATCCATCCAAAAAGTGAAAGCGTTATCTGATTTATATAAACGAGAATTAGAAGATTTTTTACAAGTATGGTCAACTAATTTAGAATGTAAAATATTAAAAGCTGCGTGGACAGATAAAACATATACATACGGTGAAGTGTTAAGGCATGTAATTGTACATGAAATTCACCATATCGGTCAGCTATCTATATGGGCGAGAGAGTTAAATCTTCAGCCTGTTTCAGCGAATTTAATCGGAAGAGGATTATAAATTTAGAAAACGGCTTGCACTGTAAATGCAAGCCGTTTTTATATATAAGAGAGTTTCCTAGTTGAAATCCTCGGATTTTTTCTGGCATATATGTAAAAACATTAAAAATGTAATAATGAAGAAAATCAACAATGTTTGTATGATTAAATTTTTAAACTGAAGCAAAACTGTCCAAGATGTAACAGCATCTTTAAAAGCTTGGAGTGCAGAGTATGAGGAAGGATCAAAACCGTACTGTAGTAACTTTTTTGTTTCAATAAAAGTACTGTTTTCATCATCAGCCTCTAAAATTACTGAAATAAGTCTAGTTTCTCCTCGTTTTGCTGTACTGACAAAACTGTAATTACCATTAGTTGAAAAACTAGTTTGTAGGCCGTCAACACCTTGGAGTTTAATGTTTTTATTAAGGGAATAAATCATTTTATTTGTGTTGAAGACTTTTGAGTCTTTGAAGGTAAATTGGTAAGAGGTTAGTTTCGTAATATTCAATACATCTGGAAAGTCTGTTACTAATTGTGTTGCTAGTTTAGCGACGTCTATTGCTGTTGTAGTTGATTGTTTATTCGTATCGTTATTCATTCCAGTAGCATTTAGAAATGGGGATGGCTGTGATAACTTTAGTTGTGTTGCTTTTTCATTCATTAGAAGTGTAAAGTTATCTTCGTTTCCAGCAATGTGTTCTGCTAGGGCAAGTGCGGAACGATTATTCCCTGTCAAAAACAATGCATGAAGTAAATCACGAACTGTCGTTTCATCTTTCGAAGTTACTTGGATAGGACTCTTTTCTCCTCGGAACACTTCGTTACTTATTTTTACTAATTCATCTAACTGTATTTTGCCTTCATTCAATTGTTCCATTGCGATATACTCAGTCATTAATTTAGATAAAGTAGCTGATTGTATAGGAATTTCCTCATTTTTTTTATAAACAACTTCACCTGAATTAGCATCTATTAAAATAGCTGATTTAGCTTGAATAATTGGACCATTTACATAAAGATAAAAATATAAAACGATAAGTGCTGTAATAACAAAAGATAATAATAAAACTGTGAACTTTTTCAGGAATTGCATAAGCGATCCTCCTACTATGACATCAATAATACTATTGTAAAAAGGAATGCTTAATTAGGAAGAAAGAAAAGGTAAAGAATTTCTAAAGAATTATAAAGGATTATTAAATTTTGGATTTTAATGGGAAATAAAAGGTCCAATTTCTTATATGGTAAGAAATTGGACCTAAAATTAAGCTGTATTAACATTTATGTGGTTGTAGTTTTACAGTGAAAGTTGTTTTTTTATCATCACTATATACTTCAATTGATCCTTTATGCAATTCGACAATACTTTTTGCAATTGCTAATCCGAGCCCAGATCCACCGGTGTTTGTAGATCGAGATTTTTCAACGCGATAAAAACGTTCAAATATATGAGGTAAATCTGTACTAGGAATAGGTTGGCCGTAATTTGTTATATCTATAGTAATCATATTATTGCTTTCATAGGCAGAAAGGTCGATATATCCACCGTCATTTCCATAAGCGATAGCGTTTATAATAAGATTTTCAAACACACGCACTAATTTGTCTCCATCAGCTAATACCATGAGTTTTTGAGATGGGAAAGAAGGGCGACATTCTATATTAGCTTCTTGAACTTGTATGCGGAATTGAACAGTTAATTGTCCAAGTAGCTCTACAATATCAATGGGAACAGAATATAAACTTAACTCTTTATTTTGAACACGTGTATATTCAAACAAGTCATTCATTAATGCATTAAGACGGGTTACTTTATCGTAAATGACTTGTATATAATGGCGTAATTCCACTTCATCTCTATAATTATCATGATGGATTAAATTTACGTATCCAACTATAGAGGTAAGAGGAGTACGTAAATCATGCGATACATTTGTAATAAGTTCACTTTTTGCTTGTTCCGCCTGTCTCTCTTCATCAATTGAGACTTTTAATTGTTCAACAATCTGATTTACTCCGGTTGCTAACTCTTCCAGATAATTATGATTTACGATAGACACTTTATGATTGAAGTTTCCATCTGCAATATAACGAATTTCTTCTATCATTTTTTTAATACAAGTTTCATAGTAAATCTTTCTTTCATGACGATAAAAAATGTATAGGTAGGATGAGAAAATAGAAAATAAAAACAAATAAGATACAATCATCATCCATAGAGATTCCTTTATTCCTTTATATTTTTCATATCCAAAAATTCTAATGAATTCTTTTCCGAGCTCGCTTAACGTGAGTGAACTTTCAATTACACTTGTAACAAGGCGATATATAATTAATTCAGTAATAGGAGTAAGTGTAATGGCTAACATGAACCAAAAAATCAACTTCCATTTTGGGATATCTTTTAATATATCAAATGCTTCATTTCTCAATTTTATAGCCTACTCCCCAAACAGTATGGATAAACTTCTCTCCATTCATTCCTGTTTCAAGTTTATCTCGTAAATTACTAATGTGGACCATTACAGTTTTATTTGAGCCATAACCATCTTCATTCCAAACGCGTTCAAAAATTTCTTCGGAACTAAATACTCTTCCGGTATTACTCGCAAGTAAATATAAAATATCAAATTCAATAGATGTAAGTTTAATATATTCTCCATTTACTTTAACAGTATGATTATGTTTGTGTATTTCAGCAGAACGAATACGAATAATACCATCTTCATTCTTGGAGGAAGTGGCATTTTGGAAAGACGATCTTCGTAATAAAGCTTTCACTCTAGCTACTAATTCTAATGGATTAAATGGTTTAATCATATAATCATCTGCACCTGTCATAAGACCTAATATTTTATCCATATCTTCTGCTTTTGCACTAAGCATAAGAATAGGTACAGTATTATTTTCACGCACTTCTTGGCAAACTTCTAATCCGTTTCGTTTTGGCATCATTATATCCAGTACCATAAGGTCAACTTCATATGTAGAAATCATTTGTAATGCCTCATCGCCATCATATGCTTTATAAATGTTATAGCCTTCATTTCGCAAATAAACAGCAAGTAATTCAACAATTTCTTTATCATCATCAATAATTAATATATTTTTATTCATTATGTAGTTCCTTTCCTAACAAATCATTAACATTACTATAATATCAAACATTTATGTATTTTGTAGCAATGATTCCACATAAAATTCATGTAACGTATAAAAAGGGATTAAAACATTCATAACGAATACAAAGAAGAAAGATATTTAAATAATGTATTATACTGAAAGTGAAGAATAAGGGGGACTTACTATAGTATATAAAGAGATTTATTCATTTACTCCAACTGGAAAAATTGAAACTGATATAAAAGCTTTTCTATTAAAATACAATAAAGAAGTTACATATAAACATTCAATTCGAGTGGCAAATGAGTCTCGTAAAATTGCGGTTATGTATCATGTAAATGAAGAAAAGGCAGCAATTGCAGCATATTTACATGATATTAGTGCAATCTTTCCGAATGAAGATCGGATTGTAGTTGCTGAGCAATTTGGAATAGAGATATTACAAGAAGAACGAGAATTCCCGATGATTATTCATCAAAAACTGTCGAGAATAATTGCTAAAGAGATATTTAGAGTGGAAGATGAAGAAATTTTAAATGCCATTAGTTGTCATACTACACTGCGTAAACATGCAACGAAGATGGATTTAGTGTTATTTGTTGCTGATAAAATAGAATGGGATCATAATGGGACACCACCTTACTTAGTAGAAGTAAAAAAAGGATTAGAAAAATCTTTAGAACATGCTACTTTTTCATATATTTCATATTTGTGGGATAGAAAAGAAACGTTGAAAGTTGTACACCCGTGGCTAGAAGAAGCATATTGGCAGTTAAAAGAAATTATAGAGTAGAAAGGAATTAAGCATGCAATTAAAAGAATATATGAATCAAACATTTCCTGGGGTTACATTAGTACCCCATATATACTTTCAGTGGGAAAATCATTTACATTTTCATTTTGGGAAAGGGAAAGGCCTATATGTAGAATGAACCGAAGATGTAAATAGGGAATACTTTATTCAACTTTATGCATATAATAAATACTTATTTGAAGATATATTTTCAAAAGAAGATGAAGTCTTTTTAGTAACAAATGTTTATCGATTTAAAAAGGAAAATATGAAAAATTCGCAGAAAATAAATGTATACAATAAATTTATTAAAAAGAGGGATTTAAAGTTCCAAATAAATCAAGAAACGTTAGCCTTTCTATTTGAAGATGAAGAAGCTGATTTATATTGTACATATCAATTTTCGTTAAAATGCCTTGCGGAAGATATTAAATACCCACTTATTCAAGCTGCAAATCATGAAGATTTTCCGGGTCTTTATCCTCGTTTTGGACGCAAAAAAGAAATTTCTTATCCAGATGTATTTCTTGTAAATGTATCGAAAGATATTATCATGTTTATTTACGATGATAGAGGATGTGAAGTAATTGCGAAGAATAAAGAAACAATACGAAATTTATATGAGAAATATAAAGAGTGGATTCCAGATTATGAACGAGAAAGTATAGATAAATTATTTACATGATAACAATAGGGGAAGTGAAGCGTGTAATGAAACGTATTGCAATCGTATCAGCGTGGGAACCAGAACTTACGTATTTGCATCAAGTTTATCCAAGTGAACGCATTGAAAAAAGAGCAGCTTGGGAATTTCATTTTCATTATATTAATAATATGGAAGTTATCTCTGTAATAACTGGAGTTGGAAAAGTAAGTTGTGCAAGTTGTGTACAATTATTAATTAGTGAGTTTCAGCCAGATGAGTTGTTTATGACAGGGATATGCGGAAGTTTATCAAATAAGGTGAAAAATGGTCATATTGTAGTAGCGCTTAATGCAATACAACATGACGTTACTGCTGCTGGTTCGGGGGATGATGTTTTTAATTTATATAATGGTAGAACAGCACCTATTGAAACAACAAAGTCAATTGTAAGAAGAATAAAAAAGATACGATCTTATGATCCGATTCATTATGGTACATTCCTATCTGGAGATCAACGTATACGTAGTTCAGAAATGAGATATTTACTCCATACTGTATATGGAGCATTAGCGGTTGATCAAGAAGTGGCAGCCTTTGCTTATGTGTGTCAAATCAATAACAAACCTTTTCTCAGTTTAAAAGCTGCATCAGATCAAGCAAATGATAAAACGAAAGAGGAACAAAAAATCTTTAAAATGTTAGCATGTGAACGAGCGTGCGAGCATTTAATTGCTTTTTTACGTGTTTATGAAATTAATGTAGTAAATAATAGATAGTAAGAGGGGTTAATATTGGAAAGTACAAATAAAATAGCTATTCTGGGTGCAAACGGAAAAGCCGGGAAATTCCTTGTAAAAAAAGCATTAGAAAAGGGATATCAAGTGAAAATATTAACGAGAAATTCTAATAATATGACGATAACTAATGAAAATTTAGAAACTATTATTGGGGATGCACGTGATTTTTCTTCAATACGTGAATTACTTAAAGGTTGTCGAGTTGTAATTAATGCGGTAGGTCAACCGAAAAATGAACCTTATATTTTTAGCACAGTAACAAAGCATATTATACAAGCAATGAAGGAGTTTGAAATAAAACGATATATTGTAATTTCCGGAGGTTCTTTAAATGTTACAGGCGATCAGAAGGGAATTGTAAATAAAATAGGAGCTACCTTGTTTAAAGTTTTTTTATCAAAAATGATGCAAGATAAATATAAAGAATTACAAATTATCCAAAGTAGTGAAGTAGATTGGACAATTGTTAGATTACCATTTGTTATAGAGGGAAATGGTATTGGAAGTATAAAAGAGAGTTTAGTAGATATGCCAGGAATCAAAATTCAAAATGGGGATATTGCACCGTTTGTTATAAAACAAATTAACAGTGAGAGATATGTAGGAAAGTGCCCGTTTATTTCAAATTAAATGGTTTAATTAAAAGTTAAAGAATGGTGGGTAGATTGGCAACAGTACATTTTACGTATATGAATGCTAAGTTTAACACGAGTAAGTGGGGGAGAATTTTATATGATTCAATACAAAAGATGCAGTGAAGTAAGTATAGATTTAGTGTATGAATCTTTTAAAGATGGATTTTCAGATTACATTATTAAAATGGAAGTTTCAAAAGAAGATTTTATAAAAAGGTTTTTGGGACCAGAAGGGAATTCACTAAAACATTCCTTTCTTGCTTTAGACGATAACAAATCAGTTGGTGTAATACTTGGCGGGATAAAGGATTATGAAAACATAAAAACAATGCGCTGCGGAACATTAGCGGTTCATCCTAATTACCGCGGTATTGGTGTGAGTCAAAAGTTAATTGAACTGCATAAAGAAGAGGCGCTTCAAAATGAGTGTAAGCAACTTTTTCTTGAAGTCATTGTAGGCAATGACCGAGCGATTCATTTTTATACGAAATTAGGCTATGAAAAAGTGTACGATCTATCTTATTATAATTTAAAAGATATGACTAAAATAATTAATAAAGATTGCAAGGGAATTAAAGTAAAACAATTAGATTTTCCATCTTTTAAACTTGAAGTTCAGAAATGGTTACACTTCCATATAAATTGGCAAAATGATATGGATTATATCGAAAAAACAAGTAATACATTTTACGGTGCATATGTTGATAATGATTTAAAGGGTGCTATATGTGTGAATGAACAAGGTAAAATCAGTTTTCTTTTCGTAGACAAAGACTATAGAAATCGTAATATTGGATCAAAATTATTACAAATAGCAAGAGATGAGTTGAATGTAACAAGTTTATCAATTGGGTTTCCAAACAACAATTTACTAGAAGGATTTTTAAAGAAAACTGGATTCGAAAAGAATTCTTTAGCACAATATGAAATGTATGTTTTGATATAAAAAGCGGAAGGAATTATTCTTACGCTTTTTATTTTTGTACTATATTGATATTTTACTTTGTATAATATTCTTTTTTTATGTAGAATAGATAGGATGGGAGGGGATAAAATGAATAATGGATTAAAGTTTAAGATTTTTGAATTACATTGTTTCGTTCAAAAATCTTATTCTGATATTAAAATAGCATGTGATATTGCTATTTATCAAGAAAACACTTCTAAATATTTAATTTCATTAGGATTTTTAAATAAATCATATATGACTTATATAGAATCAAAAAGATTTTATCGTGAAAATGAAGAACTTGTAAGTGTAGAATTTGATAATTTCTTTGATACATATGATAAATTAGAAGAGGAATTAAAAAAAGTTATTTCAACTGAAGATAAAAATCCTAGATTGCTACATAGCAAATTTGATCAGTTTCAGCAGAAAGTTGAAAATATAAATGACCTAATAAGAGTCATGCAAAATGCTTATTAATGAATGCTTTTTTCTATTTATATAGAAATTATATATTAAAAATATATTAGGGATATTACATATTGAAGGGATGACTTTTGTTGTTTACAGAAGTCATCTTTTTATAATACAGTTTACGTAATGTGTTACACTTTTTATTTTTCTATTTTTGATAGGAATACATTTAAGCAGTTTCATATTTTAGGAAATTATACGAGGAAAATAACATGAAAAATAAAAAAGAAATAGCTATAGTTGCTTTAACAACAGGATTAACCTTAATAACTGTAACGCCATATGAAGTGGGTTATGCAGAGGAAAAAGATCAAATGCAAGTTGAAATTCAAGAGGATTCGTTCCGTACAGGGGAACTTACACAACCATCACAAAAGACGCCTGAGAATATAGTGAAAGATGCACTTAAGGAAAAGACGGAGCATGCTTTGTCTCCAAAACAAGTTAGTGGAGACAAAGAGGTAGATTACAAGGTTTTTCAAAAACGTGGGGCTTATGATGGGACTACACTTATTCGTATGCAACAAATATATGAAGGAAAAGAAGTGTATGGACACCAATTGACTGCTCATGTAGATAAAAAGGGTGTTATTAAAAGTGTTTCAGGAGAAAGTGCACAAAATTTAACACAAGAAGATTTAAAGAATCCAATTAATTTATCAAAAGAAGATGCAAAACAATTTATTTATACGAAGTACGGGAACGATATTACATTTATTTCTGAGCCAGAAGTTAAGGAAGTTATTTTTGTAAATGAAAATAATGGACAGGCTAGCAATGCATATCAAGTTACATTTACAGCTGCAACACCAAACTATGTATCTGGAACTTATTTAGTGAATGCTAATAATGGAGATATGTTGAAAAATATGGTGCAAGAGTCAGGTTTAAAAGTAAGTGAAGAGTATGTTGAATCAATTGAGGCGAGTAAAAAAAGCAATGTCAAATCATTAACCGGAACAGGTAAAGATGATTTAGGTATAATTCGCACATTCGGTATTTCTGAACAAAGTAATGGAACATATGCACTTGCTGATTATACAAGGGGGCAAGGAATTGAGACATATGATGTAAATTATAGAGATATTACTTTTGAAAACAGATATTATCCTGGTATATTAGCAACTAGCGCTTCAACAATATTTAATGATCCAAAGGCGGTAAGTGCTCATTTCTTAGCAACAAAGGTATATGATTTTTATAAAAATAAATATAAACGTAATAGTTTTGATAATAAGGGGAAAAAAGTAGTATCAGTTGTACATGCATGGGATTCTGGAGAAACAGATGATCCTAAAAATTGGGGGAATGCATTTAGTGCTAATATTAGCAATGTTAGTATGCTAATATATGGTGATCCAATGGTGAAAGCATTTGACATAGCGGGCCATGAATTTACACATGCGGTTACATCTAGCGAATCTAATCTTGAATTTTCCGGAGAATCTGGGGCAATTAACGAGGCGTTATCTGATATTATGGGAACGGCTATTGAGAAATACATAAATAATGGGGAATTTAATTGGACAATAGGAGAACAAACTGGATCAGTTCTCCGTAATATGAAGAATCCATCTGCAGTCAAATTTTTTAATGGATTACCGTATCCAGATGATTATAGCAAATACAGTGATTTAAACGGAGAAGATAATGAGGGCGTTCATTTCAACTCAAGTATTATTAATAAAGTCGCGTATTTAATTGCACAAGGTGGAACTCAGAATGGTGTAACTGTAAATGGTATTGGTGAAGATAAAATGTTTGATATTTTCTATTATGCAAATACAGATGAATTGAACATGACTTCTAATTTCTCTGAATTAAGAATAGCGTGTCTGAAAGTTGCAACAAACAAATATGGTGCGAACTCAATTGAGGTTGGAGCGGTGCAAAAAGCTTTTGATGCAGCAAAAATTAAAGGAACAGTGAAAGAAAACGAAAAAACTGCAGAAAATCAAGTCCCTGAATTAACTGTACCTCTTACAATTACACTGCGTGTTGGTGATACGTTTGACCCGATGAGTAATGTAAAAGCTGTTGATAAAGAAGATGGTGATTTAACAAATAAAGTAAAACATAAAGGTGATGTAGATACTTCTAAACCAGGTACATACATTGTGGACTACTCGGTCGTTGACTCTCAAGGGGGGAATGCAACGGCTACACAGGCGGTAATTGTAGAGGGACATGGAGAAATATCAGATTTAAACCCTACATTAACAGTGCCTACTGCAACGACAATTCATGTAGGAGATTCATTCGATCCTATGGCAAAAGTATTAGCTATTGATAAAGAAGACGGCGATCTTACTTCTAAAGTAAAAGTTAATGGTGAAGTAAATACCTTTAAATCCGGTACTTACGTAATAACATACACAGTGACAGATTCTAAAGGTCATGAAGTAACTGCGAAACAAACTGTAACGATCAAAGTTAGAGATGAAGTTAAAAATGAAATACCAATACTTAAAGTACCTGCTACAACTACAATTACTGAGGGAGATCAATTTGATCCAATGGTAGGAGTATTAGCTACTGATAAAGAGGACGGTGACGTTACTTCTAACGTAACGTATGAAGGAACTGTAGATACCTCTAAAGCTGGTACTTTTGAAATCATATATAGTGTCAAAGATTCCGTAGGTAATGAGGTTCATACAATGCAAAAAGTATTGGTGAAAGATAAAGACATTAGCAAAGCTAATGGCCTTACTAATAACAGTAATATCCCGAACAACAGTAATTCCGATAAAAAAGAGTCTACATATAAAGAACTTCCAAACACGGGTGCTAGTACAACTAACAGTGCAACAATGGGCATTTGGATGGTTATTGCAGGTACAGTACTCACTTTCCTTCGTAAATTTAGAAAGATACAAAAATAATAGTAGGATTTATTTCTCACACAATAATTATTAGATGAATTTTTTACTTAATAAGATTTTAGTATTTAAGTGGTGTATTTTGCTTCTATAAAACTTTGCGTTTGGACGCTATTTTGCCTACAGACCTACATTACATATAAAGCACGTTACTATTCTCATTCAAATAAAAGAATAGTAACGTGTTTTTTTGATTTAAAAATAGCCTAAATTCAAAAGGTCATGAATGTGGAAGTAATTTTAATCTGCCATTGATAAGTTACTAAAAACACTTTGTTTTAATGAAAGTTTAACTCTATATGACAACATGAGATTTTCGGTATTTACCCGGTGTTTCGTTAGTGAATTTTTTAAAAATTTTAGTAAAATAGCTTTGATCACTAAAGTTGAGCGAAGCACATATATCTGATAAGGGATAGGTTGTGAAAGTTAATAATTTTTTTGCCTCTTCAATTCGTTCACGTTGAATGTACTCAATTAATGAAATACCGACTTCTTTTTTGAATAATATAGATAAATAATCTGAATTTACGTTTGCAAATTTAGCAAGTTGTTTAACAGATATTTGATTGTAAATATTTTCAAAAATATAGTTTTTGCAAATAACGATAGTCTTTGAGTATTTCTGTATTTTTTGTGCTTTTACACGGTCTGCAAAAGTACAGAAAACATTTCTTAATAAATCCCAAACAGATTCTGTGTCTTTTAAACCCTCTGTCTTTTGGATGTGTAGATCGTAAATCTTGTAAGCAATCCCGGAAGGAAGTCCTCCTTTTATAGCATATCTAGTAGCAAGTGTGATGGATGAAATACAAATGTTTTTATGACGTCTTAATTGATGGAACGAAGATAAGGATGAAAAAGTCTCTTGTTGGAATTCGTAATAATATTTGAGTACGCTTTCTTTATCCCCGTTTTCTATAGCTCCAAGTAGTTGGTTCTCTATATACAAATTATGACAGATAGATTCGTTTTTTTGCATTGAAATATATACATCCTCGTTTAAGATACTGCTATGACTTACATGAAATGAGTCACTGTTATTTGAAAAGGTACTTACATCTGAATTTTTTTTATAGAGAATGTTATAGAACAATATTGCTATATTCACAAAGAATTTTTGATCTTTGACTGACAATGAAAAATAATGATCTCTTGTTCTTTTATAATTCGAAATAAAATTAAGGTTACTATCCGCTTTACTTGTAGAAAAATTTACATGTGTCAAGGGCCCAATAATAACAGTACCATTCACCATATAATGGCTCTTTATGTGAATTAAAATGAAGTGCCCTAAATATTGGTGAGTTCTGAAGATAGGTGAATTATTTGAATCATTTTTTTGAAAAAGCACATGTAACTGTTCTATTTTTGATTTATAGAACGAATGTGAATCATCTTTTGATGTAAATTCTAAAAGAATATTTTTGTTACAATCTAAAAAACAAACTGGAATTTCAAAAGATTGGAAAAACATATTACAAATGTACTCTATCTCAACTAGACTGAGCTTTTTAGTCATATTATTCCTCCTTACAGTTGTGTGTAATAGTTGAATGTTTACATATTCCCTTTTTTCATAAGTAGAAACGGAAAAATTTTATCTATAAAAATTATAAACTTCTAAGAATAATACCATAATTTAACATGGATAGCACATATTATTTGAATATACAGGTAATAGTTTTATGGAGTAACGTAAAATATGAATTGTAACACTTATTCGTTGTTCATTGCTTATATGTATCAAAAATGATTAAGATTGGATTTTAAATAGGGATAGGAAGGGAGCGATTAATGAATTGAAGTTAAGTTAAGTTAAGTAATTAATGGAAATTTGCGATAGAAGTTAATATGTAATGATTTTTGAAGTAGAGATATAAGTGTAATTCAGGGGGGAAACTACATATATCGTACGGAGAGACAACGTAATAATAGAAAATAAGAAGAGTGAATAAGTGATTGTAAACAATGGATTGTTGGACGACTATGTTTTAGGTTACTCGTTTAAATCTGGTACTTGGCACACTATTACTTTTAAGAGGGTAATAGTAATAAAGAGATTTTTAAAATGATAGAAGTAGTAAAGGGGATAAGAGAAATGAAAAAAATATTTAGTGTGCTTTTAGTATTTTTCTTAACATTTTCTACATGGTCTAGTGTATTAGTAAAGGCAACTTCACCATCCGAAGGTACTTTAACGATCCATAAATATGAACAAGAAAAAGATGGCGCACAGGGGATAGAAGGAGATGGCTCTGCAAATCAAGAAGTACCAACAAATGCGAAGCCGTTAAAAGGTGTAACGTTTGAAGTGAAAAGGATTGCGTCGTTTGAAAAAATTTCAAACGATGGGAAAATCGTGAAAGAAGATGTGAAGCCTGTAATGGGAGCAACTCCAACTCAAGTAGTAACAGATGATAACGGACAAGCTGTATTAAAAGATCTTCCGCTAGGACGTTATGAAGTGAAAGAAGTGGCAGGACCTCCGCATGTTAACCTGAATCCAAATACGTATACAGTGGATATTCCATTAACGAATAAAGAAGGTAAGGTGCTAAACTATGATGTTCATATGTATCCGAAAAATGAGATTAAACGTGGTGCAGTTGATTTAGTAAAGAGTGGTGCAAATGAAAAAGCATTAACAGGTGCAGTATTCTCTTTATTTAAAAAAGATGGTACAGAAGTGAAAAAAGAGTTAGCAACAGATGGTAATGGGCATATTCGCGTGCAAGGATTAGAGTATGGGGAATACTATTTCCAAGAGACAAAAGCGCCGAAAGGGTATGTACTAGATCCGACTAAACACGAGTTTTTTATAAAGACCTCCGGAACTATTAACGAAGATGGAACAATTACTTCTGGTACAGTAGTTAAAGTAGAAGTGCAAAACTATGAAGAACCAAATATTGATAAAAAGATTAACGGTAATTTGGAAGCGTTACCAATTAATCCGTTAACTAATTACAATTATGATATCAAAACATTAATTCCAGAAGACATTAAAGAATACAAAAAATATGTAGTAACAGATACATTAGACAATCGTTTAATGATTCAAGGAAAACCAATCGTGAAAATTGATGGAGCGGAAGTAAATGCAAGCATTGTAGAGGTCGCTGTAGAAGGTCAAAAAGTAACAGCTACAGTAAAAGATTTCACAAAGTTAGATGGTAAAAAAGAATTTTATTTACAAATTAAATCACAAGTAAAAGAAGGAGTACTATCTGGTTCAGAAATTTTAAATACAGCAAAAATTGATTTTATAAATAAAAATGATGTAATTGGAGAAAAGGAATCTAAACCTGTAGTTGTTGTTCCGACAACTGGAATTATCGAGTTAACAAAAGTTGATGGTGCTGATAAGAAGAAATTAAAAGGTGCGGAGTTTGTACTTAAAGATAAAAATGGAAAAATAGTTGTTGTGGCAGGTAAAGAAGTCACAGGTGTATCAGATGAAAATGGTGTTATTAAATGGACTAACATTCCGTATGGAGACTATCAAATTTTTGAAACGAAAGCACCAACTTATACAAAAGAAGATGGTACAACAGCTTCATATCAATTATTAAAGGATCCTATTGATGTAAAGATTAGCGAAAATAATCAAACGGTTATATTATCGATTGAAAATAATAAAAGTGGATGGATTCTTCCTGTAACGGGTGGTATCGGAACGACTCTATTTACTGTACTAGGCCTTGCGTTAATGGCTACAGCGGTATTTGTTTTCTTTAGAAAAAAGTTTGCTAATAATTAAGGCTTTAGGACCATGTAACCAAGTGATGTAAAAAGGGGAGAAGCAAAATGCTTCCCTCTTTTCGATATTTTAGTATATACAGAGGTGGAAATATGAAACGAAATCTTGTTTTAGGAGGTATTTTTTTATTTGGATTAGCTATTTTTTTATATCCTACTATTAGTAATTGGTTAGCGACTCGTGCACATTATTCTGAGATTAGCTCCTACGATAAGAAGATCAAAGCACTACAAAAGAAAGAAGTTGAACGTAGGGAGAAAGAAGCAGCCGAATATAATAAACAAGTTCAAACTTCCATGAAAACATTTGCAGATCCATTTTCTGAAGAAAAAAATAATCATCAAGCGTATGCCGATGCGTTAAATTTAGGTGATGTAATGGGGTATATTGAAATATCGAAAATTAATATAAAACTACCAATCTATCAAGGGACCTCTGAGGAAATATTGAGTCGCGGGGTAGGTCATTTAGATTATTCTTCACTTCCAGTAGGTGGAGAAAATACGCACGCTATTTTAACAGGGCATCGTGGTTTACCATCAGCAAAATTATTTACAGATTTAGATAAGTTGAGTGAAGGAGATCTTTTTTATATTCATTCTTTAGACAAAGTTCTTGCTTATAAAGTAGATCAAATTAAAGTAGTGTTACCACACGAAACGGACGATTTAAAAATTGTGGAAAATAAAGATTATATTACATTAATTACATGTACGCCTTATGGAGTAAATACAAATAGATTACTGGTTCGAGGTGAGCGTGTGGAGTTTAATGAGAAAGAAAAACAAAAAATGCGTAAAGAGATATTTATGTTTAATAAGTGGACCGTAGTAGTCTTAATCCTATTATTATGTGTGTTTCTAGTCGTAATTTATAAGAAAAAATTAACTCGATAGAATGAATTTATTTATCCTGTATTAATGTGCAGTGGGACCGAAAATCCAGAGATAAGCAAAGAAGGTATATAGAGGGTAAAGTAAATCCTCACTGAAAAAAGTTTCACTTTATTTGACTGTAGAAAAAATAAGGTAAAGGTGGGAATAAAGGAATTGAGGTTACGATTAAAGTTGGTAAGTATTCATTTTATGGTTTTGTTAATGTTATGTGTAAGTTTTGTCGTATATGCACCAAAAGAAATATATGGATCCACGACTAACTTAGAAGGTCTAGGGGATATATCGCGTTATAATGCTGTTGTCTTTGGTAACCATAAAGCAGTAGGTGGCGACATTGAAGGAGCAATTGCAGTTCAAGGTGATATGGATGCATCTGGTTATACGATTGTAGGTGCAGCAGCGGGAACATCTAATATAGTTGGGGAGAAATGGGATGATGAAGGATATCCATCCTTGTTATTGTCTGGAAAATTTAAAAAATCAAGAGAGGAATCTTTTATTATTCAAAACGGAATAGTCGTAATGACAAAAGAGAGTGATCCAGATCGTATCATACAATCTTCTTATGATCGTATCGTTTATAAAGAAAAACTAGAAATTGACGCGAAATTTAATGAATTTCACAACATAGTGAACCAAGTCAGTAAAAATGCAGGTCAATATAAAACGAATACCCCAATTCCAAATATGAGTTATGGAATCGGAAAAGATATAAACAATCCTAATATTTATGTCTCATCAGAATTGGTAGGGAAAATCGATTTAGATATAAGAGATGTCTTTTTACCTAATGCGAAAGGAAAAGATTTTATCGTTATGTATTCGGATGCAATAGAGGTTACATTTAAAAATGGTGCTATCTTATATGACACGAACAATATTGGTAGGGCTACAGATATAATTCCTACATCACAACCCTATTCTCCTAATTCACCGTTCACTGAGTTATACGGGAAAGTGATGTGGGTTTTTCCTAATGCAAAAAAGATCACAACAGAGGGATATGGTGTCCTTGGGAGTGTGTTTGCTCCAAATGCCGTATTAGAAACAAAAGGAGGTTCGATTAATGGACAAGCATTTGTCGGTACGGTACAACAAACTGGTGGATTTGAATTTCACAATTTTAAATTTAACTGGCAACATTGGAACAAGCCTAGTAAAGGAAAAGTAAAGATAAAAAAAGTAGATAGTAATAATGATAATAAAGAATTGATGGGGGCAAAGTTTCATATTGAAGATTCAAATAAAAAAGTAGTTGGTGAGTTAGTAACAGATGAACAAGGAGAAGCGATATCAAAAGAATTACCAATAGGTAACTATACTCTTGCGGAAACAGAAGCGCCTAAAGGTTACGAATTATTAAAAGATAAAATAGCTGTAAAAGTAGAAAAAGATGCAGTAGTAGAAATTAAAATAGGAAATAAGAAATTACCAGATCCAATGGGGAAAATGAAGCTAGTGAAAGTAGATACGGGAGATAAAAATATAAAGTTAGTAGGAGCAAAGTTTAAAATTGAAGATTCAAAAGGAAAAGTAGTTGGAGATCTAGTAACAAATGAAGAAGGAGAAGCGATATCAAAAGAATTGTCAATTGGGAACTATACTCTAGTGGAAATAGAAGCGCCTAAAGGTTACGAATTATTAAAAGATAAAATAGCTGTAAAAGTAGAAAAAGATACAGTAGTAGAAATTAAAATAGGAAATAAGAAATTACCAAATCCAATGGGGAAAATGAAGCTAGTGAAAGTAGATACGGGAGATAAAAATATAAAGTTAGTAGGAGCAAAGTTTAAAATTGAAGATTCAAAAGGAAAAGTAGTTGGAGATCTAGTAACAAATGAAGAAGGAGAAGCAATATCAAAAGAATTGCCAATAGGTAACTATACTCTAGTGGAAGTAGAAGCACCTAAAGGTTATAAATTATTAAAAGATAAAATAGCTGTAAAAATAGAAAAAGATACAGTAGTAGAAATTAAAATAGGAAATAAGAAATTACCAGATCCGACAGGGCAATTTGAAATTGAGAAAGTTGATGATAAGGATATTAATCTAAAACTAAAAGGTGCTGTATTTCAAGTCTTAGATAAAGAAGGTAAAGAAGTTACTAGATTAACAACGGATGAAAAAGGAAAGGGGATTTCCAATCAGTTAGCACTTGGAAAGTATACGATTAAAGAAATAAAAGCGCCAAACGGATATATGTTACTTAGAGATCCAATAGAAATAGAAATTACAGAAGAGGTAAGGACACAAAAACTAACAGTGAAAAATGTGAAAAATAATTGGGTAATCCCTAATACTGGTGGCAGCGGAACAATAAGTTTTTACGTGGTTGGTTTTGTGCTAATGTTTGGTGTGTTATGCTTATATAAGAAAAATCGTATATAAATAGTATAAAACAGTTGTGTATTATGAACGGATTCCATAAAGTTAGAAAATCGTAGTGTTAGAAAAATTTCCATCATGAGTTTGGTATAGTACTGGACTCATGCTATTAAAATTATTGAAGAAGGAAGGATAATAGTAAACGTAGAATATACTAATAAATTAAAATGTCTATGAGGTGAAACTGTTGGCAATAAAACAAGACGAAATTAAAGTAGTAGTCGGAGCTGGAATGTTTAATAATAATCCAGGTTGGATACAAACGCAAGAAGATGAGCTTAACTTATTAGATAAAGCTACGTGGGAAGAAAGATTTGAATACAATTCTATTTCAGCTATTTTAGCTGAGCATGTATGGGAACACCTTACGTTTGAAGAAGGTGTAAGAGCAGCAGAAATTTGTTATGAATTTTTAAAGCCAGCAGGACACATTCGGTGCGGTGTTCCTGATGCGTTTTTCCAAGACGAAGTATACCAAAATATAGTTCAAATAGGCGGACCAGGTCCGAAAGATCATCCAGCAGCAAGTCATAAAATCGTTTATAATTATAAAACATTAACGAAAATGTTTGAAACTGCTGGATTTGAGGTAGTTTTACTTGAATATTGTGATGAAAATGGTCAGTTTTATTACAACGAATGGGATGCAAACGACGGTGTTATTTTCCGTTCTAAAAGGTATGATTCTAGAAATAAAGGCGATAAACTTGGTTTTCCATCGCTAATTGTCGATGCGATTAAGCGCTAAATCACTCAACAAAAACAAGAGTAAATTCTATCATTTCAAAAGTCGCAAATGCGGCTTTTTTTGCGTAAGTTTATATTTAATAAGGAAATGGACATACTTGATATTTCATTCTCAACATAATATAACTTGATTTAGAAAATTTTTAAGTTTTTGCAGCGCCATTAACTTTAAATTAATACTTCCGTGATATAAATATTTATTTTATATTTATATTCGTGTAAAATGAAGTAAGAACATACATTCTGTACAAGGAGGCAATTAATATGATAGCTGAAATTGGGAAACTAACTGATGGATACATTGTAAAATTTGAACGCACATTTCCATATACACTAGAGGAAATTTGGTCTGTTTTAACAGAAAACAGTAAGCTTAAAAAATGGATGTCTAATTTACAGATTGAAAGCCTTAAAACAGGTGGAATAATCAAGTTTGACATGATGGACGGTTCATTTATAAATATTGATATTTTAGAGTGTCAAGTAAACGCAGTGCTTGAATTTACTTGGGATAAAGATCGTGTCCGATTTGAAATACATAAAGAGGAAAATGGTAATCTTTTACTTCTTAAAGAATACATTCATGATTTAACAGATCATACACCGAAAGATATAGCAGGTTGGCATATTTGTTTAGATCTTTTTTCTTCCGTTCTAGAAGGAGAAGAAAAAGAATTTTCTAAAGATGAATGGCAACAGTGGTTTGAAATATATAAGGATAAGTTCCTTGAAGTAAGAGGGTAATTACGTAAAAGATTATATTTATTGTGTAATTATTATACTATAAAAATGACTTTTATGAAAAATAAGAATAGAGGTTAATATGAAAGTAAATCAATTAATTGCTAATGACATAAATAAATTAGATACAGCTATTCCATTTAATAAGTCGTTTGGAATCGCCGGTTTATCAGGATCGGGTAAAACAACTTTTTGTCAAACGATTGGCGAAGAATCAAAAAAACGATTAGTTTCTTTATTGCCAAAGGCTGAATATCAATATTTATTTCCTAATATCATGGAAACAAATTTTAGTGCTATTAAGATGGAAGATATGCCTTTAGTACTTTTTCTAGGAAAGTCATCGATTTCTTCCAACCCACGTTCAACGATAGGTACTCATACTGGTGTATTTACTGAAGTTCGCGAAAAACTTGCCGAAGTATTTCATCTTTCCCCTGAGGTTTTTTCGTTTAATAATCAGTTAGGTTGGTGTACTGGTTGTAAAGGCCGTGGTACTACTAAAAATATTGAGTGTAAAAAATGTAAGGGAAAACGTTATAACGAAGAAATCGAACAACATACTATAGATTTATTTGCTAAACCACACACAATTTCAAATATTAATGATTTAAGTGTTGAGTCTATTCTTTCGTTAGCGGAAGAGTTAAATATTAGTGAAGCGAAGCAACATATACTGCAAAATATAATTAATATGAACATTGGTTATTTAACATTAAATCGAATTATGGGTACGTTGTCTGGTGGAGAGTTAACACGACTTTATTTGGCTGAATTCATGGCAGTAAGTGAAAATGCTGTAATTATTATTGATGAGATTTCAGTTGGACTTGATCATGAAACATTAGTACAAATATTAGGAGAGATTAAACAGTTAGGGTGTAAAAATCAAATTTGGCTTATTGATCATTCAGATACAGTACTGGATAAAACAGATGAGCAATTGTTCTTTGGACCTGGTAGCGGAAAATATGGTGGGGAAATTGTGAAAGAATCACCAAGACCTAAACCAATACTGTCGGATCTAAATAAAGAAGTACCAACAGAATATTATACATTCCAAGAATTATATTGCCGTAATATCCAGATGGCGGAGTTTCAAATTCCTAAAAATAGGCTTGTAACGGTTACAGGAGAATCTGGATGTGGGAAATCTACACTTGTCAATGAATGTTTAGCTACAGATTTCATGAAACGATATCCAAAAGATAAATTAGTTATGGTAGGACAAGATCGAAATCAATCCATTACAAGTCGATCAACTGTAGCCACTTTCCTAGATATTAAAAAGAAACTAACAAAGTATAGCGAAGAAATTGATGATATTTTTGAACGTTCGATTGAGGATATTATAGATGAACTCCCAAATGAAGATATTGCGTATAAACGCTTGAGTCTACTAATTAAATTAGGACTTGGTTATTTAACGTTAGAACGAAAAACACAAACATTATCAACAGGTGAGTTTCAATGTGTTCATTTAGTTTCGGAGTTATTTGCAAACACTAGAAATCCACATACATTATTTATTTTTGATGAGCCTTCAAAAGGTTTATCACAAAATATTTTAAATCAATTTATAGCTAGTGTTAGAGGGATATTGCAAGATGAATCAGTCTCTATCATTATGATTGAACATAATAGCTACATGTTAGAAAGCTCTGATTATATTGTAGATTTCGGGAAAAGACAGCTTGAATCTATAAAGCATCTTGATGTAGTAAGTCATGAAGATTATTATCGTCAAAAAAGCATTGTGAATAATGCTGAGCAAATACATATTTCTTCAGCACTTAAACAAAAAGAAGGCGTTCACTATTTAGAAAAAAATCATATTAACTATTTTAAAAATGCGGAAAATATTTATAAGGGTGGTATTTTAAAAAGTTTATCATCAATGGCCCGTTTAATTTATGGCGAATATGAATCTGATACAATTGCACCTGTTGTTGCCATTGATCTTGAAAGACATTTATATAGTCAATATAGTTTCTTATATGAGATTGGTGGACTAATTAATCATATTGTAGCTGCTCATCCAACTAATAAAGATACGAGAAGTTTTGATTTCTATTCACAGGACAATCATTGTCCATCTTGTTCTGGACGTCTTCAAATTGAAGTTTTCGATAAAGAGATTACAATTCAAGATAAAAATGTTCTATTTTGGGACGGTTTATTTGATCCGGAAATCATGAAAGTATTAAAATTTTATCAATATGAAAAAATAGAATTTCTATTTGAAGAAATAAAAAATGAGCTTGGTCACGATTTATCAAAGAGCTATAATGATATGTCAGAAGAAGAAAAGCATACGTTTTGGTACGGATATTTTGAAAAATCATTTTATGATAAAAAAGGAAAGACACGCAGAACATGGGTAGGATTTAATACGATTATTGGTGGATATATTGTTATTTCAAAAGCAGCTATTAAAGAAGAAATTAAGTCTTCTAAAAAAATAATGACATGTCCAATTTGTGAGGGGACGGTTTTAAAGCATCATAAACCCCTTAAATTTGGTAACTTTGATATTCGTGAAATGATCAATCAACCAGTTGATGAAGTGTTGAAAATAGTCGGTGATTTACCTGCACTTCATAAATTAAAGTCTATAGTTGGTGGCGATATGAAATTGACAGAAGATGTTTCTTTATTGCCAAGAAAAGCACAAGTTGCACTGAAAATGTTTGAATTAGAACAGGCAAGCTTTTCAAACTATGAAATGGTGTTACAAAATGTTTTACCATTCTGGGATGAAATAAAAGGAAATATCGAATCCATTAGTATTAATAATCGAGTAACTGTTTGTGATTTCCCTAATGTTTATGAAACGAGAGAAAACATTATAGATAAGTATTTCACAAATGGTAAATATAAAAAACTTACGTATGTATACGAAGCGTTTGGATACAAAAAGTTAGTTACCCAAATCAATAAAATTAAAAAAAGTAATCCATGTCCATTCTGTAACGGAAAGAAAGTTATAACTGAAGATAATTTACATGATGGTGTCTTTAAATTAACAATCCCATGTGTAACTTGTAATGCAACTGGTATTAATGACGAAGGGTTAAAAGAAGTTGTTGAGGACGTGGATGTACAAACATGGTTAACTGGAAAAGTTAGTGATGTTGTGGATGAAAGCTTATTAACAGAGGCTGTTGTGCACATACCAATTTTTAATCGCATTCGCGAATTAGATAAACGAGATATGATGGCGGTTTATGAATGTCTTGAGGGTAATCAATAAAGTTTTATTAGTTAAAGTGTTATTAACATAACTTATATAAAACGTATATTCTTTATAATGTTAATAATAACGCAGTTTGATTATTATAAGGTAATGAAAAGATCCAATTTCTTAATGTCACAATTAAGAAATTGGATCTTTTAGTATTTTTATGTCCCGCATACAATATTTCCTACCAGGAGAGAAGTATTAAGGAAGGAGAGATAAACAAATAAAATGGTTAAACGATTGATATATTATGTAATTATTATATTATAAAAGTGATAAATAGGGGTGAAAAAATTTGTGATTGATATTATTTGTTTATTAATCTTTTTTTATCTGATTTTTTAAATTTAACAGAAATATATACTTGAATGAAGTATATATTTCTGTTAAATTTATCCTATGGACAGAACAAGTTTAATTAAAGGTCATTTAGAAATGTGTGTATTATCTATTTTGTCGAAAAAGAAAAGTTATGGTTATGAGATTATGAAAGAACTCGAAGTAAACAATTTAAAATTGAAAGGAGTAGGAAGTATTTACCCCATATTAACTAAGTTGAAAAATCAAGAGTGGGTTAATACTTATCAAGTAGTAACAGAAAGTGGTAAAGTTAGGATTTATTATGAAATTAATGAAAGTGGAAAAATACGTCTTGAGAAGAAAATTAATGAGTGGTTAGAATTGCAATCAGATATTCAAACATTATTAAAAAGCGGTTTGAAAGGAGAGCTTCTGAAATGAGGAATAGATTGATAGGTAAAGAAAAGCAATTTTTAACAGACGTACTTAAGGAATTAAAGCAATACGATATTAGTTTAGAAGAAAAGAAAAATATTAAGCGACAAATATTAGAACATATTCAAGAATGTCGTGAACATGGTGAAGATAGTATAGATGATTTAGGTACACCTCAATTATTTGTTCAAGATTATTTAGAAATAAATGAAATTGATTTACAAGTTAAAATGAAACAACTTAAAAATGAAAAAGGGAAATTAAACACATCTATCTTACGCGGCATATTCATCGCAATTATTACTTACCTCATCTCGCAAACTACATTCACAATATTTTTAACTGGATCATTTAATCTAACTAATAGTAAAACTACATTCCAGTATAATCTTTTATATCGTATTTCAGAAAATCAATGGTGGAATTCATTATTAATAATGATTAGTTTTATGATCTCTGTAGCAGTATTTATTAGTTTAGTAAGTTATAAAAAAAGAAAGCTGTCTAAAGCATAATGAAGAATACGCTCTATAAAATGTCTCTAATTTATATTCTTTGTAATGTATTAATGTTATGTATTACAGATTCAAAAGTTTATGCTCAGCAAAATATTAAAATTGCATTGGATAAGTATATTGAAAAATTTATAAAGGAGCAGAACATTCCAGGAGCTTCTGTTGCAATTGTACACAATAAAGATGTATTCTTCACAAAAACGATAGGGATTACTGGAGAATCTGAAAAAAAGGTAACTAGTAAAACACCATTCGCAATTGGCTCAATAAGTAAATCTTTAACAGCTTTAGCTATATTGAAATTAATTGAAGATAAAAAAATAAAATTAGAGGATTCAGTTCAACAACACCTTCCTTGGTTTAAATTAAAAGACAATCAATTAACCTCCACTATAACGATCCGAAACCTACTAACTCATACAAGCGGAATAAACACATACGAAGGTTTGGCATTATCAGATATACAATCCAAAAGTTCTTCAGCTTTAAAAGAAAATGTAAAGAAACTTTTAAATGTAAAATTAAATGCCTCACCAGGAGAAAAATATCAATATAAGTAATGCGAATTATATTGTTTTAGGTGCTCTTATTGAAGAGGTCACAAATGAAACGTATTCATCATATATGGAAAAGCATGTTTTTCAGCCGTTACATATGAATGGTGCAGCAGCAAGTAAAGAAACTGCATATGAAAAAGGTTATTTAACAGGTTATCAGTCGTGGTTTGGCATACCAAGAAAAAGTGTAGTGTCCTATGATAATGCAGGGGCACCGTATGGCTATATTACTGCAAATTTAGAAGATATGATTCAATATATTATGTTTTTGAATCGGCCAGAGGATGCTCAATTTTTAAAGCAAGAAAACATGGATCTTTATCTGTCCCCACTTTATAAAATAAATTCAGAAAAAAGTTATGGTTTTGGAGTAAGAACAACAAATATAAATGAAAGCGAAACGATGATTTGGCATTCAGGATCCACGCCTGATGCCCGTGCAGAATTATTTATTTTAAATAAAAGTGGCTGGGGTGGTGTGATTTTAACAAATAAAAATCATGTATTAGAAGAGCCAGCGTTATCAGTGTTGAAAAATGGGGTTATTAGTATTTTGAATGGAAAAGAACCAATTGATCCACCTAGAAACATACCATTTACACAAATTGTTATGTCGATAGTTATACTCGTACTTTTCATTTCGCCAATTATGTTTGTTAAAAAGTATAGGCATAAGAAAAATGTTAAAAAACTAACTTGGTTATTTGTAGGAAATCTATTTCTACTATTATCTATTATTTTCATCCCGCTTCTTACTTATAGTACAAGCTCACCATGGAAAACAATTAAAATGTTTGCGGCAGATGTAGCCTTTCTTACAAATATTATAGTAACTTTATTAGTTGTGAACGGATTAATATCAATCTTTATAGCCTTAAGACGGAAGAGAGTATAAGGGGAAATAATTAAAGAAATATAATTCAAGTGTTATAAACAGTTGACTCTCACACGATGTCATTGTTTAAGATGAAGTTGAGCTTCGAAGTAGATGTAATTTATGGGAGGAAAATATGTTTAAAATAGGGGACTTTTCAAAACTATCTTCCATTAGTATTCGTATGTTGAGACACTACGATAAAGTGGAATTATTACAACCAGTAAAAGTTGATGAACAAAGTGGATATCGATATTATTCAGCAGCACAGCTAAAGAAAGTAAATCAAATTCAAACATTAAAAGATATGGGATTTAATATTGCAACTATTAAAGAAATAGTTGCAAGTGAAAATATGGAAGTAATAAAATCACGATTTGAAAATCGTAGTGCTCAAATAAAGGATGAAATGGATGGCCTCCAAAAACAATTACGTCTTCTTGAAGCTTCTATGAAATCGATGAGAGAGGATGTAGTTGAGATGAACTATCATGTTTCAATAAAAGAAATTCCAGAAAGAAATGTCGCTAGTGTTAGAAAGATTATTCCATCATATAATCGCGAAGGGGATTTATGGGGTATATTAATGCAAGAAATACAAATGAAAGATACTAGTATTGCCCATCCGAGTTATAGTATTGCAGTTTTCCATGATCGTGAATACAAAGAAAATGATGTAGATGTAGAAATACAGTTAAGTATTTTAGGGAAGCACGAAAATACAAAACACGTCACATTTAAGAATATTGAATCAACTCATGTAGCTTCCATAACGGTTAATGGAAGTTATGAACAAATGACAGCTGTAAATGAGGCTGCGGCAAAATGGATTGAGACTGAAGGTTACGAATTAGCAGGCCCGATGTTTAATATATATCATGTGAGCCCAGCGATGGAATCGGATCCTAATAAGTGGGTAACAGAAGTTTGTTATCCAGTTAAATGATGATAAAGAAAAAAGGCATTAATTATATGCCTTTTTTCTTTGTAGGTACCGTCAGGGAAATGCGGGTTTACAACGCTAAGCCTATTGTCCTGACGATTCTCTCGTTTTTAATAATGTTAAGAAAGCTTCAGTGGTCTTAAAGAATCTAATGAGATCACTTTCTCCGAATTAAAATGGTATTCTTCTAGCAAATTAATATGTTCCCAGCCTAAAGGTGAAATATGGTGCAATAATTACGGTTATGGCGGGTGTAAACCAATTAGAACGTGATCTTATCCATATGCGATAGCGTGAGGGAATTGAATTAGCTAAAAAAGAAGGAAAGTGTAAAGGTCGGTTAAAGAAGTACTATAAAAATCATGCAGGAATGAATTATGCAGTAAAGCTTTATAAAGAGGGAGATATGACTGTAAATCAAATTTGTGAAATTACAAATGTGTCTAGGGCTTCATTATATAGAAAGCTATGGGAAGGAACAGTTGATGAGTTATACTAAAAATAGGAAATATATAATAGAAAATAAATTTCATATAGAGGTGGAATTATATGCCTAAAATTGACAATATGTTAGCGATTCTATGGATGCTTCGTTCAGGTGAAAAAATTACTGCAAAAAAAATTTCAGAAAAGTTAGAGATGAATATAAGGACTGTGTATCGTTATATTGATACAATTTCAACAAGTGGCGTACCTATAATTTCAGAATCAGGACATAACGGTGGATACACTTTATTGAACAATTTTATTGAGGCGCCTCTTTTTTTTGATTTTGAGGAGCAAACGGCACTATTTCACGCTGCTGTTTTTGCAGAAGAAGCCGGATATTATGGAGGTGAAGCACTAAATAGGGCCATTTCAAAATTAAGTAAATACTCAAATCAAGAACAGGAAACAAAGATAAATCAACATTTAGCTAGTCTTGAAGTAATAAGTCGATTATGTTCACTCTCTATGGAACCTTTTTTGAAGGAGTTGGAGCAGGCCATAGCTGACGGCTACTCAGTAAAAATTCTTTACCATAAAAGTGGCGAAAAGCAATTAAATTATAGATTGGTCGATCCGTACAAAATTATCTATTGGAATAATAAGTGGTATGTGATTGGATTTTGTCATCTTAGGAATGATATCCGTAGTTTTAGAGTAGATCGAATTGAAAGTCTAATGCTTACAGAGAATAAGTTTAACCGACCAGAAAATTTTTCAGCACGTGACTTTTTTATAAATGGTCTTCTTCCAACTATAGAAGATAAGGAAGGGACTATTTCTTTGGTTATTAATGGGGATAAAAGTGTATTGGCTGATATTTGCCAACATTGGTTTTTAGGACATTATTTACAAGAACGGACTTCAAATCAAGCAGTTTTTCTTCTTGAAAAAGATATATTACATACATATGTACCTTATTTACTTTTACCGTACAATAAATCTATTAAAGTTATTGAGCCAATAAGTCTTAAGAAAAGACTTATTGAAGTTCTTTCGGAATTAATAAAATTTCATCAAGTATGATAACTTCCCTGACGTTAACTGTCAGGGAAGTTATATTATAATAGCTATATAAATTGTGATTGGAGTGTTATTGGATGCAAACAAAAAAAGCATTTCTATATGTATTTAATACAATGTCGGACTGGGAATATGGATATTTAATTGCTGAATTAAACTCAGGAAGATATTTCAAAAAAGATTTAGCACCTTTAAAAGTAATTACAGTTGGAACTAATAAAGAAATGATTACTACTATGGGAGGACTGAGCATAAAACCAGATATTTCGCTTGATGAATGTACTTTTGAGAGTAAAGATCTTTTAATTTTACCAGGAGGGACTACTTGGAGTGAAGAAATTCATCAACCTATCTTGGAAAGAATTGGCCAAGCTTTAAAGCTTGGTACTATTGTTGCTGCAATTTGTGGCGCAACTGAGGGCCTTGCGAATATGGGATACTTAGATGCTAGAAAGCATACAAGTAATAACTTAGAATATACTAAAATGGTATGTCCTAACTATAATGGAGAAAAGTTCTATGAGTTGGAATCTGCGGTATCTGATGCGAATATAGTTACTGCATCAGGAATAGCTCCTCTGGAATTTGCAATGGAGGTACTGAAAAAAATAGATGTATTTACACCAGATACATTACATGCATGGTATAACCTAAATAAGACTCATAAACCTGAATACTTCTTCCAGTTAATGAATTCAATAAATAAATGAAGTAACTGAAGTAACTGAAAAGCTCAATTTCTCTATTTTGATTTGTAGAAAAGTTGGGCTTTTTAATTTGGAGTTTCCTTATCGTTGTAAATCCGCATCTTCCTGACGTTAGCCATTTATCAATTTATCCGTAAATATCAAGAGAAATTACTTCTTGATTCGATTCGTCAACTATTAGTACAATTTTATTTGCAAATGTACAAAATGAGCGGAGTGTAATGGAATCCTTTAATGACTCTTTTAAAAACCAACCTGTTGGTACTAAAGAAATGGAACCCTCTTTTTGAAAGAATGAATGTTTGAGGAAATATGCTATTTCTTGAGTTTCATTTAAGAACATCGGATCAATGCAATCGAATAGTACAGAATAATATTTTAATGTTCTTCTACCGACAGTTCTATTAAAAGAACGGCTTCGGTATAAATCAGGCACTACAGGATATATACCGTTAGTTAGAAGTTCTTTTAGAGTTTGTTTTGATTCTTCCTTTAAACCTATCATGAAAATTTCATGTAATTCATTATTAATAAAAACTTGTTTCACATCTTTATAATGAGGGGTTAATTCATTTTTAACTATATTTAAAGTAACGTCATTTGTAATGGGAAAGGACGTATAAACGTCCTCTTCAAGTATGACATCCATGCCACTGAAAAGTTGGCAAATTGGACTTATATTAGGTGTTGATGAGACTGTTGGAATTTTTTTAATATGAAAATTTTCATCTATATTTGATACCGAGTATTTTGGTTCATCTATTTCAATTAACCAATCAAACATTCATATAACTTCCTTTCATTATAGTTTTCTTATCGGGTACATAATGTTATAAATTTAGTAAAAGTAGCTACAGCAAATGATTGCAAGCTGAAAAAAACGATCTACTAATGTTCCCGGTGGCATAGCTAATGGAATAAGTATGTGGAAATCCTAAAATGCGTCATTGCATACTGGATGGATCAAGTCGCTTTATATAGAGGAATTTGAAAATCATCCGTCCAATACTTGTTATATATAGCATTCTTTAATTTTTTGATGAATCCTACTTTTTAGAGGTATTTTAAAATCTAAAGGAGGAAATAAAAATGAAGGCAGTATTATGAAAAAGATTTTAGTACGAACAGGATGGGGAGAAAGCTCATTAACAAAGTATAGAAATTCGTAGAAAGAAACAGTACCTGAGTATATAGCGTAAAACCTACTTGATGCTGCGTGTTGGATTGAAGATAATTTAAATACATAATAAAATTATAGTAAACTATTTTATTCGAAGATCGTTAGGAGGGAAAATGTTGATACAAATAGATAAGAATATGCGAACAGCTGGTGCGTATGTAGTTTATAAAAATTTATTTGTTTTTCAAGTTGGTCCAACGAGTAAAGGGGGTACATTAGGTGTAGTAAGGCTGGGGGGGCATAAAGAAGCCGATGAAACAGCAGTAGAAACTGCTAAAAGAGAAGTGAAAGAAGAAGCTGCTATCGATATTGCAATATTCAGTTCACCAAGTACATATTATAAAGAGAATTGGAATGCACAATCAAAGAAAATAAGAGTAGAAAATGAAATCAATCCAATATTAATTATTGATAGCCCAGATGAAACTTTATCTATTATGTATATGGCACATTCAGAAAATGAACCAACTCCATCCTCTGAAACGAACGGGTTATTATTGCTTTCAGTAAGTGATATTAGGCTAGTTTGTAGTAAGGGAATAACACTAAACGATTATATTAAACAAGGTGGAATGGCTATACTGAAAGAAAAAATGAATAAAGATTTAATCTTACAACCTTTTCCGCAACTTATGTTTTTAGCAGAACTTTTAAAAGAGGATCCTGTATTGCTTCAGCAGATTCTAAATTTATAACAAAAGCCACCTTAATAAGTGGCTTTTGTTATAAATAATTTAATGATAAGTGTATCCTCCATCAGGAAACAATACATTACCTGTAGAAAAACTGTTTTGCATTAAATATAGTACAGTATGCGCAATTTCATCATTGTGCCCAGGTCGTTTTACAAGAGATAGAGATTTATAAGTTTCATAAGAAGCTAGTCTATTTACATTTCGTTCATTCTCTCTTTGTATTGTTCCAGGAGAAACAACATTAACTCTAATTGGAGCTAGCTCAACAGCTAAAGCTTTCCCTAAACTTTCAATAGCACCATTACAAGCTCCGTAAGCAGGCGCACCTTTAAGTGGCCTTTGACTAAATGCACCGGACATTAATACGATAGATCCAGAGTTTACAAGAAAAGGAACTGCATATTTTACGGCATAATATTGTGGCCAAAATTTTCCGATAAAGCTACTTTCGGCAATATCATCTGTAGTGGTTATTGGTCCAAGTGTGTAAGAAGCTCCTGGTGTGAACAAATGATTAAAATCCCCAATGTTCTTGAAAAACGCTTGTAATTGGTTTTTATCTTGGTTATCCAATACATAAGTCTGAAGATGATTGTTTTTAATTACTTCTTGAGCAATCATTAATTTTTCTTTGGATTTTCCTGCAATAATAACATGTGCGCCTTGTTCAATTGCTTGTTGTGCTGTTGCAAACCCAATACCAGAACTTCCACCAATGATAACGATACGGCTACCTTTTAATGTAGTAATAGACATATTTAAGCGACTCCTTTAATAAAAAATTTAAAATAAAGCTGTTATGTCTTTATTATTCGCTAAAAGATAGCAAGTGAAAAGTACGCACTTTTTATGTACATAGTCGCATATTTCGTACGAATTACTTTTCCTGCGGATATGCAATGCGAAAAAAGATTTGTGATGTCAGAGGAGAGGTGTGAAAAATGGATTTACAAGAACCGAAGTTAAAAGGAGTAATAGCAACACTACAAATAATCGGTGGGAAATGGAAACCACTCATTTTGTTTATATTATTAACAGACGGAACAAAACGGTTCGGTGAATTAAAGCGATTGATACCAGATATATCTCAAGGGACTTTAGCGAAGCAATTGCGGGAATTAGAGCAAGATCAACTAATAGAACGCGAGATTTATCAAGAAATACCACCTAAAGTGGAATATAGTTTATCTGAGCATGGAAAAACAGTAAGTACCGTGTTAGATAGTATGTGTGGTTGGGGAAGAAGACATTTAGATTATATTAAAGAAGATGAACTGTAAATATATTATGTAAATTGGAATGTATCAAGCTGCTATTTCGATAATTTGTATTTTATAATATACTTAATTGAATGATGTTATCGTACATATATTCTTTTAATTGTGGTGGGATAAATTTATGTATAGCTCGAAGTAAGTAATTGTTTGGGATTGAGAGATGCGTACTTGATATAAAAGGAGCTTTTCGAATATATAAACTATGAGTCTATTTCGGGGATGATCAGGATTAAACATTTTATGCATATTAACAAAGGGGAAATAATAAAATGAACGAATTAGAGTACAAAAACTTTTATGATAAAGTAGGAAGATTAAATGGATGGGATTTTAGTAAAATAAAATGTGAAACTGTAGGAGATTCATGGGACTTTTATAGAGAGGTAAAAGAAAGATGCAAACCATCACATTTTTTATTAGATGTTGGTACAGGTGGAGGAGAAAATGTACTTAACATATCATCTTCAGCTAAATTGTTAATTGGAATAGATAATTCTAATGGCATGATTGAAACAGCACATTCTAACTTAAAAAAATCAGATGTACAAAATGTTGAGTTTCTTCAAATGGATTCTGAAGCTTTAACGTTTCCACATGCGCATTTTGATATTGCTTCTAGTTGTCACGCGCCATTTATAGCATCCGAATTAGCAAATGTAATGAAAAAAGGTGCTTTGTTTTTAACACAACAAGTTAGCGAACATGATAAATTGAACCTGAAAGAGGCATTTGGAAGAGGACAATGCTTAGGCGAAAGAGATGGAACTTTAAAAGAAAAGTATATGGGTGAACTTATAAATGCGGGATTTGAACTCGTGCAAGTACGTGAATATGATGTTACTGATTATTACAGTACGCATGAAGATCTTATCTTCTTGTTAAAACATACACCTATTATTCCTAGATTTGGAGAAGAGGAAGATGATTTTACTATTTTACAAAAGTTCATTGATGCAAATAGTTCTGAAAAAGGGATTCGTACAAATTCAAAAAGGTTTATGATTATTGCTGTGAAATTATAATGTGTTATAGAGTAAAAGCTGCTTTTCTTAAAAAAAAGCAGCTTTTTGTGTGGAAAAGTAGTTTATACAAGACATGCTAGAGGTAAAACAATGGTTAATATTGTAATAATATGTCATGTAGAAATATCGTATAGAATAAGTAAGATTTTTACTTAGAGTTTTATTTTTTTGCAGGTATATTTCCCATCGCGATAGAAATTCTATTCCAACTATTAATTTGATTAATAATTAAGACAAGGTCAATATATTGTTTTTCATCATAATGTTCGCATACTCGTTTATATAGAGAATCAGGAACTCTCTTAGTAGGAATTAGTGTAATATGCTCAGCTAGTTCCATAGCGACCTTTTCTTCTGCTGTATAAAAGTTACATTCCTCCCAAGTACTTAAGCAATAAATTCTTTGTTCACTTTCTCCCATTTTTCGTGCATCGGAAGTATGTAAATCTATACAGTAAGCACAGCCGTTGATCTGAGAAACTCTAATTTTAATAAGTTCTCTAATCGTTCGATTAATCGTTGATTGCTTTGTGTACTTTTCCATGTCCATCATAATTTTCATAGCATCCGGTGCAGCTTCATAGTAGGAAATTCTTTGAGACACAATACAACACTCCTTTTTGCTTAAGATATATTGCATTAGCTGAAAATGTTAACTTAACTGTTCTAATACAAAAGTATTAGTTTGTTAATTAAAGTTTCAATCTCCAGGTGGATTTTTCCTGTTAGTTTTTGAAATACAATACTAATAGATATAATGGATTTGGAGGTTAATTATAATGATTACACATATATCAGACATAAAACTACAAACGGTTTCCATAGAAGGGGTAAAACAAGTATATAAGGACATATTATCTTTTCCAATAAAAAAAGAAACGGGATCTTTTATTCAATTTGAAGTAACACCACACACAACAATTAGTTTTCAAGAAGTATACGAACCAATCGCACCTGCACATTTCGCTTTTGAGATTCCATATTCAAAATTTCATGAAACAGCAAGGTGGTTAAAGGATTCTGGATTACTCATTGTGAAATGGAAAAATGGAAATGTCATTGGTGAAGAGAATGCTCTATTCAATGTATACTTTAAAGACGGTGATGGAAACCTACTCGAAATTATCGCACATCGTTATGTTAAAGAAGATGTATTAGTACCGCATTCCCCTTTAAACATTTTATATGTAAGGGAAATCGGACTTCCCGTTAAAAGTGTACCTGTATTTACAGAATGGCTAAAATCAAATCTAAATATGAAAACGATGGAAGATGGGGATATTTTCAACTTTGTTATAGGGGGCACAGCATATATTGTTGCAACATGGTGGCAACGACCTTGGATCCCAATTGCAATGAAAGCTTTACCACCGAAAGTAAACGTATCTTTCGGAACACCGAACCCTGCATTTTTACAGCAAATCCAAATTAACTTTAAGAGAAATAGTGTACCATTTCAATGTAAACATAATGAAGTATCATTTATTGAGCAAGGATATGCATTTTCAATTGTGTATACACCACATTTTCCTACCGATATTCCTAGTAAATTAAACTTACCACTTTCTATTTAAGGATAGAAAGTGGTAAGTTTTTTATATTTTCGTAGAGAAGGGTTTCCGCATAATTACACTGAATTTATATAGGAGAATAAGGTGTCAGCTTAATTTACAATAAGGAGAGAAATGAATTGAATTTAGGAAATCCGATAGCTAAAGGGAATACAGCGGAAATCTATCTCTATGATAGTAAGGTTGTGAAATTATTTAAAGAATATCTTCCAGATACAGAGTCTATAAATGAAGCAAAAAAACAAAAATATGCTTATTCATGTGGGCTATCAGTTCCAAGCGTATTTGAAGTGACAAAGATACAAAATAGACAGGCAGTTGTTATGGAATACGTAAAAGGTGACAGTATAGGTGATCTCCTGCTTAATAATCTAAATGAGTCAGAGCATTACATAAATATTTGTGTAAATGAACAAAAAAAGATTCACTCTATTCGTGTGAACACTGATGAAATAGAATCAATGAGAGAAAGATTAGAGCGACAAATTAAATCTGTTTATAAATTGGATGAAAAACAAAAGGGAAATATATTGAATAAGTTACATTCAATCAAATTTGAACCTAAATTATGCCATGGTGATTTCCATCCATTTAATCTAATTTTGAGTGGAAAGAATGTAAATATTATAGACTGGGTAGATGCTTGTTCAGGTGATATTCGTGCAGATGTGTTTCGTACATATTTATTGTATGCGCAGTCTTATATAGAATTAGCAGAAATGTATTTGCAAATATATTGCAGTAATACTGATATAACAAGAGATGAGATCTTTCAATGGGCCCCTATTATGATTGCAGCTAGGTTTTCTGAGGAAGTATCTCCGCAAAATGAAGTGTATTTAAACAGATTATTGACTCAGTATTTATAAGTAATAAAACAAGGTTGTTTAGTAGCCAATTAATAAATACTGTTGTTTAACTAAAGTTTCCTTGTAGTTAAACAACAGTATTTTTAAACATTGATAAAGGGATATTTAGTTTCGATCTTCATCCTATAAAGATTCATTATCCGTACTTGTTCCTCAGTTAATTCTTCTTTATCCCAATACATATGCATTAAGCTATATTCAAAAATCTCCTTTAATTTAATAAACATAGGCAACTGGTCTATCATCTCTTTAGGCAGTTCATTTTCCTCTTGATATCCGTCAAATATTGCTTTTGTAATAGAACGCTCATAGTCTGCGATATTCCCATTTCCAGCAAATGAATATTCTATCGCACTATAAATAGGAACTGCTAAATCAAATATATAAAAATGTTTTTCACAGTCTTGAAAATCAATCATTGTTAAGTTTGAATTGTTTTCAACTAAAATGTTTTCTAACCATAAATCACCGTGAATTAAGCCGTAATTCGAAGGGGATTTCTCTAGCCCCTTTATAGAAGTTAAAACGTCAGATGCAATTTCTCTTATAGTAGTTTCTTCTTTAGGGATATACTTAAGAAAATTATATTCTTCATTTTCATACCAATCGTTTATATGTTTAACCAGTTTAGTCTTTTCAAAGCTTTTAGAAATACGATGTAATTTTCCAATTTGTTTACCAAGCTTTCTAAATATATTAGAATTCCATTCACACCTTGGTAAATGTATACCTGGAGCAGCTTTATATAATACAGCAAAAATCTCCTTGTCTAATGTTAACCTTTCTACTAAATTCCCATTAAGAGAAGGTATGATTGGAGGAACTGCTAAACCATTTTCATATAAAAATTTCGTGTATGTAACTTCTTCTACCTGTTCTTCATATGTTTTGTAGTTTGTAATTCTAATGAAGTATGTACCTAGTTCTGTAAGACATTGATACATTTCATTCGTTATTGGTTTCATGTTAATAAAATTTAACGAATATTGTTCATTTATTAATTGAAGTATTTCTTTTTCTAGCTCGTTCATTGTAACGTCCTTTCCAAACTTTACTTTTTTACTTGAGAACGAAAAGATTCTTAATTTACAACATTCGTGCTTTATTTTTGATTTCCTTTAAAATAAAGCATAAAGTAATGAATGGCTCATGTTATAAAACACAAGAAATATCAAAAGAAAGTAATGAACATCTTTTATAATGCTTAATAAGGGGGGAAGTAAATGAATGAACATATACAGAAGATGATTGATTGGATTGAGAGCAGATTAAAAGAAGAATTTTCATTAAATGAATTATCTCGTTATATGGGTTATTCTCCGTATTACTGTTCTTTTAGATTTCACCAAGTAACAGGCATTAGTATTAGACGCTATATTCTTTTGAGAAGATTGTATTTATCTACGGAGGATTTGACGAATAATAGAAAGATAATACATATTGCATTGGATTATGATTATTCTTCGCAAGAGGCTTATAGTAGAGCTTTTAAGAATGTTTTTGGAATGAATCCAAGAGAATTTAAGCTTAACAACATGCCTACTCAATCATTTATTAAACTAAAAATAGAAGGGGAGTTTAAAATGAATGTTTCTAAAAAATTAGAAGTTGAGCAGTTACGAAATGCGAAAAGAGAGCTGTTTGATAAAGATGTACTAAATATATTAAATGGTCAAATGATGTATGAAGAATTTAAAAATGAAAAACTAATGGGTAATTCTGAATATGCACCATTTAATGAGGCAATGTGTGTGAACCTGGCTACTACACAAGTTTTTAATGATGAGTTTATTAAAACAAGAGCAGAAGGTCATAACAGTTCAGTAGAAAGTTATACAAAAAAGGTCATAGATCCGTTAGAAAATCTATTTACGAAAAAGTATAAATGTATTGTTTTATGGTTCGGTGAAGATATGTTTTGTCAAATGAATCTACTTACTTTACTTTCATACCTTGAACAGTCTTCTTATGAAGGGAAGGTATACTTAAATAGCTTCAGAGAGGATGAATTTAAAGTAAGTCAAATTGAACTTGGATTGGGGGATTATTCTTCTATATACAATGAAGTATTAGTAAACCATAAAAAGGCTTCCCGTAAGGTACCACCTGTAATGTACCAGGCTATAGACTTATATTTAGAAATGCTAAAAGAAAATAATATCGTAATGAAATTCATCTCTAAAAATCAAGGTTTCTCAAATCAAGAATTATTAATAAAGTTGTTTCAACTTTTTCCAGCAATCGGATATGGTGATTCTCAGTACATAGAATTGATAAATAAAATAAAGAAGAAAGCCGAACCTAAAATATAGGAACAGCTTCCTTCTTACAATTGTTCAAGTGACTCTAATTCACCCTCTACAAATAACATTAGTTCTTTAATCGTTTCTCCAGAAAAATCAAAACGAATACCGGCTGCTTCATATACTTCAGTTAAAGATTTAGAGCTACCCAATG
Organism: Bacillus cereus group sp. TH152-1LC; assembly: GCF_027710505.1. Taxonomy (NCBI): domain Bacteria; kingdom Bacillati; phylum Bacillota; class Bacilli; order Caryophanales; family Bacillaceae; genus Bacillus; species Bacillus cereus group sp. TH152-1LC. The sequence goes on along the minus strand of NZ_JAQFNK010000017.1, from coordinate 74,257 downwards.
ATAAAGCTTTTTTATAATTTTCTAGTGCTTGTTTAGGATTTTCTTTATATTGTTTATACATTTGCAACGCACCAAGTTGTGCGATAGCATATTCGATGTAATAGAATGGTATTTCGAATATGTGCAGTACAGGTAACCAGCCAGTTGCGATCCAATTTTCATACCCTTCGATATTTACGACGTTTGATTGGTAAGTGTTATGTAATTCTAAATATTTTTCGTTTCTTTCCTTAGCGGTATGATTAGGATTTTCATACATCCAATGCTGGAATTGATCAACGATAAGCGTTGGTGGTAAATACTTTACAATATCTTTAAAGAAATCCAATTTTGCTTTTATAAATTCTTCTGTATTCTCATAAAATGTATCCCAATATTCCATCGAAAATAATTCCATTGTCATGCTAGCGAGTTCAGCTGATTCAGAAGGGATTTCTAAATATTTTTGTAGCTCTAGCTGATTCATACACTCATTATGAATACTATGGCCCATTTCATGGAGGAAAGTAGTAACGTCATAATGTGTATGATTTAGATTCATGAAAATGAAAGATAATCGAGAAGCAGGTAAGTATTCGCAAAATCCTCCAGGTCCTTTTCCTTTACGACTTTCTAAATCTAAGCAATTATTTTTATGCATACGGTTTAATAATGCAGAAAATTCTGGGTCTAGTTTGTGTAAAATACGAGAACTTTTTTTGACTAAATCACTCGCATCTTCGATAGGTTTTAATACTTTTTGATTCGGTGCGGTTGCTTTTTGATCCCATGGACGAAGACTATCTACTTGAAGTTCAGATTTTTTCTCATTCAATATTTTATCGATAAGTGGTACAACGTATTTACGAATAGATTCAGCCAGCTCATAGCAATCTTCAGGTGTATAATCAAATCGTTCATGTTTTTTAAACATATAATCACGATAATTATCTAATTGAATGTTTTTTGCTTTTTGGTGACGGATTACGATTAATTCATTTAATATATTCTGTAATGTATCTTCAACAGATAAGAATGTTTCAGAAATGAGTGTTTTTGCTTTTTTTCTTATATGACGATCCGGATCTTGTAAGTAAGACTGTAGTTCAGTAATTGTTTTCTCTTCACCGTCCCATAGTGCAATTAAACCACCTGTAATTTCGAAGTACTCGGTTACTAGTTTGTCTTCAGTTACCTCTAGATCCATGTTCTTTTCACAAAATAATGTTTGCGCATTCTTAATTTTTTTATCTAGTAAGCTATACGTTTTTGGATCAAGTTCCATTCGAAAAGGAGATTCTAAATATTTATTATCAAATGAATTTTGATAACGTTTCAAAAGAGGTCGTACATATTGTTGATCATATTCAAAAGTATCTTTTATTTTTTTATTATCTGTATTACATTGAAAGGCGATATAGTGCGATGTTAATTGTTCTTCAATTTTCCAAATGACTGTAGATTGTTTTTTTAACCAGTTTTCAAGCTCTAGTTTTGAAGAAATCTCTTCATTTAATAAAGTAGAAAGAGTCTTTTCTAATTCTAAAACGTTACTAATATCAATTGTATTTAAGCGCTGCATAACATATCCCTCACTTTTTATTTATTCATGTAGATATTCTATTTATTAATTGTAATTTCCTTGTTAAGAGAAGGACATGTGAAATAATGTTAAAGTTTAAAGTAATAGAAGGGATATATTTCTGTTTGCTTAATAATGAGGAATCTTTTTAAGTCCTTACATAAGGGAGTGAAATAATGTATAAGTATTTACATATTTTTAACGATATAGAAAACATGATTCAACATGGAGTGATAAAAGAAGGACAGAAATTACCGTCAATACGATCGCTTGTTACGCAATATGAATGCAATAAGGCGACAATTATACGGGCACTACATGAATTAGAAAAGCGTCATATTATTTATTCCGTCCCTCAAAGTGGATACTACGTTGTTCGAAAATCAGGGAGTACTATAGAAATTGACAAGATAATTGATTTTGCTTCTTCAGCACCAGATCCAGATATTTTTCCATATTTAGATTTTCAACATTGTATTAATAAAGCCATTGATACATATAAAAATGACTTGTTTGTATATGGAACGCCAAAAGGTTTACCGTCTTTAATTCCGGTCATTCAAAAACAATTAGCAAACTATCAAGTCTTCACTAAAGAAGAAAATATTTTTATAACGTCAGGTGTACAACAAGCTCTTGCAATCTTAACTTCTATACCATTTCCAAATGAAAATGAAACGATATTAATTGAACAACCAACATATCATTTATATATTGAATATCTAGAAATAAACAAAATTCCTGTAATCGGTATTAAACGTACGAATGAAGGTATTGACTTAGATGAATTGGAACGTATTTTTCGGACAGGTAATATAAAATTCTTTTATACAATACCAAGATATCATCATCCACTTGGAACGTCTTATTCTAAAGAGGAGAAAGAAAAAATCGTGCTACTGGCTAAAAAATATAATGTATTTATAGTGGAAGATGATTATTTAGCAGATTTAGAAACGGATTCAAAAGCAGATCCGTTATATAGCTTGGATAATTGTAATCATGTAATATATTTAAAAAGTTACTCTAAGATTATTTTTCCAGGTTTACGGGTTGGAGTTGCGGTCATTCCGCCATCCATTGCAAATGATTTCCATACATATAAAAAGATTTTAGATATTGATAGTCCGATGATTTCTCAAGCGGCTTTAGAAATTTATATAAAGAGTGGCATGTTTGAACGTCATAGAAATAAAATTAAATCTTCCTATCACGATAGATCTAAAAAACTAGCAGAAATATTAGAAAGAATGCATAATGAAAATCCGCTTTTATTTACATATACAAAGCAGAATACAATTGGAATCCACACTTGTTTAGAATTACATAAAACAAGTATTTCAGAAATGTTTTTACAAATATTAGGTGAAATACAAATAAGTATTGATGCGATTGATAAAAATTATATGAGAGGTTTTCCGAAAGAAAGACTATTAAAGTTAAATGTATCGAATGTGAAGGAAGATAGGATTGAAGAAGGTATTCGTAAAGTAATTGAGGAAATCAAACAATCAGGACAGTTGAATTTTCAGTTTAGAAAAGAATAATTTGAATTAGGAGGGTTGTTGTGAGACGTAAAATAATTCTCTTGTTTGTGTGTATTGTTATAATAATTGGAGCTATCGTTGTGACTAAATATTATAAAAAAGATGATCAATGCATTGCGGTTGGTAAGTATTCAAGAGGTATTATCGTAAATCAAAATAACGAACCTATATCTAATGTGAAAATTTATGAAGATTCAATCGAAAGTAAGGAACGCAGTATTTCAAATATACAAGGCGAATTTGAAATGCTAAATGGAGTTTGTGGCGAGATTGTATTACAATTTGTTACTCCAGATGGAGAAATCTATACAAAGAAATATGATAGTAATCATATACCGGAAGTGATAGAACTTAGTTATAAAAAGTAGAAGAAAAGTGTTACGTTAATACTTTTTAGAGCACTCAATTGTTGAGTGCTCTTTTTGTTTAGGACATAATTGTTTTAAATGGAAATAAACTACCAATAGATGATATCCTTAAAGTATAGCATTTATTTTTAATAGGAGGGTGATGGAGTCTATGGCAGTACGTATAGTCGATGATTTACAACAATTATCGTTGTTACTAATGTTTTTATGTACATTTATATTTTACAGATACTTAAAGAAAGTGAAACGAGAGAGAAAATTGACTGGTTTTGAATGGACAATGTATTTTGTCACTCAATTTGCAACATTAATTTGGGCAGTCACTTATTTTATTAAACATTTAGCTGAATCGTAATTTCTATTCATTTCATCTAGTTTACTGTTATCTATTAGGAACATAAATATAGTCCGTATCTAAATCAATGACAACAGCGCTCAAGACGTCTTCTTGTAGTAATTTTGGAGTTTTTTCATACTGGTACTGCACACAAAATAAGATTAGAAGCTCTTCATTAGACATCTCTTCATTTTTCACATTTAAATACATTGTTCTTAATTCGTTTAGAGAATAGTTAAGGCCAATAACATACTCATTTATTCCATATCCATCAAATTCAATTATCATATTATCACTGTTGGTTGCTATCCAAATTTATAGCTTAAATTTTAGATGTATTTATTAAACATTGTTTGAAATGTAGTGAGAATATTTTTTTATAAAATGTGAGGGTTATAAATGGAACAAAATAAATTAGTTTTAGAAGGACCAAAACGGCTTAAGTGGGAAACGCGCGAAATTGAGTCTATACAGGATGATGAAATTATCGTTAAAACAATTGCAGGTGCAATAAGTATTGGAGCAGAGTTACCACAGTATAAAGAATCGGATGTTACAGATTCAAATCCTGATTATCCAAGAAAAACTGGATATGAAAGTTATGGTGAAGTTATTCAAGTTGGTAATAAAGTAACAAATTTATATGTAGGTGATAAAGTAGTCTCTTTTTATGGACATGAAACGGTAGGAATAGTTAAAGGGGATAAAGTAATTCGAGTGCCTAGTTATATAAAATCTAAAGTTGCTTTATTATCTATTCTTTCGTGTGATGCTGCTAAAGGGGTATTGAAATTAGACCCGCGACAGGATGAAAAAGTACTTATTACTGGAATGGGAGTTATCGGTTTACTCGCTTGTTATTTTTTAAAATGCTACGTAGGTGTTGAGCATGTGGATGTTGTTGAGCCTAATAAAAATAGAAGAGAATTTGCAAAGAAGTTTGGTGCGAAAAACCTCTTTGATTCGGAAGAGAAAATTATAGATACGTATAATTACGGTTTCGAATGTTCTGCTACAAATAGAGGGTTTCACACATTGCAAAAGGCTATTAAAAGTAATGGGGCGATATGTATTCTTTCTGATGGTAATATAGAAAATTTAACATTAACCGCCGACTTTTATCGAAAAGAATTGCAGATCATTGGTTCAAGTGACGGATATGATTATCAAAAACATGCAAATTGGTTTTTTAGTCAAATAGAACAGACACCATGGATAGAAGAGATTTTTCAACATGAAATTCATTATACTGCACTTACAAAATACTTTAAGGAATTAAGTGAAGGGATACTGCGGCCTTTGAAAGTGTTCGTTTCATATGAATAACAAATAAATCTAGTAATTATTTGTCACATATTTCATATATAGTTCGTCACATTTATGATAACTAAATGAGGAGGAACTGATATGAAAATATTTGTAGCAGGTGCAACGGGTGTAATAGGACGTTCTTTATTACCGAGGTTAATAAAAGAGGGTCATACCGTATTTGCAATGATTCGTAATGAATCGCAAATAGAGGCAATGAAGAAAATTGGTGCTATTCCAGTAATAGCTGATATATTTAATCGGCATGCTGTACTTTCTGTATTAAATAAAACAACACCTGATGTATTGATTCATCAATTAACATCATTGTCTACTTGGAATGTTGAGGATAATGCTAAAATTAGAATTGAAGGCACTCGTAACCTTGTTGATGCTGCTAAAAATGTAGAGGTAAAGAGAATAATCGCTCAAAGTATTTCATGGGCGTATGAAGCAGGAGATACACTTGCGACAGAAAAAGATTTATTAGATATTGCTGCCCCTATACCTCGGCAAGTGACTATTAATGGCATATTAAAACTAGAAGAAGCTGTTTCTGAGTTACCAGAAGCGGTTATACTTCGTTATGGTACGCTATATGGACCGGACACATGGTATGCGGAAAACGGAGAAATTGCAAATCAAGTTCGTAATAATGAACTTATCGCATCAGACGGGATAAGTTCGTTTATACATGTCGAAGATGCCGCTAGAGCAGCTATGTTAGCTCTTCATTGGCCTGCAGGAACCGTAAATATTGTAGATGATTTCCCGGCGACTAGTAAAGATTGGTTACCAATATATGCAGAAGCGATGGGGGCACCTATGCCTAAAGTTCAAACTGGTAAAAATAGTTGGGAAAGAGGAGCTTCAAATAATAAAGCGCGTAAAGAATATGGATGGAACCCTATATTTCCATCATGGTCTGAAGGGTTTAAAAACTTGGTAAATATGTAAAATACAACTTTAATGGGAATGCTAATAACATTCACTATTAAAGGATTGGCTATAATGAATATTATTATGGAGAGTATTATTTTAATTTTCACTGGAATGATTGCATTAAAAATGACTGGTAGTACATCTGTTAGCCAAATGACAAGAGCTGAAATCATTATAGTAGTATCAATTGGACGTATTATTGTAGAGCCTGTATTAAGTAGGAAAGTAGTCCCATCTATATTTGCGGCTGTAATATTTGCAAGTATACTTCTTATCATTCATTTCTTTGAATTGAAATCAAGGAAGGTGGAACAATTCCTTAATGGCAGTAGCATTATAATCGTTGAAAATGGAGAAATTGTAAAAGAGAATTTAGTGAAGGCGAAAATGTCGGAGCAACAACTATCTATACAATTAAGAGAAAAAGGAATTCATGATTTGAAGAGTTTACAGCAAGTTACGGCCGAACCGAATGGCCGTATTGGTTACCAATTAATACAGCAAGCGCAACCGATAACTTTAGAAATGCTAGAAAAGGTATTAGATCAGTACAATATAAAAAGATAATTTCTTATGTGAAAATGCCAATATACAATAGAAGTATTGGCATTTTTTATTTCTTCTAAATGTAAAAGTTAATATTTAGAATTCATATTCAACCAATCTTTAAATTAGATATAGGCTTATTAATATGCTATATTCAATGGACCTATAGTGACTGTGGTGAAAAAAGCAGCGTTAAAATTAATAGGTCTTTCATGTGATGCTAAGCATGAGATAAGAATAAGGAGATAGAAATATAAATGGAATTTTGGGAATCAAGCTTTATTGAGAAACAAACGATGTGGGGATTTGAACCTACTGAATCTGCAATTTTGACAAAAGATTTTTTTGTGGAAAACAATGTTAAAGACATATTAGTTCCGGGTATTGGATACGGAAGAAACGCAAAGGTGTTTATCGAAAATAGTATAAATGTAACAGGGATTGAAATTTCAAAAACAGCCATCGATTTAGCAAAACAAAATGGACTAGAAGATGTTAGTATATATCACGGCTCGGTAAACGAGATGCCTTTTGATGATAAACTTTATGATGGGATATTTAGTCATGCACTTCTTCATTTGTTGAATAAGCAGGAGCGAGAGAAATTTATTAAAGATTGTTATAATCAGTTAAAACCAGGCGGGTATTTGGTTTTTACAACAGTTTCTAAAAGAGCGCCAATGTATGGAAAAGGAAAACAGTTGGATAAAGATTATTTTGAGATAATGGAAGGCGTAAAAATGTTCTTCTATGATTCTGAATCTATAAAACAAGATTTTAATAAATATGGACTCGTACAAGTTTCAGAAATTGACGAACCAAATAAGAACATGGTAAATAAGCCTTCAATTAATTTCTTAATGATAAAATGTAAAAAATAACTATAATTAATAGTTATTAAATATTATTAAAGATGTTTATATATTGATAATGCACAAATAAAAAGGACAAGCATATAATAGAAATACCTATTAACTTTAAGTAACCTTAACTTTCTTTAATAGGATATCTCAAAATCCCCAAAAAGAGCACTTGCGGAAACAAGTGCTCTTTTATTTATGTATATTAAAGATTTAAAATTCGTTCGACTGATATGGAATTTTAAACCATTATTTTATATGAAGTGGTAAAATAAGTAGGGTAAATGTGTAAGGGGGCGAGGGATTTGAAACTAAAAGAGCTGGCGGATTTGTTATTGATTAAAGATACCATTGGGAATATGAATGTAGAAATTACGGGATTAGAAATGGATTCTAGAAAGATTACAAGTGGAAATCTGTTTATATGTGTATCAGGTATTGATGGTTTTCTTGAAGATCGTCACCAATTTGTTGAAGATGCAGTGAAAAAGGGTGCCGTGGCATTAATTGTAGAAAGAGATGTAAATATTGAAATACCTAAAATAATTGTTAAAGATGCTAGGTATGCTATGGCAGTTATTGCGTCACATTTCTATGGTTACCCATCTAATAAAATTAAGCTAATTGGAATAACAGGAACAAATGGTAAAACAACTACTTCCTATTTACTTGAAAAGATTTTGACTGATTATGGATTTCAAACAGGGCTTATGGGGAATAACGGAGTGAAAGTTGGTTCGAAATGGTATCCTACTGATATTAATACGCAAGAACCACCGATACTTCAGCGGAATTTGCAAACGATGAAAAATCATAATACAGATTATTGTGTTATGGAAGTTACCTCACAGGGTTTACATATGGAAAGAGTTAAAGGGTGTAACTTTAAAACCGCTGTTTTTACAAATTTAACTCAAGATCATTTGGACTACCATGGAACATTTGAGGAATATAAGCATGTAAAAGGTCTTCTATTTTCAAGATTAGGAAATGATTTTTCTACTACAGATAAAAAATTTGTTGTATTGAATGCAGACGATCCGTCGGTAGAATACTTTAAAAAAATTACTTCAGCTGAGGTTATTACATATGGGATACAAAATAGAGCTGATGTTCAAGCGAAGAACATAACTTTAAGCCCAAAAGGAATTCGTTGTGTAGTTGCATCCTTTAATGGAGAAATAGAAACCCATCTAAATCTGGTAGGCCGTTTTAATGTATATAATGCATTAGCAGCAATAACAGCAATAACAGCTGCATTGGTTGAAGGTATTCCGCTTACAAACATTAGTGACAGTTTATCTAGTGTAAAGAGCATTGAAGGTAGAATGGAAATCATAGACGAAAATCAAGATTTCCTTGTAATTGTGGACTATGCTCATACACCAGATGCGTTAGAAAATGTCCTCTCTACAATTAGCGAGTTTTCAAAAGGTAAAATTATTACTGTTTTCGGTTGCGGTGGAGATAGAGATACAAAAAAACGATCTATAATGGGTGAAATTGCTGGAAATTATAGTGATTTTGTTTATATTACTTCTGATAATCCACGTTCGGAAGATCCACAGGCAATAATGAAAGATATTGAAAAAGGGTTTTCGCAGAATAATAATTTGAATTATAAAGTAGAAGTAGATCGTGAACTTGCTATAAATCATGCAATAAACATGGCATCTTCTAATGATATTGTTTTGATTGCTGGGAAGGGGCATGAAACGTATCAAATTTTAAAGGATTCGACTATTCATTTTGATGATAAAGAAAAAGCTCGACAAGCAATTATTGATAAATGAATGAATTCAATTAATAGCTGAATAGTATTTCTAATAAAAATAATGTTTTAGAAGAAGCTAAAACTAATAACGAAGCAATTTTATAAAGAATTTATGATTGAAAGGTAAGGGTGTTTCTATGAATATATGAGGGAAAAACCTTACCTTTTATAGTTTTATTTCTGAAAAACAAATGTTATAGCATTTGTATTTAATTGAATATGCCTTTCATCGCGAACAATATCATAGACTAATTCTTTTACTTCAACTTTAATTTCTTTCCATTCCTTATAAATGCTTTTTAATAGATATATCATATCTTCAGTAGGAAGGTTAATTTCAATTAAAGCATCTAATTCTTCTTTCGTATGTAAGTCCATTTCTTGTATGTTCGAGTTAATAATGAAACAATTGATACCACCAGCTTTTGTACCTTTTTTCATAAAATGGAGCACGTTTGTTAAATCTTCTTCTGATTTGACATGCTCTAAACTTGATACTGCAACGATATAATCATAGGTATTAGGTTTGATGTAGTAATTTTCAATTGCTGCTTTTTCTGTTTTTATAACTTCAAATACATCATGTTCTTTACTATAAGTTTGTAATTTTGTTAACGCGGAATCCAGTAAGTCCACACATGTAACAGTACCACTAGCATTTTTTATTTTTTGTGCAATTGGAATACTATTTCTTCCAACGCCAGAGCCGAGATCAAGTACTTGCAAGTTGTTTTGTCCTTCAAAGTAATCCGTTAAGTCTATAACGGTTTTAACCGGTTTATAAAGCCAAGAGCCAGTTTCGAATAGTTTATATTGTTCATAGCAAAGGTCGTGATATTTCTTTTCTTCGTGTCTTATGTAATTAATACGATTCATAATAATCCAACTCCAATACTTTCATTCCAACATGGCCCTTCAGCTAAACTTGCTTTAGCATCTAAAACTAATTCTATATTACTGATCAAGATGTTCACCTCGCTTTATAAGATATTTATATAATTCGATAAGAATAGAGGTAAACCTTTAGTCAGAAGATATTAAGATTTGTACTTTGGAAAACTGATTTTCTCAAGTGATTAAAAAATGTATAAACATGGAGAGGAAAATGCATATGATGTTTTATGAAATTGTTTGCTTTTCTTGTAAAAATATATTCCGTGTATACGAAGGAAGTGAAAAATATAAGCGATTTAAAGAGAAACCGAAAGGGACATATTGTTGTGATGAATGTAGTCATAAAATTCAATTAGAAGCGATAAAGCATTTATTTAGATAGAATTTTAGTTCGGAAAAGTTTGACAATAAAAGTATTATAAATTATCATATGAAAAAACTAATATTTAAAATGGCATGGAAGAGAAGAGTAGTTAAGAAAGAATACGTACAGAGAGCTCTGGTAGCTGAGAAAGAGCGGTATACATCTTAATGAAAAAAGACTTGGAGCTGCGCAAGGAACTAATTTGTTTAGGGATGGTGCGACGGGTTCTCCCGTTATAGAGATAGGGTATAAGCATATTTTGCCGTACCTGAAGAGGTTAATATGGCGACGTATTAACAAACTGAGGTGGTACCGCGAAGCTAACAACTCTCGTCCTCAAGATGAATAATCTTGGGGGTGGGAGTTTTTTTATTGCATAAATTTGAAAATGTGAAAACAAATAATAATTGAGGTGAGTAACATATGCATTGGGCGTATGAAGTAGCACATGAATTAATTAGAAAACATCCAAACAAAGAAACGTTTGTTTGCGCATCTGGAATAAGTCCATCTGGTTCTGTTCATATCGGGAACTTTCGTGAAATAATAACGACGTATTTCGTGGTAAGAGCACTACAAGATTTAGGGAAAAAGACTCGTTTTATATTCTCATGGGATGATTATGATAGATTTAGAAAAGTTCCTAAAAATATTGATCCATCTTTTGCAAAATATATTGGTATGCCGTACTGTGATATTCCAGATCCATATGGCTGTCATAATTCGTATGCAGAGCATTTTGAAAAAGAGTTTGAGAAATCTCTTCAAGCATTTGGAATTGAAGTGGAATTCATAAATCAACATGCTGAATATAGAAGCAGACGGTATAACGAAAATATATTCGAGTCTTTATATAAAAGAAAAGAAATATATGATATTTTAATGGGTTTTAAAACTGGAGAGTGTAGTGAAGAAGAGCGAGAGAGCTTTTATCCAGTTACATTATATTGTGAAAAATGCGGGAAAGATGCAACAACGATTACACATTTTGATGAAGTATTAAAATCAGTTCAGTATGAATGTGTATGTGGAAATCAAAATGAATTATCAGTATTAAATACAAATAAAATGAAACTGAATTGGAAAATCGATTGGCCGATGAGGTGGATGATAGAGGATGTTATTTTTGAACCGGGTGGAAGAGATCATTCATCGGAAACGGGTAGTTATAATGTATCCAAGGAAATCGCAAAAGAAATATTTAATCGTGAAGCTCCTCATTACGTTGCGTATGATTTCATAGGAATAAAAGGGCATCACGAAAAAATGTCTAGTTCTTCAGGGAATAGTATTACACCTAGTGAGTTGTTAAAAGTGTATTTACCAGAAGTGATTCTTTTCATGTTTGCTAAATATAGACCAAACGCAGCTTTTCATATCGGTCTTGATGAAGATGTGATTCGCAATTATACAGAATATGAACGATTGAAAGATAGTTATGAGAATAAAATGCTCAAAAATGAAGATTTATTTGATGCAATTAAACTCTCTAGAGTTGATAGTGGGTTTAAAGAATATCCGAAATTTAACCAAGTAGCAGGAACGTTACCACTATTAAATTTTGATTCATCTATTTTACAAGATACATTAGAAAAAATAGATAGAAGTTATACATTAGATGCTATGATAGCGATATGTAACCGCGCAGAGTATTTGATAAGAAACTTTCAATCTGAAAAATTAATTGCGGTAAATCAAGAGAGAAATACAGAGTTTTACAACACATTAGATGAAAGACAGAAAGAATGGTTAGTAGAAGTTTGCAAAATACTTCGTTCTAATAAAGATTACTCTAACTTAATGGAAAATTTGTATTCAATTTGTCATCATGAAAATAAAAAAATAATGAAAGAAAATCAAAAACAATTGTTTTTGATTATATATAGGCTCATTATGAATCAGTCTAGCGGCCCACGTATACCGTTATTAATACATGTTGTGGGAGTTGAAAAGTTCATCGCATTATTAGAAGATTTCTAAACAATCTAAAAGAAACGCAAGTACTCAGAGATTTAAGTATTTGCGTTTCAAATTTTGCTATCGTGAATACATTTTTGGACATTCATCACCACGAGGTTCATAAAAACAATGACTTTTAAATTGCCCTGCAAACGGTTGGTTATACCATTCAGGTGGACAAGCTCCAGTTGGACGAAAATACCAAAGAGCCCATCGTGCTGGCCAGCGCCATTCACCTTGTAAAACTTTTCTTGCGATATCTTTTTCTGATTCGCGAGCACGCTGATAAAAATATCCGTATTGCACTGCTTCAAATCCACCGGGATTTTGATATACTGCATCACGCACAGATCGAAGTTGTTTAAAATCTAAGCAATCACAAAATACACGATTTACTACTACGCAACCAACAAGTTGTTCACCTTGTCGACCTTCTCCTTCAGCTTCAGCACGAATTAAGCGAGCTAGCAAATCCACATCGCTTTCGTTATATGGAATAAGGGGCATAGTGCTACCACCTTTCTTTACCTGTTATAGTAAAGAGTGTATGTATGAAAATAAGCTAAGTGCTTTTCTATATGTAAATATCAATAAATATTAAAAGGAGCTTTTACGAAAAAAGCTAATTAATAATTGTAGAGTAATATAAAAAAGGAGAGATAACATGTATCGCATTCATAAAGAACATATCGTTTACGCAATGTCACCAGATAATCAGCCTTGTATGGCAGTAGAAGTAGGGAGTCGTCTTGTATTTGAAACATATGATTGCTTTGAAAATCAAATTGACTCTGAAGATGTTGCGTTTCAAGAATTAGATTGGAACCGAATTAATCCAGCGACTGGTCCAGTATATATTAATGGTGCAGAACCTGGTGATATTTTAGTTGTATCGATTGAAAAGATTAAAATTGCAGAGCAAGGTGTTTTAACTACTGGCACGAATCTTGGCGTAATGGGTGAAGATTTAAACGGAAATACAGTGAAAATTGTCCTGATACATAATGAACATGTTTTGTTTTCAAATGAACTACAAATTCCGATTAATCCAATGATTGGTGTTATTGGTACTGCGCCGAAAGAAGAGAGTATTTCATGTGGCACTCCGCATGATCACGGCGGTAATATGGACTGTAAAGAAATAAAAGAAGGGACAACATTACTATTACCTGTAAATGTTCCTGGCGCTCTATTAGCATTAGGTGATTTACACGCGGCGATGGGTGATGGTGAAATTGGTGTTAGTGGAGTAGAGGTTGCTGGTGAGGTTACTGTAACAGTTCAAATTATAAAAGGAAAGAAATGGCCACTACCAATGGCTATTCAAAAAGAAAAAGTAATGACGATTGCTTCAGAGAAATTGTTAGATGATGCAGCGAATCGTGCTGTACGTAATATGGTGACATTTTTACATGAAGAATTAGAAATGTCTAAAGCTGATGCAACGCTTTTATTATCAGCTGCAGGTAATTTGAAAATTTGCCAAGTTGTGGATCCATTGAAGACTGCTCGGATGGAATTAGGTATGAATTATGTGGAGCAATTGAGATTTACTTTGAGTGAATTTCATATTAAATAAGAAATAATAGAAGAAGGATGCTGTTGTATAAAAGTATCCTTTTTGGATTTACGGATTATATAAAAAAAGGTAGTATTTATTTTATATAATTGAATATAAGATTGTGGATCGAAAAAGGAGTAATCACATGGTTAAAATTATGATTGTAGAAGACGATATGAAAATTGCAGAACTATTATCAACACATGTCGCGAAATATGGATACGAAGGAATTATTGTATCGGATTTTCAAAATGTATTAAACATTTTTTTAGAAGAACAACCAGAGTTAGTTTTATTAGATATTAATTTACCAAGTTTTGATGGTTACTATTGGTGTCGTCAAATTCGTGGAGTTTCTACATGCCCGATACTATTTATTTCGGCTCGTGAAGGCACGATGGATCAAGTTATGGCGCTTGAAAACGGTGGCGATGATTTTATTTCAAAGCCATTCCATTACGAAGTTGTAATGGCTAAAATTCGTAGTCATTTAAGACGTGCTTACGGAGATTATGCACCGAAAGTAGAAGAACGGATGGTTGAGCAACAAGGTCTTTGTTTATATCCCGAAAGGCTTGTATTGAAGCTTAAGAATCAAGAGATTGATATAACAAGAAATGAAGCTATTTTATTAGAGATGTTAATGAAAAATTATCCGCGTGTTGTGGGTAGAGAAGTGTTATTAAATAAATTATGGGATAGCGAATCTTATGTTGACGATAATACTTTAAGCGTAAATACAACTCGTGTTCGTAAAAAGTTAAAAACATTACAGATTGAAGATGCGATTGAAACGATTCGTAGTGTCGGTTATAGATTACATATTACTTGGGATACTGGTATGGAAAAATGATAAGATTGTTTATTCGAGATCATATACCACTTATTTGTTTTACAGCAATCCAACTACTAGCCATATTTCTTGTATATTGGTTTGATGGGCATAACCATATTGCAACGGCATTATATGCAATGTTTTTAGGTGCATTTTTTATGTTGAGTTATTTAGTATTTCGTTACTTTACACATCGCTCTTTTTATGAACGATTAGCAAATCCGCTTGAATCTTTGGATGAATCTGTTCAAAAATCTGATTTTTCAGCTGTATCTACTGCGCTTCAAGACCTACTTGAGGTGCAATATCGCCATTATCAAAATCAACTGCAAATACAAGAGAGAAAAAATAGTGATCATTTAACCTTTATGAACCAGTGGATACATCAAATGAAAACACCTCTATCTGTAATAGAATTGATTACACAGGATGAAGTAGACCCACGTTTTGAAAGTATAAATGAGGAAACAGATAGGTTGAAAAAGGGGTTAGAGATGGCTTTGTATGTCGCACGTTTAGAAGCATTTACACAAGATTTTTATGTGGAAAAAGTACAGCTACATAAAATAGTGAATGATTCCGTGCATGAACATAAACGCTTCTTCATCCGGAATTTTGTATATCCAGAGCTTACAATTGATAAGGATATTACTGTGGAAAGTGATGCGAAATGGTTACAATTTTTAATTGGACAAATACTATCGAATGCGATTAAATATTCGTCAGGTAGTAGAGAGAAGATTAAAGTAAATGCTTGTAAGGAAGGTAATAACGTCATACTTGAAATTATCGATAGTGGTGTAGGAATTCCGAAGCAAGATGTACCAAGAGTGTTTAAACCTTTCTTTACAGGAGAAAATGGTAGAGATTTTAAAGAATCAACCGGAATGGGGCTATATCTTGTATATGAAATTACGAAACAATTAGGACATAGTGTAGAAATCCATTCAAAAGTTGGTAAAGGTACCGTTGTACGAATTATATTTTTTAATGTGTAAATAAGTGACTTAGGCTAAAGAACTTTGGAGATAAGTTTTTTAGCCTTATTTTATCCCGCTTTAATGGGCAGTCCGATTGGTTCAACTAATAATTAGTGGGGGATGAAGAAAACTTCCATTGATTAAAGTTTCACCTTATGGCGATTATATGAAATGGTAAAAGGTCATCTTAGTATGTTTAACGACACGCTATTAAATACGATTGTTAAATTAGAAATATTTAATAAAAAGCTGAGAAATAGTTTTTGTAAGAAAAAAGCCACCCCTTTGAAAGAGATAGCTTCATGAATCCATACTATGAATAAGTGTATCAACATTAATAAGTATAATGTTCGAATTCGTGATATGTTTTGTGGATTATAATAGAATTTGTCTTTTGTTTTTTCATGATACAGTATTGTAATTAAGTAAACAAACTTAATAATTTATATCCAATTAATCCTAAAATAGTGATAGGGACCATCATTAAGAAAGAAGAAATTCGATTAGCATTAGAGCGTTCTAATACAAGAATGAAGATAATCCCGACTATCACTTCGGTATATCCAACAGGTAACATATGACTATAGTCTTCATAATTTAAAAGAATGTGAAGTCCATCCGTTACAAAAACTCCACTAATAAGTGCGCTTCCGAATTTATGAAGTGGATTTGTAGCATCTTTCCATAGAAAACCTGCAATTCCAAAGATAGTTCCCCCTATAAATGCACATACGATCCATACAGATATAAAATAAATAGAGTGAGCTACATTTGTAATAACTATTGCATAACCATAGTAGCCTAATACCATACCGAGTAGTGCAAGGATACCAGAAAGTATAGCTGTACGCTTAGAATAACTAAAGCTAGCCACAAAAAAGGATGGAACTAACCAAACGCTTCCTAGATTCGCTAATGAATTCCAATGTCCTGGAAGTATACCTTGCCCCAATTTAGTTAGTATACCAACAATAATCCCTACTATAATCGGGATGAGACAAATCCTTAAAAACATATTTAATTTTGTGATTTTTAATGTCCTGTCCATAAATTCAATCCCTATATTAATATTTTCTACAAACATATAATAGCTTATTACAGGAGAGTAATCAATAAAAATTTATCGAAAAACAATAAGTGGTTATTGGGTAACGAATTACATTTTATTTTTATAATTAGGTGAATAAAATATCAAGTACTCGTTACTCAACCAAATGGTAAATCAAATAATATATGAAAGTAATGAAATTGCCCAAATCATGTAATTTAATTTAGTATAAATCTCTCGTATTTTTATGGCATGATTTATGATAAAAAAGAAACGAAAAGGGATTGATATAGTTTCCTCCTGTTTTTATTTACAATTTATTAGAAGGAGGGTTTTTTTACTAGTTGTGAATGTTAGGGGGATTGGAATGGATATTCGTAAAATGAAATATTTCATAACAGTGGCAGAAGAATTAAACTTTAGTCGTGCGGCAGAACGTCTTATGATGGCACAACCGCCTTTAAGTCAAGAAATTCGAAAGTTGGAAGAAGAATTAGGTGTTCAACTTCTTCACAGGACAAAAAGGATGGTTGAGCTTACCGATGCGGGGAAAATCTTTTTAGAAGGTGCGCGACAAACGTTACTTCAAGTCGATAGAACCATTAAAGAAACACAGCTCGCGGATGAAGGGAAGATCGGGCATTTAATCATCGGTTTTGTTGATTCTATAGAAACGGTTATAAACATATTAAAAACGTTTCGAGAACGGTTTCCTAAAATTCAGCTTATATTACGTGAGATGACAACAGACCAGCAAATAAAAGCGCTCTATGAAAAACAAATTCACATTGGATTTATTCGTTCTATGCAAAATAATGAAATATTATCTTCCGAAGTTTGTTCCAAAGAACGTTTAAAATTGGTTTTATATGAAAGTCACCCATTAGTTTCGTTACCTAATATTTCTATTAAAGAACTAGTAGATGAACCATTTGTTTTATTTCCTCGTCATTTCGGTACGAACTTTTATGATTTAATTATTAGTTACTTTTGGGAACATGGAGTAAGTTTAAATATTGTTCAAGAGGCGATTCAAATGCAGACGATTGTTAATTTAGTTGCAGCAGGTATGGGGATTTCTGTCGTTCCATCATCAGTGGAAAGTTATAAAAAATCGGGAGTCATGTATAAAGAGATTCAAGAAAATACACCGGAGATAAATTTATACGCTGGATGGAGACAAGATGAAAAGTCCGTCGTACTCGAGAACTTCTTAGTAGTTGTTAGAGAGATTTATAAGACTTCACAACTTGAATTTGAAAAATAAAGGCCCATCTTGATTGGATGGGCAGTAGTGAATTTGGAAAGGTACTATATTTATTGTTAAGTCACTGATGATTTAACCTGTTTTACTTGGATCATATTCAATGAAACCTTTTAGCACACTATCAATTTGACCCATAATTTCAGGTGACAATGTAACATTAGAAGCAATTACATTTTCTCTTATTTGCTCCGGATTGGAAGCGCCAATAATAGCAGAGGAAACAGCTGGATTTTGTAGTACCCAAGCAACTGCGAGTTGAGGTAGGGTGAGATGATTTTCTTGTGCAATAGGATTAAGTTTTTGTATAGCAGTAAGTACATTATCACTCATCCAACGTTGTACGAGTTTGTTAAAAAACGGTTTTCCCGCATTTGAATTAGCACGTGATTGAGCAGGAATTGGTTTACCTGGTTGGTATTTTCCAGTGAGAATACCTTGTGCGAGGGGAGACCAAACAACTTGACCAAGTCCTTCACGTTGACATGTAGTATTATATCTGTTTCGATCACTCGCCATAACATCGAATATTGAGGCTGGCTAGCGATAAGAGGAATGTTCAATTCTCGGGCAAGTGCTGCACCGCGTGTGATTTGCTCCGATGTCCATTCACTTACACCTAAATAAAGGACTTTACCTTGTCTTACAAGATCTGAGAACGCTAACATTGTTTCTTCAAGAGGAGTTGTTGTATCGAATCGATGTGCATAATAGACATCAATGTATTCTGTATGTAGCCGTTGTAACGATGCATTACAATTTTCTATAATATGTTTGCGTGATAATCCACGATCATTTTTTCCAGGTCCGGTTGGATGGCAAACTTTTGTACAAAGCTCTATACTTTCTCGGCGTAGTCCTTTCAAAGAGCGACCAAGTATCTCCTCAGCAATAGTGTCCGAATAAACATCTGCAGTATCGAATGTTGTAATTCCAACATCTAATGCAGCTTTCACACATTCATTTGCAGTATCTTCATTTACTTTTCCACCATGATTTATCCAGTTACCGTATGCAATCTTACTTACTGTTAATCCACTGTTTCCGAGTTTGCTAAATTCCATTGTAGAATCCCTCCTTAAAAATGATAACTTTATTATAAAAACTGAAATGTAGTATGTATAATATAAAATTAATCATACAGTTATATAAAAATTATATAAGAGGGAATGCTTAGAAGGATATTATTAGTGAAATCTAAAGAAAAATAAAGTATGCTTATTCAATTTGAAGCTAAGAAATGATAAATAGACCTAGAAGAAAGCAATCATAATAATAGCACATATAATTGTATTTACTCATACAGTACTATCATGGTACAATATGGTTATTAACGACGGAAAGGAATGATGGGTGGACGATGATTAACTAATCTTATTTTTAAATGTTGAAATTCAATAAATTTCAATTTCTAAAAAATAGGATTAGTCTGCCCAATTTCCATACAGCGGTATTGCTATTTATGTTACGCAATAGCTTATTTGGGTGTAAATATTTTAACGACTAATCCTGCCAAATTTATTTGGGAGGATTTTTTTATTCTCCCTTAATGAAAGGGATCGGTATTATGAAAGAACTATTAAAATTAAATGATGTTTATGTTGAAATAAAGGAAAATACTTTGTTAGAGAAAATGAATGTGATAGTAAGACAAGGGGATGTTATCGGGTTAATTGGTAAAAACGGGGCTGGTAAATCAACGTTACTTCAATTAATAAATGGGAAAATTGAACCATCAAAAGGCACTGTTGAATGGATGCAAATGAATGTGACAACAGCATATGTTGAACAAGAAAAAGAATCTTTCGTTAGTAAGGATATGATTGCAAAAGAAGCCGAACTTCTTGCGAAATGGGGTGTGCCAACGAACGATTTCCTTACTTTAAGTGGTGGCGAAAAGCTGAAAGTTCGATTAGCAAAAGGGTTTGCTGAAAATCCTAATGTTTTAATTTTAGACGAACCGACAAATCATTTAGATGAGATGAGTACGGAATTTCTCATTAAGCAAATAAAAAATATGAAAGGTACAGTTATCGTCGTATCACATGATCGATACTTTTTAGATGTTGTCGCAACTAGAATATGGTCAATTGAGGATAAGAAATTAATTGATCATATTGGTGATTATACAAGTTATATGAAAGAACGTGAGCATAAAAGATTGACGCAGCAGCGTGAATATGAAAAACAACAAAAGAAGATAGAACAAGTAGAAACACATATAAAAGAATTAAGTTCATGGTCACAAAAGGCACATGCGCAGTCTACAAAACAAGAAGGAGTGAAAGAGTTTTATCGTGTAAAGGCGAAGCGAATGGACGCGCAAGTTAAATCAAAACGAAAACGCCTCGAAAAAGAGCTGGAGAAAACGAAGATAGAACGTGTGAAAGAAGAGTATTCAGTTGAATTTTCTATTCAAGCGAGTAAAAAAGTAGGAAAACGTTTCTTAGAAGTAAAACAATTACGGAAAGAATTTAATAATCGGATATTATTTGAAAACGTTAATTTTACAATTCAGCACGGTGAAAAGGTTGCGATTATTGGACCAAACGGTAGCGGGAAAACAACGTTACTAAAGATGATTATGGGAACAGAAACTGTCGAAGGAGAAGTATGGATTTCACCATCAGCAAACGTTGGATATTTAACACAAGAAGTATTTGATTTACCGCTTGATAAAACACCAGAAGATTTATTTTATAAAGAGACATTTGAGAAGAGAGGAAAAGTCCAAAATTTAATGAAACATTTAGGATTCCAAGCTTCTCAATGGAAAGAGTCAATTGAGTATATGAGTATGGGAGAAAGAGTGAAATGTAAGCTCATGGCTTATATTTTAGATGAAAAAGATGTACTTATTTTAGACGAACCGACGAATCATCTTGATCTACCTTCACGTGAACAGCTTGAAAATACATTAGCTGAGTATAACGGAACACTCGTAATCGTTTCTCACGATCGATATTTTCTGGAGAAAACAACTAACGCAAAGCTCTTGTTTTTAAACAATACGATACAAAAACAGCTTGAAGAACCTACGAAAACTAGAGATGAAATGGAAGAGCTACGTTTAACGTTAGAAACAGAAAGACAAGAAGTATTAGGGAAATTAAGCTTTTTAACTTCTAAAGACAAAGAATATAAAGAACTAGACGAACGGTTTATGGAACTTACGAAGCAGATTAAGGCGCTTTAACGTAAGGGAAGGGGGAGAAGAGAGTTTGACTAATTTATTTAAAATAGATTGTGGAGATATATACCTACAAGAGTTTACGGTCAAAGATGCAGAGAGTATTTATAAAATAGCAAATCAACCAGAAATAGAAAAGTTTTTACCAGACTGGAAATCAACGAAAGAACAACGAGTTAATTGGGTTACAAATGAAGAAATACCAGAAAACAAAGCATTTCTTCATGCAGTGAGAACTACGTCTAACATAGATGATCACATATTAAGACTAGGAATATTTAAGAAAACTACAAATGAATTTGTTGGATGGTGCTGCACAGGTATGAAAGATGAACTTCCTGCACCGAATAGAGAAATTATGTATGCTGTTTCAAGTGAATATCATAATAATGGATATGCAACGAATGCGACACAAGGCTTGATCGGCTATTTGTTTGAAAATACAAATGTGGATGTCCTTAACGCAATTGCATTAATTAATAACGTACCGTCAAATAAAGTTATTGAAAAATGCGGGTTTGTTTTTTTGAGTCAACAGACGATAGAAAGTCAAATTTTTAATCATTATGTATTGAGTAAATCCAAATGGATAAAAAATAGTGCTCTTTAAAGGGAATGATCATACAGTGCAAAAAAAAGCTTAGAGCTATAACTCTAAGCTTTTTGCATTTTATATAATAAAGTTTTGATATACTATTGTATTTCCTGCCACTATATAATTATTATAAGATAGTTATGCATTTATTTTAGTTTGGAAACAGTTTTATTATCAGTTTTTTTAGAAATCTTACAAGCGTGTAAGATAAATGAAAGATGAATCAATATGAGTTATAAGACAATTCATTTACACTCTATTGTAAGAAGTGCAAATGAAGGGAGAATATAAATGGAAATTTTACATGCAAAAAGTATTAGTAAAGTATATAAAGGGAAAGTGCCTTTTAAAGCATTAGTAGATATTGATTTATCAATTCAAGAAGGTGAATTTATAGGTATTATGGGGCCATCAGGGAGCGGGAAAACAACGTTATTAAATATGGTATCTACTATCGACTCTCCAACATCGGGTGAAATAGTAATAAATGGTACAAATCCTTTCCAGTTATCATCTGAAGAATTAGCTTTATTTCGTAGAAAGCAATTAGGATTTGTATTCCAATCATTTAATTTGCTTAGTACGCTTACAGTGAAGGAAAATATCGTATTGCCGATGACATTAGATGGTGTTTCTGTGCAAGAAATGAACAATCGGGTAGAAGAAATTGCAGCGAAATTAAATATTACAGATATATTGGATAAAAGAACGTTTGAAATATCAGGGGGACAAGCTCAAAGAACAGCAATCGCTCGTGCAATTGTTCATAAGCCGCAATTATTACTTGCAGATGAACCAACAGGGAATTTAGATTCTAAATCTTCAAATGATGTAATGGAGATGTTAGATACTCTAAATAAGGAAGAAAAGGCAACGATGATGTTAGTTACACATGATCCGTATGCAGCGAGTTTTTGTAGCAGAGTTATTTTTATAAAAGATGGTCAATTGTATAATGAAATTTACCGAGGTGAAAGTAGGCAAGCATTTTATCAAAAGATTATGGATGTCCTTTCTTTGTTAGGAGGGAAAAGGCATGACTTTTCGTCAATTCGCATTTAATAATATTTTTCGCAATAAGCGTACATATGCTGCCCATTTTTTAAGTAGTGCATTTTCGATTATGATTTTCTTTACGTATGCTCTTTTATTATTCCATCCGGATTTACAAGGGGAGTTAAAATCGACAAGTGCAACAATAAGTGCATTTGGTACATTGGGATTTTCAGTTTCGCAAGGCTTGATTTTTGTATTTTCATTTTTCTTCATTCTATATTCAGTTAGTTCATTTTTAAAAACGCGTAAAAAAGAATTTGGGATATTAATGATGCACGGTATGTCGATGAGACAGCTTAAGAAGCTATTGTTAATTGAAAATATGTTGATTGGACTTGGCTCAATTTGTATAGGGATTTTCATTGGACTCATATTTTCTAAATTAGTCTTATTGATAAGCGCTAGTGTATTAATGATTAATAATGGTTTACCTTTTTATATACCAGTGCAGGCTGTATTATTAACAGTTTTCACGTTTCTAGTCTTATTTTTAATCGTTTCGTTAGTTACATTTAAAACGGTTAAAGTAACCGAACTTGTGGAACTTATTCAAGCTGGAGAAAAGCCAAAGCCTGAACCGAAAGCTTCAATAATATTATCGTTACTTTCTTTAATTAGTATAGGGTATGGATATATTTCAGTATTTCGCTTTATTCAAAATCACAATTTTATTATGCTCGGAATGGGTGTGCTCTTAGTAATTATAGGAACGTACTTTTTATATACACAGTGTAGCGTGTATATATTGTATCTTGCTAAAAGGAGTGAATCATTCTTTTTAAAGAGAACAAATATATTAACATTTTCAGAATTGATCTACCGTATGAAAGATAATGCGACAATGTTTTTTATAGTATCCATTGTTTCAGCAGTTGCATTTACAGCAATTGGTACAACAGCTGCCCTTGGAAATAAAGAATTGGTAAGGATGACAAATCCATATACACTTTTGTATATAGCTCCTGAAAAAGACAATATGATAGATAAACATCTCTCTATTATAAAAAAACACCTGTCTGATGCAAATATTCCGTATCGCATGGCTTCATCTTTAAATAAATATACAGAAAGTAACGTAAATGTAATGAAGTTGAGTGAATATAACGGACTTGCGAGGGCACTTGGATATCAACAGGAAACGATTGAAAAAGAAGATGAAGTTTTGTTGATTCCTGGAAGAGTGTCACAAAAACAAGAATTTAAAAACGGTGATTATAAAAAGAATATTGAAGTCATTCAAGGAGATTGGACAAAAACATTTCGTGTAAAAAAAGCTGGAGAAAATTTAGTTTTACCGCATGATACTGAAAGTATTTATATTACTGTTCAAGATCATGTATATGATGAAATCCCTATTTCTAGTGACCAAGATGATATAAGTAAGCAAAATCGTACGTACGGATTTGTTGTAGACGATTGGATGAAAACAAAAGAGATTTCAAACCAATTAAATAGTATATTCGAAAAAAATGTTAGTAATGGTGATTTCTACTTTAAATCTTTAACGTTAGATTTGTTAAGTGCAAAGCAAACAAATGGATTATTACTTATGGCAAGTGTTTTAGTCGGAATCGTTTTCTTTACATTTGCTGCTAGTTTTATTTATTTCCGATTATATACTGATTTGGACCGTGATCAACAACAATATAAAATGATTTCGAAAATGGGATTAAGTAAACGAGAAGTAAAAAAAGTTGTAACGAGGCAGTTACTATTAATGTTCTTCTTACCGATTATCGTTGCAGTAATTCATACTGTAGTAGCTTATACAGCATTACAACAATTAGTCGATTTTTCAATTTTAAATAGTTCTATCTTTATTTTAATTTCATTTATATGTATACAGGTTTTATATTTCTTTATAACTCGCTGGCGTTACCTACAAAAGCTCTATAAGACTATGGATCAATAGAGAGTATATTTGCTAGTAAAGATTAAACGAAAGAAAGTAAAAAATGAACTGAGTTATGAAAGGAAATGTGATGAAAAGAATTTTAACTATCTTTATGTTAATCATAATACTTTTAATAAGCTTTAGTGCATGTTCCAAAAATGAAACCACCTTTCCAGCAAACGGTGTATTAATAATTGGAGATGAAAATAATATTTCTCCAATTATTAATCGTTATAAAGAAATTACGGAAGAAAATGAAGTGTTCTCTGTGAAAACAGGTAGTTTTGGAAAAGGACAGGTATTAATTTTAGATGAATCTACAGCAGAAGCATTGATTAAAGCAAAGGTTTTTCGTAAACGAGATGATGTATCTAATTCTACACCTATTGATACGTTACCGAATTTTCCAAAAGAAGGATCACTTTTATTTACACATGAAGACGAAAAAGGTATAAAAAATATTGGGATAGAAGGAAGAGAGATTCCTATTAAATATGAAAGTAATGCTTGGATTGGTAATACTCGTAACTATGGAACACAATGGTATGTGATTGTGGCGAAAAATAGTGTGTATAAAGAAATAAAGATTTATGAAACAAAAATGCAACTGCTTCATCTAAAAAAGTCTTTAGGTGATGAAAAACCTAAAATGTCGACAGATAATACATTGATTAATGAATATGTAAAAGTAAGAAAGTTGATTAAAGATTTTAATGGAAAAGTATCAGTTCAGTTTGTAACGATTGGAGAAAAATCTTAAAAAAGAGTTCGAGATTGATAGAAACTTTATCAACCTCGAACTCTTTTTAATACCATGTAAATAACTTACATTACTTCATTTAATCGTGTCTCGTTCGTTTCTTCAATACCATTTGCATATTGAACCGAACTATCTTGAGCTTCCTTTTCTTTACGGGCCTTTTGTAGCATTTCAAGTATAATCCATAAAGGAATACCTTTATCTTTTAACATCTTCCATAAATCTAATTCATTAAATTTATGCTCAGGTTGTTTCATCTCTTTTTCAGATGAACGGATATCAAACTTGATGGGATCATTTGATTTTTTATCTTCAAGTTTAGTAGAAGAGATAGTATTATGTTCAAGGTTAGATGGAGTTATTTTAGTAGGTTGAGATAATGTATGAATATTTAATCCGATTTGCATGGCTTTTCCTCCTCCTTAAGTAATGGAATTAGTTTTCTTATGATTTTTAAAGCTATTTAACATGAGGAAACTAAATCTAATTATAAATTCAAATAATAAGATTTACAAGTTGTATTCTAAAAAGTAAATGCTTACTTGATTTAATATTTATCAACATTTGCGTATGTTTTCTGTATATACAATGTATATAAAATACTTTACATTATGTTTAAGTTAAGAACTCTTTTTTAATAGAAATATGTAAACGTTTTATTAAGGGGGGAGAAAGAATGGGGAAGTTAATTTTAAAAATATGTTTTTTCGCACTAATGATTGTTTTTTCGTTCACAGTAAAAACAACATACGCTGAAGAGAAGCAACAAAATAATTATCCTATCATACTAGTAAATGGTTTTGCAGGGTGGGGTAGAGAGGAAATGTTAGGAGTTAAATATTGGGGTGGTGTTCATGATATACAAGAGGATTTAAAAAGAAGTGGCTATACAGTACATACTGCTGCTGTTGGACCTGTTTCTAGTAACTGGGATCGCGCATGTGAATTATATGCGCAAATTAATGGTGGTACAGTTGACTACGGTGCCGCACATGCTGAGAAACATGGACATAATCGTTTTGGCAGAGCTTATAGTGGTTTTGCATCGAATTGGAGTGAAACAAATAAAGTTCATTTAGTTGGGCATAGCATGGGTGGACAAACGATTAGAACATTAGTACATCTATTAAAAGAAGGTAGTTTTGAAGAAAAAAATTATGTGAAAAATCATCCGAACACGAATATATCACAACTATTTGAGGGTAAGAAATCATATGTTCATAGTGTGACAACATTAGCAACTCCTCACAATGGCACTACACTTGCGGATGGTAGTCTTCTACTACCGTTCGTTAAAGATTTACTCATTACAGCTGCAAGTTTTGGAGGGAATAATAATTTATCGTTATATGATTTTAAATTGGATCAATGGGGTATAAAAAAGAATACTGGAGAGTCTTTTTTACAATACACTGATCGTATTGTAAATAGTACACTTTGGAAAGATACAAAAGATATAAGTCAATGGGATTTAAGTACAGATGGTGCAAAAGAGCTTAATAATTGGGTAAAGACGCAATCAGATGTGTATTACTTATCCTATAGTGGACATGCCTCACAAGCAGCACCTATAACAGGTTTACATTTACCTCATATAACAATGAATAAAGTGTTAATGGGTAATGCATTTTTCTTAGGTTCCTATGCAAGATATGAAGTAAACCGTCCATTAATTGATACTTCTTGGTGGCAAAATGATGGTGTAGTAAATACAAATTCTATGATCGCGCCTTCTTCTAATACTGCGGTAAATAATAATGAGACTTTACAGATGGGAAAATGGAATCATATTGAAACGAAAGCAAATTGGGACCATCTCGATATGGTAGGACTTAGTGTTTCAGACACGTTAGGTTTTTCTAATATTCAAGAGTTTTATAGAACAATTGCAGAAAAGCTATCAAGTTTACCGAGATAGGTAATAATAAAGCGCTCTCGATGGAATTCGAGGGCGCTTTATATTATATTGAAAGAGGGATATGGTAGAAAAATATGGGGGGATATTATGAAAATTCAAGTTGTATTATCAGGATATGGAACAGTAGGAAGAGAGTTTATAAAATTAATAAATGAAAAATATTTATATATATATGAAACATATGGGATTCAATTAATTGTAAGTGGCGTGTTAGGTAGAAATGTTGCAATTCATAATGAGGATGGTTTATCTATTCATCACTTATTAAGGTATGGTGGCGGTAGCTCTGCAATTGAAGAATATATTGAGTATAATCCGAAGGAACGAGCAACAGATAACATAAGTGGTACAGTACTCGTGGAATCAACAGTTACAAACCTTAAAGATGGAAATCCAGGAAAGCAATATATAAAACAAGCGATTGAGAAACATATGGATATTGTAGCAATTTCAAAAGGCGCACTCGTTACAAACTGGAGAGAAATAAATGATGCAGCAAAAATCGCAAATGTACGAATTCGATATAGTGGTGCAACTGCGGCCGCATTACCGACTCTAGATATTGGGCAATTTAGTTTAGCTGGATGTCATATTGAAAAAATAGAAGGAATATTAAACGGGACTACAAATTATATTCTTTCGAAAATGAATGAGGAAGATATTACGTTTGAAGAAGCACTAAAAGAAGCGCAAAGTAAAGGGATTGCTGAAACGAACCCAATATTAGATGTAAGTGGTTCTGATAGTGCTTGTAAATTGTTACTTTTGACAAACAGTTTAATGGGAACAGAAAATACGCTTGCAGATATACATATAAAAGGAATCGAACATGTTACAAAACAAGAAATTCGACATGCCAAGGAACAAAATAAATATATTAAATTAATAGCTTCAGCATATAAGGATCAGGAGGGTAAAGTGGCTCTTAAAGTAGAACCATACGAAATAGATAGAAATCATCCGCTAGCAAATGTAAATGGGACAGAAAAAGGAATCACGTTCTTTACAGATACGATGGGGCAAGTTACTACAATTGGTGGTGCATCAAATCCACGCGGAGCCGCAGCTGCAGCTTTAAAAGATATAATTAACTTATACCGAAAAGATTTGCACCTTATTAACGAGGAGTAAAATCATCCATTAATTATTAGCCTTTACTTTATAAGACCGTACCGCCCTTTATAAAAAATACATATGTAGTGGACCTTTAAAGAATGAAATAAATATGAAAAAATGATTGCAGGGGGTAAGGAATTGTTTAAAGATTTTAAAGTTGTCAAAAATCGTCCTGTTTATATTCAATTGAAAGATTATTTGAAAAAGATGATTATGAAAGGGCATTTACTCGGGGATCAAAAAATCCCTTCAACAAGGGAACTAAGCGAATTACTGAGTGTTAGCAGAAATACTGTACTCGCTGCTTATGCCGATTTAGAGCAAGAAGGACTCATTTATGCAGTTAAAGGAAAAGGGAATTTTGTTGCGAAGATTGATATTTCAAACACTTCGTCTGTTAAAATAGATTGGAAAAATAAACTTAATACAGTTACCTTATTAGCGGATGAATTAGATTTAATGAAACATGGTGTCCGCTGGGAAAAAGGAATGATTGTTTTTAATAGCATTGCTCCGGACGAAAAGCTATTTGATGTGGAAAATTTCAAAAGAGCTTTTCTTACTCGTATGTCCATTGAAGGTGATGTCGTATTAAACTACGGCTACGCTAAAGGTTATAGACCGTTAATGAATTATCTACTTCATTATATGGAAATGAAAGGTGTAGATATTTCGAACAAAGATATTTTAATTACAAATGGATTTACTGAAGGATTGGATATTGTACTATCCTCGTTATCCAAAAAATCAGGGCGGGTTATTTGTGAGAACCCGACTCATCATGCTGCACTGAAGCTTTTCCGTTTGCATGGACTTGAAGTGCATGGAATTAATATGAATGAAGATGGCATCGATACGAACGAAGTAGAAAAAAGTTTGTGTGAAAAGGATTTTGATTTCGCGTATTTAATTCCTTCTTATCATAATCCAACTGGTATTGTTACGAGTTCGGAGAAAAGAACGGAACTGATGAGATTATTCTCAAAATATAAGGTTCCTATTATAGAAGATGGGTTTAATGAAGAGCTACGTTATTCAGGTTCACATTTAGCACCATTATTAACTTTTGCTGGCGCTGGTAATAATGTAATTTATATTAGTAGCTTTTCAAAGGTGCTTTTCCCTGGTTTACGTGTAGGATGGATCATCGCAGATAAAGAACTAATCCATCATTTAGAAAGTGTAAAAAGAGCAAGAACAATACACACATCAACGTTAGATCAAGCTGTTCTATTTCAATATTTACATGAAGGATATTTTGAAAAATATTTAAAAAAGGCAAGATCAGTTTATAAGAAAAAATATGAGTTAGCTGTTGGGGCGTGTAACGAGTACATTCCGTTTCAAAGAATGACCGGTGATGGTGGCCTTCATTTATTTATAGAGTTAGAAGAAAAAATTCATGCCCGTACGCTTTTGCAAAAGTGTTATGAGCAAGGGGTTACATTCTCTCCAGGAGATGTTTTTTATTCTGATGGAGGAGGAGCGAACACGTTTCGATTAGGATTTTCACGTCTGAAAGAAGAAGATATAGTTCGGGGAATCAAAATAATTGGTGATACAATAAAAAATGAAATTTGGAGTTGAGGAAATGAGAATTGGCGTTATTATGGGTGGAGTATCTTCTGAAAAACAAGTATCAATTATGACTGGAAATGAAATGATTGCACATTTAGATAAAAGTAAGTATGAAATAGTCCCAATTACGTTAAACGAAAAAATGGATTTAATCGAAAAAGCGAAGGACATTGATTTCGCGCTGCTCGCATTACACGGAAAATACGGAGAAGATGGGACTGTTCAAGGAACACTTGAAAGTTTAGGTATTCCTTATAGTGGCAGCAATATGTTATCTAGCGGTATATGTATGGACAAAAATATTTCGAAAAAGATTTTACGTTATGAAGGTATAGAAACACCAGATTGGATTGAACTTACAAAAATGGAGGATCTAAATCTTTATGAATTAGATAATTTAGGTTTTCCGTTAGTGGTAAAACCAAACTCTGGTGGCTCAAGTGTTGGGGTGAAAATTGTCTATGATAAAGACGAATTAATCTCGATGTTGGAAACTGTGTTCGAAT
The DNA here is from genome assembly GCF_027710505.1 of Bacillus cereus group sp. TH152-1LC. NCBI lineage: Bacteria > Bacillati > Bacillota > Bacilli > Caryophanales > Bacillaceae > Bacillus > Bacillus cereus group sp. TH152-1LC. The sequence continues at coordinate 43,496 of NZ_JAQFNK010000017.1, read as the reverse complement.
GGGATTCTGAAGTTGTAATAGAGAAGTATATAAAAGGTGACGAGATTACATGCTCAATTTTTGATGGAAAACAGTTACCTATCATTTCAATTCGACATGCGGCGGAGTTCTTTGATTACAATGCGAAATATGATGATGCTAGTACAATTGAAGAAGTTATCGAACTTCCAGCTGAATTGAAAGAACGAGTAAACAAAGCGTCACTTGCTTGTTATAAAGCTTTGAAATGCAGCGTTTATGCGAGAGTTGATATGATGGTGAAGGACGGTATTCCATATGTAATGGAGGTTAATACATTACCAGGGATGACACAAGCAAGTTTATTACCGAAAAGTGCAGATGCAGCTGGTATACATTATAGTAAACTATTAGATATGATTATTGAAACTTCATTGAGAGTAAGAAAAGAAGAAGGATTTTAAGTAGCAGTAGCATGAATACTTTTGACAGTAACATGAAGTATGTTATGATGATTACAATACGAAAATTGAATATTTATCCACTAGGGGGGCCTAATATAGGCTGAGATCAAATGAGAATTTGAGACTCTTAGTACCTGATCTGGTTAATGCCAGCGTAGGGAAGTGGGAAAGACTTTGCTATTTTATGAATAAATACTGTCAATTTCACTTTCTTTACGCCTGTAAAGAAAGTTTTTTTTGTTTTACAGATTTAATAATAGTGGGTAAATACTTAAATTTTATACATAATTGGAGGGATTTAAATGACTTTTTCACAATCATTACGTAAAGAAGTAGATTCAATTTGGGAAGCTAGTTTTCATCATCCTTTTGTAAAAAAACTTGGCGAGGGAACGTTAGATTTAGCTAGTTTTCGCTATTACGTGCTTCAAGATTCATATTATTTGAGTCATTTCGCTAGAGTACAAACTTTAGGTGCTGCAAAGGCTCTAGAATTAGAAACGACAGCTCGGATGGCACACCATGCTCAAAATACATATGAAGCAGAATTATCTTTACATGAGAATTTTGCGAAAAAACTAGGGATAACACAAGAAGAAAAAGAGAATTTTATCCCAGCCCCAACTGCATATGCATATACTTCACATATGTATCGTGCTGCGTATGAAGGACATTTAGGTGATATAATTGCGGCAATTTTACCTTGCTATTGGTTGTATTATGAAATTGGTGAACGTTTAAAAGAGTGTCAGCCAGAAGAGCCAATTTATAACGAATGGATCTCTGCTTATGGATCTGATTGGTTCCGTACATTAGTTGAAGAGCAAATTACACGATTAGATGCAATAGCTGAAAAAGTAACAGAGGCAGACCGAAATCGAATGAAACAGCACTTTATTATTAGCAGTCAATATGAATATTCATTTTGGGAAATGGCCTATACTTTGGAAAAGTGGCCAGTGAATACAGATATAAAAGATGTAATTGGATAATGAGTAGAGATAATGCTATACACAGGTATGGATAATACCTATGTATATAATTTCACAAAAGAAGTATCGCAAAAAGACGCATCAATCTAAGTGCGTCTTTTTTCAATTTATAAAAATGAGCCCATGGAAAAAATAACCTAAAAATAGGTATATGAACAAGATACATCATCTAGTGATAGGTCATACTTTGTAGGTGTACGTATTGAACTTAGTTTATCCCGCTTTAATGGGCAGTAAGCCCCCCACCTCAAAATTCAGCGAAAGCAAAGAAGTTAGGCGGGGGTCGGGCTGCCCATAAAAGTCCGATTGGTTCAACTAATAATCAGTGGGGGATGAACAACCCCCCACTGATTAAAGTTTCACTTTATAGCGCTATTTCTACTTAGATTTAACGAACAGAAAGATAGGAAAGCATTGAAAAGGTTGAAGTTTATAAACGGAGGTCATGAAAATGAATAAGTTTCAACAAGAACTACAAGCATTAAGCCTTAATGATTACCAGTCTGGAAATATCGTGTATTGGGATCAACAAAACCAATATCCATATTACTATATTGAAGATGCTGTTCGTCGCTGTGGAGGTTGTGGTGGTCGTTGTGGAGGTTGTGCAGGTCGCTGTGGTGGATTTCGTTGTGGTGGATTCCGTTGTATTGGTTGCTTCGGCTGTTTTGGTTGTGGCGGCTGCGGAGGTTGTGGTGGCTGTGGTAGTTGTTCAAATTGTTTTAGTGGTTTTAATGGTACTACTGATACAACTGGTACTATTGTAACATATGAATATTGATAAGAGAAAAAAGGAATCCATTAGTGAAGCATTATGTAATTTTTATTAAAGAATTTAATTAAAACACATGTAGCATTCAAGTGGAAGAAAGATATTTAGATTTTTAGTTGTAAATCAAGATAAGGTCAAAAAAGCAATGACTAGATTTAAAACCTAATCATTGCTTTTTTGTATTTTTTACCATAAAATAAGAAATCTGTTGCTTCTAGTTAGTGGATAGCAAAAGAAATTATTACAACTATGTAAGGTTAATGTAATGTTAATCGATAGTAAAAGAAGATACTTGAGTGTATTTTAAATAAGATTTAAAAGTACTGTTTATTTTTAAAATATTAGGGTAAGCAAAATTTTATTAGGAAGTGTATTAAAATGATTGAACTTAAATCTATTATCCATTCGTACAAACTAAAGAGAAAAATAGCAAGGGATTTATACGGAAACAGAGATGAATTGACACTGTTATTAAATGAATTTAATAACATGAAGTACACAGTAACATGTGAAAAAAAGAAAGATAATATATTATCTCGTTTACAATTAATCTATCAAAATATGAAATTTGATAAGCAGTATCCTCTTCCAATTACTTTTAATAGTAAATTATTGGATCGATTAGAAAAAGAATCTCTTCATTCTATTGAGGAAGTTATAGCATGTCTACAATTAATGTTAGATATAAATTATGAGAAAATAAAACAATATGGATCGGGTACAAGTAGGTCATTTGTTCCATTATCGCAGTCATCCATTTGTCTTGCTGATTGTGTTTGTATAACTGGATTTGTATTTGGATTACTAGGTGCAATTACATTAGGGGGATTAGTGTTATCTGTATGTTCAATTACATAAAGGCTGATATTTGCAAGAAGGGCACCGAATTAAGGTGTTCTTTTTTAGTTTTATTGTAAAATTATTGTAAATGTTAAATACATTACAATAATAATATTATATAATTCTAATGTATTGAAATAAAGATATTAGAGGTGTCGTATATGATAATTACTTTTAATTTTTAAATCAGTCGTTTTAAGAATATATTATTCGGAGGTATGTTTTTACTTTTCTTTTAAATACTTGGTATAAATCGATTAGATTAAGAGTTAATTTTTCTAGCTTTTTGTGATCAAGACAAATGAAGAAAGGAAGTAATCATCTTATGGAAAAATTAAAGTTGTTAACATTTGAAGATATAGTAGAGCCTCTTTTAAATGAAAACGTATCATTTATATATTTCCCTATTGATTGGCTTGATATTGTAGAGATACATTATAAGACATTTTTATTAACAAGTAAGTTGAAACGATTGAATGAAAGATTATATGATATGTTTTCTGATATATTATTTATTCAGCATAATCCGTATGTATTAAGTGAAAATACACCATGGATTGTATCCAAAGAACCTGTTAGAAAAGAACAACTCGATTATATTTTCCAAAGTTGGTATGAGGTGATTCATGATTGGAAACCAAATAAATTAATAGAATTGCCAAATTATGAATGGCATTACGATTTAATTTCTAACATACCTGTACTACATGATTATGAAATATATTCTAAGTGGGTGCCTGCTTTAATTTCTCATATTTTTTGTGAACAACCTGGACGAATAGAGAATATCAATGAAGAAGATATATATTTTTCTCCTCTTAGATCACAAAATATTTGTGAGGCAATGTCAGAGCCTATTAAAGATGAAAAAACTCAAGATTATTTTGCCTATGTATATCGTTTCGAATGTATCACGCGCGGGGGCGAAAATATTCCATTATTAAATGTTTCAATAGGAATTCGGAGGTTTTATCAAGAATATAACCATCCAGATATTCCTTTGCTATTAAGACGAAAACGGGGCATGATATTGGTTTCTACTCCAGAATTTGCATCGAATAATAAGAAATTACGATTTGTAAAACTAAAAGTTCAGCAGGCTACAAACGGCATCAAATGGATTAAGATATTTAGAAATTTAAAAGATGATTTTCGTATAGGTGGAGAAGTTGAATTAGAGCATATTCTTCAATATCCGAAAGATTATATGATAGGAACAAATATTAGGGTGTTGCTTCCATATAATGAGAGAATATATAAAGTTCAAGGTACTAAAATAAAACCTGGTATAAAAGTAAAAGAAAAAGAGCATCTATTTAAAGAGTTTCAGCAAAAATTCGCTAATTTCACATTACTACCAGAATGTAAAAAGGTAGCAACAAATAATGAAAATGAATTATTCCCTTTAATTGCACCAAAAGGATTAGAGACTATAACGTTAGAAATATGGTCTGAAAAAATCTCGTTGGAAGTTGAACAAGCGTTATTTGAAAGTGAAATTGTGTTAGCTCAAATCGGTGAGTCATTATATGTTTTAAATGCAGATTCTCCAGTATTGTTAAAAATAGTAAGATATAATATTGAAAAAGTATTGCAAAATCCATATAAAATGCAATATTGCCAGAAATACAAAACAAATTTAATAGAGGATGTAATGAAAGCGGTGTATGCTACTGCAGGTGAGCGTAATGATGTGTCATTGGCGTTAATCGCAATGAAAAATTGTGATGGGCGTGAAAAAATTGATCCAAAGCAAATCGTTAGAGAAGGGTTTGCACGAACAAACCGTATTTCAGCATTTATTAATTTATTTATAGGCCAAAGTGTAACCCATAAAACAATAATAAATTGTATTCTTAGTTTATTAGAACAAAAAGGATTTTTGAAACGTAGTTGGAATAAAATAAATTTACCTTGTACATATGTTAATTTATCAATTGAACGAATCTCGAAATTTGATTTCTTACCTATTATTTCACAAATAAAAGGAAAAGAAATTTCATATAAATTATATGGGAATACAGAGTGGCAACCGATTGATTGCTTGTTATTAAATGTAAATAAACATAATACCTTTTTACCACAGCCTTCAAAAAGAAATGATATGGGAATTCAATTTAAACAATTTGTTTTTGAAACATTAAAGGGAATTTTACAACGTGCAAAAGAGAAAAATGAACAAGTTTATTTCATTGTAGATGCGCATTTAAGAAAATATTGGATGAAAGAGTTACAAAATAAAAAAATTGATATAGATATTTTACCGGAGATTGTTCCTGATGTGCTAAAGGTTCCTAATTTAAATGTTATAAGAATAAATACATCTTTTGATACACCAAAATACGGTGTGATAGAACGTGATGATGTTCCAGAGGGCACAAGTTTATATGTAGATCAAAAAGGGATGTATTATAGCACTGGCGAATATTCGCTAAATGGTAGTGAAACATCGCAGCGATACATACTTGAAATATTAACGCTAGGTGTAAAACCTATAGAACGGAATTACATCGCTAAAATGATACACTATATGTGCTGTAATTCAAGTATGCTTCAGGAAAAAAATATACATATGCCGTATTTTATGCATATGGCAAAAGTAATAAAGAGCTATATGACTGATATAGATGCAAGAGAGTTTAAAGAGTTTGATGTTAGATTGGATGTAGATATAATAAAAAGAGAAAAGAAAGATTCAACTATACTGCTGTGAACTACTGGCCAATTAGAATAGCTTGGAGTGGGAGCTTCTCAGTTCCAAGACGAAAGTAACCTTTCATCTCCCACCTACAGCGGGGCTATCGCCCTTCACGCGCCTCTGGAAGGAGAATTCTTTCGGTAAATTCGTTAAATAATAGTAGACGAATCCTGCTCGTTATATTGATCAGGATTTGTCATTTTTTCATGTAAATAAGGATATCCTTTGTCATGTATCTTTTCTTTTATGTATTTACTTTATTTACATACAGGATTAAGATATTTTTTAGAAATACAAAATCTACATCATATGGAAAAGCAATATGAATTGATTCAAAAGAAATTTGAAAGGAATGAGGAATTGTGAAGAAATTAGATGTGTTATTAATGCTATTAAGCGGCCTCTTTCCAGTTGCAGGAATTATGAAGCAAATCCCATTAGAACAATCTTTATATATTGGAGGCCTATTATTTTTTACTAGTTTCGGTAGCTATTTTGCGAAAAAAATATATTCACGTATATGTAGTTGGATAGCGTACGCGCCATTTATAACACTACTGTTAATCATTTGGAATCAGGATATTTCAACAAGTTCAATAATAGCGAATGCAAAAATTGCCGCTTGTATCGCTTTAATTCCATGTTTATTCCGTTTTCGTACATATGGACTAACTTTAGGTTTATTGTCATTATGGGCCGCTTTACTTTGGGATATTAAAGAAATACAGTCGTTAGTTATACTTGAACGTATGACGAGTTTAATGACAAGTCATTACTTATATCTTCTATTGTTAGTTGGAGGACTAATAGTAGGTGGATTACTTGCGATGTTAATTCACCGCAGAGAGAAAAATGATAATAAAGAAAATATAAATCTTTTTCAACAAAAAAAGAAACGCAAAAAATTATCATTTAAGATTCCACTTCCAAAATTACCGAAAATTAAGATGAAATTATTTAAATTTGGTGGGAAAGGATCAAAACGAAAAACACCAGAAAACATACGTGAGCATAATTACGAAGAACCAGCTTCAGCTGCAACATATGAAATGACAGAGCCAATACAACAATATAAAGAAGGTACTGTTCAAGGACAAACGAGGATGGAACGTCGTAGGAATAAGTATAATGTATAAAAAAACCTTTAATGATGTATCATTAAAGGTTTTTTTTATGTAATTAAATATAGATTGCTAATGTGGAAATTGTAGCATACTCTAAAGTTGAGGACTTAAATAAAATAATGGGAGGACAAAATGCTTATTATTACATATATTTCGGTCTGTATATTGTTTTTAGTTAGCTTTTTACATGTTTACTGGGCTTTCGGAGGTAGTTGGGCGACCAATAGTGTCATTCCAACAAAAGCTGGAGAAAAGGCGTTTACACCAGGTACAGGGATGACATTGTTCATTGCGTTATTATTAAGTATGGCAGCAATAATTTTATTACAACAAACGAATGTTGTTCATTTGGCATTTCCTAATATTATTGTTCAAATGGGATCCTGGATTTGTATGATTGTATTTTTCATAAGAGTAATTGGTGAGTTTCATTATTTTGGTATCTTTAAAAGAAAAAAGGATACGCAATTTGCAAGAATGGATACTGTTTTATATATACCACTTTGTGCTTTTTTATCTTTATCATTCTTACTAGCAATAATATCGTGAACAGAAAATAGTACCTGCTTTCTTTAAAATAAACGTGAATTAGCAAGGAGTAAAAGTGAGAAATCTAGTAGGAAATAAAAAGGATGTAAGCGTCTTCTTATCGAAGTATAGATTATTATGAAAGGCGGTGACACTATGAAGTATGTAAAAGTATGTATGAATGGCGGAAGCGAACACAAATTCTCGATGACTTTAGATCGGTTTGAAGAACTTATTACTACAGAGAATGGACTATTAGAAAATAAATTAGTTAGTATTGAAAATGTAATGATTAATCCTACTAATATATCTTCTGTAGTTGAAAAAATTGGTGTACCGGCTAAGTTTATGGAAGCTTAAAAATTGGTACATAAAAAACATCCATAGGGATGTTTTTTTATTTATAAATATGATAATTGTACAATGAATATATGAGCAGGATTTTTAGCAATACGTATACATTTGATGTGTAATAGGTGCACAATAAAATAAGTACAAGCATATAGTATTAAGTAGGACAAGACCTTCGTGTCCTACTTAATACTCAGAAAAAACCTCTATCACATGAGAGCATCCAATTGCAGGGTGCTCTTTTTTTATCCAGCTCTTTAACTTTCAATTTTAAACATATCTTTGATGTTAATAAATATTAAAAATAATATAATAGCAAAAATTAAGTTAGATAAATAGAAATTTTGATGAAATAGTAATTCGAAGATGACATGGAAAACATATAATAAGGCGGTGGTAGGTAATATACAAATAAATATAAATCTCCAATTTTTCAGATAATGTTTATAAGTAGTAAATACTTTATCCATACATATAGCTCCTGTGTTTTTTATTTTCTATATAATTATACATTTAAATAAAAGGATTTACAAAAAGTTATTTAGCTATTAAAAATATTATTTAGCTGTAGCAATCTAAATAATAAATGTTTTTACTTAAAAAAACTTTTAAAGAGCGATACTAAAATGATAAACTATAATCTATGTTAGTTTTGAAATGAATAGAGGGATTTACATGATAGATAAAATTAAAAATGCTGTAGATGATATGTACGAAGATGAAGCAAAACATTTACTTCAAAGTATTCTAATACAATTAGATGTATTAGACGGGAATTATAACGAAGATATGATAAAAAATTTAACGAGTATTCCTAAGCAATTGACAAGTCATGCGACTCAGGAAAAGAACGTAAGAGAAAGTATACACATTCATATCGCCTTTGATGATTCAACAGCTGGCTGTTTAAAATATATGTTGAAACAGGAAGGATTACTTGAGGAGAGTGTAGTTTCATTCTCTGAATTCTTTTCAATTGGGCCTGTTCATCAATTACATACAAATGAAGGTCAATTAGCAAGAAAAGAGTGGTTATTAAATAACTTAACTTCTTATGATTGTTATTTTGAAGAAGAGTATTTACCAAAATTTAAGGAAACTTTAGAAGTTCTACATTCAATTCCAAATGAAACACCAATTACCATTTGGAAGGCAGATAACGCACATGAACATGTAGGCTTAAGTTTTGTAATTGCACAATTAAAAGATAAGAAAAACATTCGCGTTATGAATACGTCTGAAGCAAGTAAAGAAATATTAAAACAAGAATATGATATTCGTGGAACTGGAGAGTTAGCACCTGAAAGTTTAGCTCTAATTCAAAAAAGTTTTGTAGAATTGCCATATTTAACTGTAGAGAAACGTATGCAGTTTGAACATGAGTGGGATAGTCTATCGAAAAGTACGGAGTTTTTAAGAGTTTGGAAAGAGAATGAAGTGCGTTCGGTACAGGAAGATTATTTTGATCAATTTATTATTGAATGCGCGAAAAGTATAGGTGCTGATCGAGAATTTCTAAAAGCCCCTAGAGTAATTGGTGAAGCACTTGGTCTTGTAGAGCAATTAGTTGGCGATACTTTTTTAGAATATCATTTAAGGCAATTAATTAAAAAAGAAGTATTTGAATTTGAAGGTTCATTAGAAGAAATGCGTTTTTATAGTGTGAAATTAAGAAAATAATACATCTATTCCGTTTATGAAGAAGCTCGTATTTTTAAAATACGAGCTTTATTTTTTTGTTGAATTTAGGCTATACATAAGCTTCCTATAGTGCGCATATCACATATGAATGTTAAAGGTACTGAATGAAAAGTAGGTGAGTTGTTAATATGTATAATCAGCAAAATTATTCATATGATCAAGGGATGTATTATAATCCACAAAACTACGGGTATGAACCTGTAAATGAAGTGAGAGATATGGAACAAGAAGATTATAGACCAGATGATGCGGAAGATGCTCCAACGTCACCACCACCATCTCAAGCTCCATCGTTACCATCGACATTTGCTTCGCCAGCACAGCCAGGAAATATGAAATCCTGGATGTGTAACTGTCTAGGAAGATGGGGCTATTTACGTTTGCATCGTCCTGGACCTTTCGGAAGGGACTTATGGTTCTTCCCAACTGAAGTGAGGAGAAATGGGGTTTCAGGTTACACTTGGCAAGGTGGTCGCCGTCGTAAAGTAAGTTATCGCTATCAACAAATTAGTAATTTCATGTGTTTTGCGTAAATAAGAGTGAGAGAGTAGAAGGATTTTACTCTCTCACTTTTTTATTTTTCAATATAAGAAGTAAGATTTTGATTAAAAATTTACAATTTTCACGTTTTTATTAGAGTATAATGCAACTGTTGGTTCGTTTTCAAAAAAATGAGAGTGAGGGGATACAATGTCAATGAAAAACAAAGTTGGGCAAAGAATAGAGGATGGTATTAATTTAGCTTCAGCGCAGTTTAAAGAAGATGCTTATGAAATTTATAAAGAATCGCGAAAAATACAACCTATATTATTTGTAAATGAAGTTGAACTTGGTAAAGAATGGCTCATTACAAGATATGAAGATGCTCTGCCACTTTTAAAAGATAATCGTTTGAAAAAAGATATGACAAATGTGTTTCCTCAAGATACAACGAACATGTATCTTTCCGTTGACAATAGTGATCATTTAACAACTCACATGTTAAATTCAGATCCACCTAATCACAGTCGTTTACGATCTTTAGTTCAAAAAGCTTTTACACCGAAGATGATTACACAATTAGACGGGAGAATTCAGAGAATAGCGGATGATTTAATAAGTGAGATAGAGCGAAAAGGCACTTTAAATCTTGTGGATGATTATTCGTTCCCTTTACCGATTATTGTAATAAGTGAAATGCTTGGTATTCCAAAAGAAGATCAAGCAAAATTTAGAATTTGGTCTCATGCTGTTATTGCATCGCCAGAAACACCTGAAGAAATAAAAGAAACGGAAAAACAACTATCTGAGTTTATTACATATCTTCAATATATAGTTGATGTAAAACGAAAAGATCCAAAAGAAGATTTGGTTAGTGCGCTAATACTTGCAGAAAATGAAGGACATAAACTTAGTGCTCCAGAGCTATATTCAATGATAATGCTATTAATCGTAGCAGGACATGAGACAACAGTGAATTTAATTACGAATACGGTATTAGCACTTCTTGAAAATCCAGATCAATTACAGTTATTAAAAGATAACCCAAAATTAATCGATTCTGCAATTGAAGAAGGATTGCGTTATTATTCTCCAGTTGAGGTTACAACTGCAAGATGGGCAGCTGAGCCTTTTCAAATTCACGAACAAACAATCCAAAAAGGGGATATGGTTGTCATTGCATTAGCTTCGGCAAACCGCGATGAAACAGTATTTGAAAACCCAGAAGTATTTGATATTACTCGGGAAAATAATCGTCACATTGCCTTTGGACATGGTAGCCATTTCTGCTTAGGCGCTCCACTTGCTAGGTTGGAGGCGAAGATTGCTATTACTACTTTGATTAATCGGATGCCTGAATTACAAATAAAAGGGAATCGTGAAGATGTTAAATGGCAGGGGAATTATTTAATGCGTTCTTTAGAGGAATTACCATTAACATTCTAGAATATTTATTTTTAGACATGCATACATAGAAAATGATTTACATAGAGTATGTATGTGTTATTTAAATTCGAAACGGAAGGGTGAACACATCCCAATGATCAACTAATTCTATTTGTAAGAGATCTTCGTTAAAAAACGAAATATTCTTCTGAATAGGATTAGTCTGTACATTTATAGAAAAGGGATGTATTTCGCTCTGCGAATATATAGTCTTTTTATATGATTTGTGCTGCCTCCTGTTCAGAACATGAAATAGGGGGCTTTTTTATGTCGACAAATGTAGTAACGAAACAAAATAATGGGGTATCACAAGTATTGAAAAATAGATTTGTACAGGGAATTTTAGCATCAGCATTATTTTTACAAGTAGGGATATGGGTTCGAAACTTTGCGGTATTACTGTATGTAATGGAAATGACGAAGGGTGATGCTTTTGCTATTTCGATGATTTCAGTTGCAGAGTTTGCTCCAATTTTCATCTTTTCTTTTATTGGCGGAACGTTTGCTGATAGATGGAAGCCAAAGAAGACAATGATATGGTGTGAGACTTTAAGTTCTATTTCAGTATTCGCTGTATTAATTACACTTATGTTTGGTACGTGGAAAATTGTATTTTTTGTCACGCTTATTTCTGCAATCCTTTCACAGTTTTCTCAGCCATCTGGCATGAAATTGTTTAAACAACATTTATCGGCGGAACAGATCCAATTAGCAATGTCTATATATCAAACAATATTTGCGATTTTTATGGTATTAGGACCGATTCTTGGAACATTTATCTTTCATAGTTTTGGAATTTATATTTCAATCATCATAACAGGTATCGCTTTTTTACTAGCAGCTGTTGTGTTGTTATTTCTTCCGAAAGATATTGAGAATGATAATGAGAAGAAAGAAATCACGCTACTACAGGAGATGCTTGATGGTATTAAATATGTGAAAAAGAAAAAAGCATTAACTTTGCTAGGACTTTGTTTTATGGCGGCAGGACTAGGTATAGGGTTGATTCAGCCATTAGGTATATTTATCGTAACTGAGCAGTTAGGTTTATCAAAAGAGAGTTTACAATGGTTACTAACAGTAAATGGTGCAGGAATGATTGTTGGCGGTGCTTTAGCGATGGTATTTGCGAAGAACGTTGCTCCGCAAAAGATGTTAATTATAGGGATGCTCGGTCAGGCGATCGGCATTGGTATAATAGGTTATTCGACAAATTTATGGGTGACACTTACAGCACAACTTTTTAGTGGGTTAGCTCTTCCATGTATCCAAATAGGTATTAATACGCTTATTATTCAAAATAGCGATACTGATTTTATTGGTCGTGTAAATGGTATATTAAGTCCACTATTCACCGGTTCAATGGTAGTAACGATGAGTATTGCTGGTTCATTAAAAGAAGTATTCTCATTAAGTACGATGTATGAGGGCACAGCGTTACTATTTATTATTGGATTATTATTTATTTTACCTATATACAATTTAAAGCCAGTAATAGCGGTAGAAAGTGAAATAAATGGTAAAGGAAGTGCTGTACAACATGAATCCTAATCCAAATGTTAAATATCCTATTGAAGGAAATCAAAATGTCCATTTTATAAAAAATACAATAACAAAAGCTAATATACTCATTGGAGACTATTCATATTATGATGCGAAAGATGGAGAAACATTTGAAGATCGTGTATTACATCATTATGAATTTCTTGGAGATCGCCTTATACTTGGAAAGTTTTGTTGTATTGCAAATGGAGTTACCTTTATTATGAACGGAGCGAATCATCGGATGGATGGATTTTCGGCATATCCATTTAATATATTTGGGAATGGGTGGGAGAAGTATACACCTAATTTGTCTGATTTACCTTACAAAGGTGATACAGTTATAGGCAATGACGTATGGATTGGTATGGATACAACGATTATGCCTGGAATAAAAATAGGGGATGGTGCAATCATTGCAGCTAAATCTGTTGTGACTAGAGACGTCGAGTCATATACAATTGTTGGCGGAAACCCTGCAAATAAAATAAAGGAACGATTTACAAAAACAATAATAGAAGAATTATTGCAAATTCAATGGTGGCATTTTGACATTAATAAAATAACTGAAAATATAGATGCGATTGTACAAGGAGATATTGAATCATTAAGAAAGCTAAAAAGGGAATAAAAAATGCAGTCTAAAGAGTATCATACCTCCGAATTTTGTTAATGATAATAGAACAAGGAGGTGTGATACTATGGCACAAGACGTTTTATGTGAAGTAAACAACTGTAAATTCTGGGCTAACGGCAATAAATGTAGTGCAGATGCAATTTATGTAGTAAGTAATAAAGGGAAACATGCATCAACTACTGAAGAAACAGATTGCAAAACTTTCGATCCAGAAATATAAAATTTTGAAGGGTAGCCAAATCGTGGTTGCCCTTTTCTTAATTATAGTATTGATAATAAATCTCATTTTCATTCATTGTTTTTAACTTTTCTTTTATTTTTTCATATTTTCTTCATAAGTGATGTAATCCAGAGCAATTCATGTTCTATACGTGATTTACTAAATTCAATGACTTCTGTAATAAAAGGTGAGCTAACATGTAAAGATTGAATAGAAGTAAGCTGTTTATGTAGTACGTCTTGGCGTATTGTTAAAATTTCTTTTCTAGCTTCGAAATCAAGTTTTTCAAATAGTGCGATACGCACAAGGAATTCAGCGTTATTTGTCGCAATCTTTTCGGGAAACTCTCTTAACATTTCATAAAAAATTTCTTCTCCTGTTTCAGTTATGTCGTACATATTTCGATTTGGCTTTCCGACTTGTTTATGTATTTTTTTCGTTATAGCACCCATATTTTCGAAACGCCGAAGAGCAGGGTACAGTGTATTATGATTTAATTCGAAATTCTCACCTAACCGATTTTGAACATTTTTCTTTATTTCATATCCATGTTTTGGTCCAGTCGTTAATTCTGCTAGTAATAAAATGTCAACATACATAATAATCCCCCTTGTATATTTCTCAAGTTCTCCAATGAAAAATCCGCTTTAGCATATGTTAAAATAACATATGTTAGATTATACAACTTTGAACTACCGACCTATCACTTTTATTGTAAATGAAAAGGGAGGAAAGAACTATGGCTTCGCCTGAAAATGTGATTTTAGTTCATGAAATTTCAAAGCTGAAAACAAAAGAAGAATTGTGGAATCCGTATGAGTGGTATCAATTTATGAGGGACAATCATCCGGTTCATTATGATGAGGAGCAGGATGTATGGAATGTTTTTTTATACGATGATGTAAATCGAGTTTTATCGGATTATCGCTTATTTTCAAGTAGAAGGGAACGAAGACAATTCTCAATCCCACCTTTAGAAACGAGAATAAATATAAACTCTACTGATCCACCAGAACATCGAAATGTACGTTCTATTGTTTCTAAAGCATTTACTCCAAGAAGTATAGAACAATGGAAACCTCGAATACAGTCTATCGCAAATGAACTTGTACAACATATCGGAAAATATAGTGAGGTTAATATCGTTGAAGAGTTTGCTGCAGCTTTACCTGTTACCGTCATATCTGATTTGTTAGGAGTGCCAACAACTGACCGTAAAAAAATTAAAGAATGGTCTGATATTTTATTTATGCCATATAGTAAAGAAAAATTTAACGATTTGGATGTAGAAAAAGGAATTGCGTTAAATGAATTTAAAACATACCTTCTTCCAATTGTTCAAGAGAAAAGATTTCATTTATCCGACGATATTATTTCAGATTTAATACGAGCTGAATATGAAGACGAAAGATTAACCGATGAAGAAATAGTTACTTTTTCTTTAGGCTTATTAGCGGCAGGTAATGAAACAACTACAAATTTAATTATTAATAGCTTTTATTGTTTTTTAGTGGATTCACCTGGAACATATGAAGAGTTAAGAAAAGAACCTACATTAATTTCAAAAGCGATTGATGAAGTTTTACGCTATCGCTTTCCCGTTACATTAGCTAGAAGAATTACAGAGGATACAAATATATTTGGACCTTTTATGAAAAAGGATCAAATGATTGTTGCATGGGTAAGTGCAGCAAATTTAGATGAGAAAAAGTTTTCACAAACCTCTAAATTTAATTTACACCGAATTGGAAATGAAAAGCATTTAACCTTTGGTAAAGGTCCTCACTTTTGCTTAGGGGCACCACTTGCACGACTAGAAGCTGAGATTGCATTAAGAACTTTTATAAATGCTTTTAAAAAAATAGAGTTATCGTCATCTTTCAATTTAGAAAAATGTATATTGGAAAATGAACAAACTTTGAAATTCTTACCTATTCGCTTGACAACTCAATAACCTAATCAACAAGGTGCAAAATTATTGTACCTTGTTTTTTTATTTCTCAATTGTAAATTTTTGGTGGCCTATTTAATATGGAAGTGTGTGAAAAGAGTAGAGGAGGATGCTTATGTTAACGTGTAATGGAAGTAAAACGTTTCAAACATTTATTAAAGCTGTAACGGATTTAATGGATAGTAATTTGTTAGAAGATCAAATTGTTTGTGCGATTGAAAAATTACTAGAAGAACTTTTAGAAAAGAAAACATGGCTTCCACTAGAAAAACAGAAGGCGAATTCGGCTCAATATGCACGACACCTATTATATGAAGATCCTTTAAAGCGGTTTGAAGTATTAGCTCTTGTATGGAAAGATGGACAATCTACACCTTTACATGATCATGATGGTACATGGGGAGTAGAAGGTGTTTTTACAGGAAGGATAATGGTGCAGAATTTTATACAAACTAAGCAAATTGAAAATTCACTTGTTTATTTAACGCATACAGGAAATCTTTATTTGGGAGAAGGAGAAACAGATACAGTCATTCCACCAGCAGATTGTCATATTCTTGAAATAGCTGAAAACGAAAGCGTTGTCACGATTCATATTTACGGAAAATGTTTAGAAAAGTTTAAAGTATATGTCCCAACTGAAGAAAAAAATGTATACATGTGTGAGACAAAATATATTAGTTATAATTCATAGTTTAAAATCCAAAGCAAAAGCTTTGGATTTTATTTATAATTATTTCTTGACCTGAAACGCTTTTCATAAATTATAAATAAGGAGTACTTCACGAGATCATTATGAAAACGATACCTTTTGTTTAATTGAACTCGTGTATTTAAAGAAAGTGGTGAAGAAATAATGAAATTAATCGCAATTGATTTAGATGGAACTCTTCTTTCAGGGAATAAACTGATTAGTAAAGAGAATGCAGATGCAATTCGAAAATGCCAGGAAGCTGGCCATGTTGTAGCAATTTGTACAGGACGTTCTATCGTTGATATTGAAAGATTGTTGTTAGAAGTTAATTTAGACTGTCCAATTATTGCGGAAAATGGTGCGCTTATATATAAAGATAAAAAAATGATGAAGAGATATCCAATTGAAAATATGCAGGCACTTGAGATTGTAGACTATCTTGAAGAGAATGGCTTATATTATCAGCTTTATACGAATAAAGGTGTATATGTACCAGATTATGGCGTAGAGAGTGTGCGTAATGAGATCGAATATGTGAAGAATTCAAAAGAAAGTTTTGATGTGAAAGAGTTAGAAACGATTGCAGCATTATATCTTGAACATACAGCATTTCATAGTGCAGAAAGTTGTAAACCAATTGTAGAAACTGATATACATGTGCATAAACTTTTACCATTTTCTTATGACATAGAAAAATTAAAAAAGTTAAAAGCAGCGTTTCTGCATAATACTGATTTAGCAATTACATCTTCATATTGGCATAATTTAGAGATTAATCATCGTGATGCCCAAAAAGGAAATGGCTTATATACTTTAGCAGAACATCTGAATATTCCAGTCGAAAATACTGTAGCGATTGGTGATGGGCTAAACGATGTTTCCATGATGGAAAAAGCGAATATATCAATTGCAATGGGGAATGCAGTGGAAGAAATAAAAGCGATGTGTCAATACGAAACCTTATCAAATGAAGAACACGGTGTTGCACATGCCTTATATAAATATGTAATGTAATAAAAAAAAAAGAATCCAAATAGATTCTTTTTTTTTTTATTAGGGGTAAGGTATTCTATGAGGTTCATAGAAGCCTTATTACTTTTAATTATATAGAATATATTGGAATAAATGTTTATATTTTTCATGTTAATTGTGAAAATTTTATGAACTTTATATTTTTTGTATTTTTATACTACTAAAGGTGATGTGTATTACTCTCATATCAAAACCATGTATGAGATGAGTAAATACAAATGGATTAAAAGTTTATTTTTCATGCAAATTCTTTTCTATTTTTAATTGAAAAATAAAATTTGTTCGAATAATTATTCTACAGCTATATACCTATACGTACATTCTTCGTATAATGGAGAAGTATAAATTTTGAATTTGTATTAATTTTACATATTGAGGTGAAAAAGGAATGAATGCGCGGCTAATGGAACTTATTGATGTGAGTACAATAGAAACCATGGCAGAACAGTTTTATAAATTAACCAACATATCACATCAACTTCTTGATGCTGAAAAAGAATGTATATTTTCTTTTGGAATAAATGAGACGAAAATATGTAAACTTCCCAAAATTGAAATCCCCATTTTTATATTCAATCAACATTTAGGATCTTTTGTAGTATGGTCAAACAAAAGCGAAATTTTCAATTGTCAAAAATACTTTGAAATGCTTTCAAATCTAATTATTGATGGAGCAACAAAAGTAATTCAAAGTAAAAATACAACGTTGTTTTCTCGAAAAGAGGAGGAACTACATACGATTTTACAAAACATGCCTGTTATGGTTGATGCGCTTGATTATAATGGAGATTTTGTTTTGTGGAATCGGGAGTGTGAAATTGTAACAGGTTATACGGCTGAAGAAATAATCGGAAATCCAAATGCCCTTCAATTATTGTACCCAGATCATAATTATCGTCACCAAATACAAACGAAATTTTTAACTTGCGGAAAAAATTTCAGGGATTGGGAAATGCGCTTAACATGTAAAAATGGTGAAATCAAAACAATCATGTGGTCCAATATATCAGAACAGTTTCCTGTAACAGGGTATAGCTACTGGGCTGTCGGTGTAGATATTACACATTTAAAAGCGATAGAAGAGCAGTTAAAACAACAAACGTCTGAATTGGAATTAATTTTTAAAGCTTTACCAGATTTATGTTTCTTAACAGAAGATGATGGCACAATTATAGATTATAAAGCAGGATTCCCTTCGAAATTTTACGTACCGGCAGAAGCTTTTATGGGAAAAAAGTTTTTCGAAGTATTACCATCTCCAGTAGCACAGCAGTTTCAGGAAGCAATTCATCAAGTGAAGGAAAAAGGAACGAATGTAATTGTGGAATATCCCCTTACAATTAATGGGAGTATTGATTTCTTTGAAGCTAGATGCTTACCATTATTACATGATAAAATAATGATCATTGTACGTGATATTACAGAGCGGAAAAAGACAGAAGAATTACTAAATAAATCAGACACACTTGCAGCAATCGGTCAATTAGCAGCGGGTGTAGCTCATGAAGTGAGGAATCCATTAACAGTCATAAAAGGGTTTATACAGTTATTCCAAATTAATAAAGAGGATCAAGAAAAATATTTTGATCTAATGCTTTCGGAAATTGAAAGAATAGAGGCGATCCTCCAAGAATTTTTGTCAATTGCTAAAACAGATGAAATGAATACAGAACAAAAAAATATTTATCAAATTTATAAAAATGTCGTATCGTTAATGAATACAAAAGCAATTATGACAAATATTCAAGTCGAATTATATGCAGAATCCAACGATATAAGTATTGAATGCTCAGAAAATCAATTGAAACAAGTATTTATTAATATTTTGCAAAATTCTATCGAAGCTATGCCAAATGGCGGGAAAATTACAATCCACATAAAAGAAATAAACGATGATGGTGTCATTATTCATGTAATTGATGAAGGAATAGGAATACCTGAAGAAAGAATTAAGAGATT
The DNA here is from genome assembly GCF_027710505.1 of Bacillus cereus group sp. TH152-1LC. Taxonomy (NCBI): domain Bacteria; kingdom Bacillati; phylum Bacillota; class Bacilli; order Caryophanales; family Bacillaceae; genus Bacillus; species Bacillus cereus group sp. TH152-1LC. The sequence continues at coordinate 24,107 of NZ_JAQFNK010000017.1, read as the reverse complement.
AGGTGAGCCTTTTTATAGTACGAAAGAAAAAGGTACCGGTATTGGATTAATGTTAAGTTACAAAATTATTGAAAGTCATCAAGGAAATATAAGTATTATGAGTGAGGTTGGTGTCGGGACAACAGTAACGATTTACTTGCCGAAAATTCAGAGTAAAGAGCATCTATCAAATTGTGATGATAGATGTATATCGATACGTTCTAGCATTCATTCTTAAAAAAATGATTAAATACCCAATGAAAAAAGCTAAACTTTTTCATTGGGTATTTTTATATTTAATTTAGTAAACTTTACCTTTTCTTTACCTTTGTTTTAATTTCTATTAAGTTATTATCGGTATATTAATATTTGTATAAAGTACTGTATATTAAATGTGCATTACATTTAATATATAGATTCTATTATTATGAGGAATACTGTAAGGAGGAGATTATGACAAAGTGAATAAGCAAGAGAAAAAAAGTGTTAAAGCAATACCGACGCGGTTAAACATTTTATTTCTTTGTGTATTTTTATTATTTTCTGCAATGATTATACAGTTAGGGAAAGTGCAAATTCTCGATGGAGAGACGTATAAAAATGAAGTAGAAAAGAGAGAAAATGCAACTGTGAGTCTTTCCGTCCCGCGCGGGAAAATATTTGATCGTGAAGGAAATCCGGTTGTTGATAATAAATCTTTACGAACGGTCACGTACACAAAGATGAAAGGTGTAAAATCAGAAGATATATTAAAAACTGCAAGACAACTTGCAGATATAATTGAAATGCCGCAAGAAGATATTACTAAGTTAACTGAGACAGATAAGAAAGATTTTTGGATGCAATTAAATCCGAAACTGGCTGAAAATCTAGTATCTAAAAAAGAAATAGATACATTTAGAGAGAAGGATATTAGCGGTAAGAAGCTAGATAAAAAAATAGAAGAGTTAAAAAGAAAACGAGTTACAAATAAAAATCTTCAGGAATTAACAGATAAAGATATAAAAGTGTTAGCTATTAAAAGTAAGATGACTGCAGGCTATCAAATGGCTCCTCAAATTATTAAAAAAGATGTTAGTGAAAAGGAATTTACTATAATTAGTGAAGGTTTAGCGAATCTTCCAGGAGTAGACGTATCGGTTGATTGGGAGAGAGTGTATGTAAATGATGGATTATTCCGATCCGTTCTTGGAAATGTTTCTAATTCTGATGAAGGATTACCAAGTGAACGATTAGATTACTACTTGGTACGTGATTATAGTCGAAATGATAGGGTTGGAAAAAGTTATATCGAGCAGCAATATGAAGATGTACTTCATGGGGCAAAAAGAGAAGTAAGAAGCGTTGCTGATAAACAAGGTAATACAATTAGAACGGAAACAGTTTCTGAGGGGAAAAGCGGTAAGAACTTAACTTTAACAATAGATATGGAGCTGCAGAAAAAAGTAGAAGAAAGTATTGAAAAAATATTAAAAGCATATAAAGGTTCAGAATCGATGTTGGACCGTGCTTTCGTTGTAATGATGAATCCGAAAAACGGACAAGTATTATCAATGGCTGGGAAAAGACTTGTAGAAAAAGATGGGAAAACAGAAGTTGAAGACTACGCATTAGGCACAATGACTAGTTCGTACGAGCTTGGATCAACAGTGAAAGGTGCGACAGTTTTAACTGGATTTGAAACGAAAGCTATAACACCAGGTACTTATTTTTATGATGCACCAATAAAGTTTAAAGGAACTAAGGAAAAAAAGTCTTGGAAAGAGTTCGGAAATATTGATGATTTAAGAGCGTTACAAGTTTCTTCAAACGTTTATATGTTTCATACAGCATTAAAAATTGCAGGTGTGGATTATGTGAAAAATAGCTCATTAAATATTAAACAGGAGTACTTTGATAAAATGAGGTATTATTTCAGGCAATTTGGACTAGGTGTTCCAACAGGCATTGATTTACCAAATGAAACAGCTGGACAAATTGGTAAAAAAGATAATCAGCCTGGCTTCTTATTAGACTACTCAATTGGTCAATATGACACGTATACACCGCTTCAGCTTGTACAGTATATTTCAACTATCGCAAACGGTGGATATCGAATGAAGCCGCAAATTGTTCAAGAGGTAAGAGAGCAAACGTCGCAAAAAGATGAAATTGGTAAAGTAGTACATTCAGTAGAGCCAATCGTTTTAAATAAAATAGATATGAAAGAGGAATATATAAATCAAGTAAAGGAAGGATTTAGAAGGGTATTCCAAGAAGGTGATGGAACTGGGGTAAGGGCGTTCCAAAAAGCATCGTATAAACCAGCAGGTAAAACAGGGACAGCACAGACAGTTTACGGTGGTGAAAGTGATATCGGAAGAAATGAAAAAGGCGAGAGAAGGGAATGTTATAATTTAACGTTAGCAGGATATGCGCCATATGATAATCCAGAAGTAGCGTTCTCTGTTGTTGTACCATGGGTTATTAATGATAAATCTGGCATTAACTCTGATATTGGAAAAGAAGTTTTAGATGCTTATTTCGAATTGAAAAACAAGCGTTTAAGTGGAGAATCGCCAAAAATAGATGATCCTAAAGAGAATTAAAATGTACGAAGCGTCTCTAGCAATCATGTGAACTAGAGGCGTTTTTTCATAGGAATAAATTAGAAACGAGGTATAATAGGTAAAGTAGAAATAGTATATTATCTATTTAATCGAATAAAATGGGTAAAATAATTCTATCAATTATTCACATTTTATAAAATAAATCATATATTGATAGCATAGGACAAGCTGAAAAGCTTATTCTAACCTCACAGAACACTCCTTATCACAGTTAGGCATCTACTTATGTAGATGCTTTTTTATGTTATTAACTGATAATTATTTATCAACCTTAAGTAGCAAGCATATTAGGACTATTAGGTGAAGATTGACGGTAATATTTACAGTATGATTAATAAGAGTATTGAAATGTAAGGAGTGAGAAATAAGTGCTAAATATTTTAGTGGTTAATTTTCCAGCAGAAGGACATGTAAATCCTACATTGAGTTTAGTCAAAGCCTTTATTGAACGGGGGGATCATGTACATTATATTACAACAGAACACTTTAAAGGCAGAATTGAAGATTTGGGAGCGACTGTATATACCCATCCAGATTTATTAAAGGAGATTTCTATTGATAATGAAACTTCATCTGGGCTGAATTCTTTCTTTCATGTACATGTTCAAACTTCTTTATATATATTGAAAATTACAAAACAATTATGTGAAAGAATAAATTTTGATTTCGTAATTTATGATATATTTGGTGCTGGAGAGTTAGTAAAGGAGTATTTACAAATTCCAGGCGTAGTTTCTTCTCCTATATTTTTAATTCCTCCAGAATTTTTGGAGACTTTACCTTTTCATCCAAATGCAGAAATACAATTTCAACCTGATGAACTTTCTGAAAAGTTATTATATCAAATAGAACACGAATTTGGAGTAAAGCCCAAAAACAATCTTCAATTTATGCATAATAAGGGTGATATTTCTCTCGTGTACACAAGTCGTTATTTTCAACCTAATAGCGATGCGTTCGGAGAAAATAACATTTTTATTGGACCTAGTATTTCAAAGCGTAAAACGAATGTAGAGTTTCCGCTTGAATTACTTAAAAATAAGAAAGTTATTTATATCTCAATGGGAACACTCCTTGAAGGACTCGAACCATTCTTTAATACTTGCATTGATACTTTTTCAGATTTTGATGGAATAGTTGTAATGGCAATTGGTGATAGAAATGATCGTTCTAAAATTAAGAAAGCGCCAGACAATTTTCTAATTGCTTCATACGTACCACAATCAGAAATATTAAGTGAAGCAGATGTTTTTATTACACATGGCGGCATGAATAGTGTGCACGATGCTATTTATTTTAATGTCCCATTTGTCATAATTCCACATGATAAAGACCAACCAATGATAGCACAAAGATTAACTGATTTGGAAGCAGCACATAGATTATTGAAAGAGCATGTTAATGTGCAAACTCTAAATGAAGCGGTATTAGACGTTCTTTCAAATGAAAAGTATAAACATGGTATACGAAAACTGAATGATAGTTTTTTAGAATGCGGTGGTTCAAAAGAAGCAATCGAAGTTATTAAAGCTCTTTTAAATAAATAGTTTGGACAATATAAAAGCATAGAGATGCTACCTTTATGCTTTTATATTATTATCCCGCAAACTGCACAGCAGTATTTGCATGTATTAAAGCAGTATCAAAAACAGGTACAGTAAGGTCGTTTTGAGAAATAAGCAAAGGAATTTCAGTACATCCAAGTAATATACCCTCTGCACCATTTTGAATTAATGATTTTGCAATTTGTAATAGCTTTTCTTTTGATGATTCTGAAATAATTCCTTTACTTAATTCATTTAAAATAACATGATGTATAAAATCTCTATCTTCTTTAATTGGGATAATTGTCTCAATGTTATAATTCGCTAGACGAGATTTATAAAAGTCTTGTTCCATCGTTTGTCTCGTTCCTAATAGTCCAATACGTTTTATATTATGCTCTACCATTTCTTTAGCACTTACATCACCGATGTGAAGGAGTGGTATTGATATTGCCTGTTCTACTTCTTCAGCAAATAAATGGACCGTATTGGAACACATTAATAAACATTCAGCCCCGGAATTTTCAACCTTTTTTGCAACGGTAACTAATTCGTTTTTCACTTCTTCATATTGATGATTTTGTAATAAAGTAGTTACCTCGCCAAAATCCATGCTATATAAAACAAGCTTTGCATTTTGATCATATTGAGAGAGTGTAAGTGTATTTATATGTTTATAGTATAACGATGTAGATTCCCAACTTAGTCCACCAATTAAACCAATTACTTTCATTATACATTCCTCCCGAAACAATTTTGAGTTCATTATTTCATAATTCCGATAAGAATACAATGATTTAAATGTATCATTTAACAAAAAATAAAAATAATTAGAAAAGTGTTGATATTTATTCTTCTTGGTGCCATAATACGAATTACAAATTAATACTTATCCAGAGAGGTGGAGGGAACGGCCCTATGAAACCTCAGCAACCCCTATGTACATTTATAGGAAGGTGCTAATTCCGCAGAGGACACGATGTGTTTTTTGGAAGATAAGAGGATTCTTGAACGTGAAAGAAAATGACCTCTTATATAAGGGGTCATTTTTTGTTGTATAGAAAGGGAGTGTCGATGCATAATTCAATTTCAAAATAAATATAGAGTAATAAAAGTTGACTAATATGAGAGGGGAATTGTAATGAACAAATTATCAACGAAGTTAGTAGTGGCAATCGGAATTGGAGCAGCATTATACGGGATATTAGGACTTTGGGGATTTTCAATTGCACCAAATACATTTATTAAACCTGCATTAGCTATTTTAACTGTTTTTGGAGCGTTATTTGGCCCAGTGGCAGGACTGCTAATAGGACTTATCGGTCATACCGTAACGGATACAATCGCTGGTTGGGGTATTTGGTGGGGATGGGTTATTAGTTCAGGCATTATCGGCTTTGCAATGGGACTCATTCAAAAAAGAGTTGGCTTTAGTGTGAAAAACGGGACGTATAATAAGGGGAATATTTCTTATTTAGCTATTGCGGGGTTACTTGGTATTGTCATTGCTATTATATTTGCTGGTGCATTCGATATTATTGTGATGGGAGAACCGTTTGACAAAATTGTTATACAAGTATTAGGAGCAACAATTGCGGATGTTATTGTATTTTTAGTACTTGGGTTACCAATTACAATAGGTCTAGCTAAGTCTAATAAGAAACATACACATTTAAAAATTGAAAAGTAGGGATGTTAACATGCAACCAATTATTTCTTTTGAACAATTCAGCTTTCAATATGAGCATGCGGCGCAGCCTACTGTAAAAGACATTACGTTTCATATATATCCTGGGGAAAAAGTATTAATTGCTGGACGTAGTGGTTCAGGGAAGTCAACGTTAGCTCATTGTATTAATGGGCTAATCCCGTTTTCTTATGAAGGGATTAGTGCTGGAAATATTTTAATTGCTGGAAAAGACCCGAGGAAAGGGAGTATTTTTGAACAGAGTAAACAGGTAGGAACAATTTTGCAGGATCAAGATGCTCAATTTATTGGTCTTACAGTAGAAGAAGATGTAGCTTTTTATTTAGAAAATGAATGTGTAAATCAAAACACTATGAAAAAAATTGTTTCAGATTCATTAAAAAAGGTAAAGATGCATTCTTTTCATAAACAAAGTCCACATGAATTATCAGGGGGACAAAAACAAACTGTTTCTCTAGCAGGGTTGTTAACAACGAATGCTGATATATTATTATTTGATGAACCTTTAGCGAATTTAGATCCTGTAAGTAGCTTACATACAATAGAACTTATTAAAGATATACATAAACAATATAATAAAACAATTGTAATTATTGAACATCGAATAGAAGAAATGTTAAATCTGGATTTAGATAAAATCATTTTAATGGATGACGGGGAAATTATTGCGATAGGCACTCCACAAGAGATTTTAACGTCAAATATATTACCATCTATCGGCTTAAGAGAACCTATGTACATAGAAGGATTAAAGAAATTACCTTTTGATGGTAATAATGCTGGAATATATCCACTCGAAAATCTTCAAAGAGAAAGTGTAAGTAGCGCAATAAATGAGTGGATGGAGAAGCAAGTTTTTTGTAAAAGCACTCCTACAAACAAAGAATTATTGAAAGTTGAAAATTTGTCGTTCTCCTATCCTAATAAACAAAAAGTATTAGAAAATGTAAATTTCTCAATAAAAGAAGGGGAAATTGTAGCACTTTTAGGTCATAATGGAGCTGGAAAATCAACATTAGCTCATAGTCTTATAGGTATAAACAAAACAAAAAATGATAGGATTTTATTTGATGGAGTAAATATTAATTCTTGGTCTATTCGTAAACGTGGAGAGATTATATCTTATGTGATGCAAAATCCAAATCATATGATTACGCAACCTACTGTTATAGAAGAGGTTTCATTTTCATTAAAATTAAAAAAGGTTTCAAAGGAAGAAATTAAGCTTAGAGCGGAAGAAACGTTAAAAATTTGTGGTTTGTATCCATTTCGTAATTGGCCAATTCAGGCATTAAGTTATGGACAAAAAAAGAGAGTAACAATTGCATGTGTACTAACAACAAATCCGAAACTGATCATTTTAGATGAACCGACAGCGGGACAAGATTATTATCATTATAAACAGTTTATGTCGTTTATAAAAAAACTAGCTGCAAAGGGAATATCTTTTATTTTTATCACACACGATATGAATCTCACACTAGAATATGCAGACAGAGCTATCGTTTTACATGAAGGGCAAATTATTGCAAATAATACTGCGTCTATCGTATTAGGTCATTCAAAAACGCTACAAAGAGCGAATCTAAGGGAAAGTTCATTATTCAAGTTAGTTAAATTTAGTGGGATTGCCTATCCTGAAAGGTTTATAGAACTTTATTTTGAGGTTACTAGGAGGGAGGAACATGTATAGTACATACTTTCATCGTATGGATGGAGCAGTGAAATTGTTGTTATTTATTTTTTGTATGACGCTTACTTTTTTGTTTTTTGATTTTCGCATATTGCTTATTGTTTTTATGATTGGTTGTATCGGACTTCTTGTTGCAAAGATTCCATTTCGTAAAATTTTAATTGTTTTTAGTGTTATATTTACATTTAGTTTATTAAATTCTGTCATGATTTTATTTATTACACCAACCCATGGATCTGAATTAACTGAGTCATATACTTCGTTTTTACATATCGGATATGCGACAATTACTTATGAAACATTATTTTATGCAACAACACTTTCATTAAAATATTTTACGTTATTACCATTTACACTTATTTTTATTTATACGACTGATCCAAGCGAATTTGTGAGTAGTTTAAGTAAATTTCGTATTCATTATAAAATTACCTATGCAATAAATATTGCGTTACGTTATATACCTGATATTCAGTCCGAATATAAAGTTATTAAACATGCGCAAGAGGCGAGAGGAGTAGCTTTTGAAAAAGGAGAAGCAAGTTTATGGACCCGTATGAAAAACCGTGTCTTAATTTTTTGGCCTTTAATTATTCATTCTCTAGAGAGAATCGATACAGTTTCAAATGCAATGGATTTAAGAGGATTTGGAAAGAAGGATAAACGTACGTGGTTTTATACAAATAAAGCAAAAAGCGGGGATTTCATTGCTTTATTTGTAGGTGCTTTTATTTTAATTGTAGCAGTATATTTAAAGTTACATGTATTTCAAAACTTTTGGTATCCATTTTAAAGCACTCTCAAATGAGTGCTTTTACTTATTTTTATGTAGACATGCTCAAAAAGAGGATATTTTCATAATGTATAATACGAACCAGTTAAAATGATCAACTACCTATTAGTTTTCAAACCAAAAGGAGGAGAAATTATGAGTTACGGTGGTTCTTGTGGTTTTGGTGGAGGTTTCGCTTTATTAGTTGTGTTATTTATTTTATTAATTATCGTAGGATGCAGCTGCTGGGGCGGAGGGTACTAATTTCTAATTAGTCTCCACAAATGTAAACTTAAAAAACATAGAAGATACTTATGTATCGAAATAAAAAAAGGAGCAATTATGCTCCTTTTTTATTTGTTTTCAGATGAGTTCATATTACATTTCGGCAATGTAATTGTCAAAGTTGTACCTTTATTAACAATACTTCGGATTTTTAAACTACCTTGCATCGTTTCAATGATCTTAACAGCAACCATTGTACCTAAACCTGTACCTTTCGTTTTCGTACTAAAATATGGTTCGCCAAATCGATTTATTTGCTCTTGTGACATACCAATGCCGCTGTCCTCAATTCGTATGATAACTTTATTATTACTAATAGATGAGGAAATATTTAAAGTACCACCATTCGGCATTGCTTCAATACTATTTTTTATTAAGTTTAAAAAACATTGTTGAAAGTGCTGTTTATTACCAACAATTGTTGCCGTAGAGAAATCTTTTGTAATATGTATTGTGTTCATATTACATAACGGTAAGATCATGTTAATAACTCGATTTAACTCTTGTTCTATTGAAATATGATCTAATTTTTCTGAAGCGGGTTTGGCAAACGTTAAATAATCATCAATAATTCCTTGGGCACGATGTAACTCTTCAAGTATATGTTCAATATACTCGTCTCTTGATTTTGGAGTTAAATTTGGTGTTTTTAAAAGTTGAGTAAATCCTTTTACGACAGTTAAGGGATTTCTAACTTCGTGCGATATACTAGCAGCAAGTTGGCTAACTATCTCCATTTTTTCCATTTTAATTAGCTTCGATCGCATACCTACAGCATCTTTTAAAACTTCATTAAAATAAATGACAAACAACATCAAAATAGTTGGTAATATTATGAAATAAATAATGTATAAATTATTCACTTCAAAATCTGATAAAGTTAATACAATTACAGTTGTAAATATCGCTAAAAAAAATGTTAAAAACATTCCATATGCTACTTTAACTTTTCTATTATGCTTATTAAATTTTGCGGATGCGAACGCTGTAATGATAAACATTGTGCCATAAACTAGTATGGTTAACATACTAAACCCATAAAATGAAAACCTTGTAACTAATAAAATAGTAAACAATATGATACCGACAGGGAAGCCACCATAAAGCGTACCTATTATAACTGGTATTTGTCTTAAATCATGAATACAATTTTCATCCATATAGATAGGATAGCGCATACATAAAATAAGAGGTATACTCGTACAAAGTATAATAAGTAGTTTTTTATATTTCTTTAAATAGTGCCCGCTATCATATATAAAATAGAAAATAAATATACTAATTAGAATGTAGAGAAGATTATTTAATACGTTTTGATTAATATAAACAAAGTTCATAGTATGTGCCTCGTTATTTTGAATTTCTATTTCATATGTATTATACATGATAATAGTATAAACTATATATTGGTTTTGAAAATATAGGTTTATATCTTTTCAGCATTTGCCACGTTTAACCATTTTATATAAAATTCTTCAACTGATGCAAATCGTTCCGAACGGTTTGCACTTACAGCACGGAAAGCTATCTCATATAACTCCTTACTTGCTTCCCATTTTATAAAGGAACGATCTTTTTCACCACCTAAAAGCGCAAAAGCCATTGCCCCCATATTAAATACATTTGTTCTCTCATCAATGATAGCGTTTAGCTGAAATTCCTCAGGGGACATAAAACGTGAGGATCCCCATAGTCGTCCCATTGTATTTACATAGGGTTTCTTATTGTATAAATCTATATCACAAATCAGCGTTTCATTTGTATGGAAATTATATAAAATACTACCGTCATAAAAATCTATTGCTACGTAGTTTTTCTCTTCGATATATGTATGGAAAGAAAAAATAGAATTTAAGGATTGAATTCGTTCCATAACTGATAGATGCTTAAATTTATAAAATGGAGAGTTTGGATTTGTATATTTTTCAGGAGACGGAAAACTCCAGTGTGAATGAAGACATTCACCATCAAACCAATCAAAAATTAATACATACCCAGAGTGAACTGGAAAATGTTCAATTAGTTTTATAAGCGAATCGTGCTGTAATTCCTCATATAGTGGAACTGAATTTTTTAATTTTTCAATAGCGTCTTTCATTGTTCCTTCATATGCAAGTGTTTGTGCCCCTGCATATTTAATAAATTTCTTACGCCCATCTTTTTCTACACCAAAAGATAGATTGCCTGAATCTTGCTGGTCAAAAACAGCAAATACGTTTCCTAATTTCAATAGCCAATCAAAATTATGATGTTCTTTTAACTGGAATGTAACTTGATTCAACTGAATTTCAACTGGATTATCTTTCATAATATACCTCGCATTTATTATAATTAAGTTGTATATTTCAGTATTCGACATATTTTGTGAAAATCCTATGTTAATCACATAGAATTTTATAAATATAATAATAAATAATTATAAGAAGAGGGATAAAATGGAACAACAAATCGTTATTAAACCATATCAAAAAGACTGGCATGAAGAGTATGTAATAGAAAAAGAGAAATTTATTTCTTTATTCGGAGGAGATTGTATCGCTATTGAACATATAGGAAGTACATCCATAGAGGGATTAGGAGCGAAACCTCTAATAGATATGATGATTGGCGTAACTGATTTGCAAATTACCGAAAAGTGGATTGAAGAGCTATTAAAAATTGGCTATGAATATGTTCCAAAAGAAACACCTAATTGGCGTTTTTTTAGAAAGGGAAAATGGAGAGCTGGTACCCATCATTTACATGTTTATATATATAATAGTGAAGAGTGGAAGAATAACATTTTATTTCGTGATTTTCTTATAGAACATAAATGGGCACAGATTGAATATACAGAATTAAAAGAGAAACTTGCAGCTACATTTCCGTTTGATCGTGCTTCATATACAAGTGCAAAAGCGCCATTTATTCTAAATATATTAGAGCTGGCCAAAACTTAAAAATCTCCTGCCTTTCCTGCATTATTTATAGGGAGGGATTTTTTCTTTTGTCACAACGATATACATTATTTCTAATTATTGGAGGCATATTCTTTTATTTATTTTGATATATCTAGTACATTGAAAATATTAAGGGGGAATGAAGCAATGAAAGCTATTGTACATCAATATAAAAAAGGGGTAGAAGGATTAGAATATAGATTGTCATCTGAAATAAATCCTTATGCTGGTGAAGTAAAGGTAAAGTTAAAAGCTGCAGGATTAAATCATAGGGATTTATTCATTATAAACAATAGAAAAGAAATGGATCTGCCGTTAGTAATAGGTTCAGATGGTTCAGGAATTGTTACAGAAATCGGAGAAGGCGTTTCAAATCATTTATTAAATAGCGAGGTTATTATAAATCCTAGCATTGGATGGGATAATATTGCCAAAGTACCTGAGTTACCAGAAGTGTTAGGTGGACCAAAAGATGGAACGTTTGCTGAATATGTTATTGTGCCAGCTGAAAATGTAGTGGCAAAACCGTCATATCTTTCTTGGGAAGAGTCTGGGGTTCTATCTTTATCGGCACTAACTGCATATAGAGCACTTTTTACAAAGGGTAGATTAAAGTGCGATGAACATGTTTTAATTCCGGGGATAGGCGGTGGTGTAGCGACATTTGCCATGATATTTGCAAAAGCAATTGGTGCAAAAGTAAGTGTTACTTCAAGAGTAGAGAGTAAAAGAAAGTTTGCCGAAACATACGGCGCAGACTTTTCTTTTAATAGTTCTGGAAATTGGGAAGAGAGTTTAAACGGAAAGAAAGTAGATTTAATAATTGATAGTATAGGTCCAGCAACGTTTTTAAAATACTTTGATGTATTAAAACCAAATGGGAGAATTGTTAATTTTGGTGCAAGCTCAGGAGATAAAATTGAATTACCATTACGAGCATTATTTTATAATCAAATCGATATAATGGGAACATCTATGGGTAGCCGTGAGGAATTTCATGAAATGGTTATGTTTATAGAGAAACATAAAATTAAACCAATTATTGATAAAGTATATTCGTTAGAAGAAGCCATTCAGGCGTTAAATCGTATGGAACAAGGAGAACAATTTGGTAATATCGCACTTCGTATGTAGTAAAAATATGATTTCGCAACTAGTATATTTAAATAACTATGTTATGTATTCTACACATAAAAAGCGTATGATTCGTATTGTTTTAAAGGTTTTTCAGCTTTATACATAATTAGTCGATATAATTAGTCTTACTATTGTCAAATGAGTACTAGTAAAATGAGAATTTGATGAGAAAAGTTTAAGCCCATTTTCATATTGATGTTGTATACTGTGTAAATCAAGAATGCTTTTATGTAAGGAGAGAGTATTATGAATTACACAGTATTTCAATGGTTTAATAATTTTGCTGGATCGTCCAAACTATTAGATACGCTAATGATTGCAATTACAAATAGTGCTGTATATGTAGCAATTTTGTTTATGTTTATCTTATGGTTTAATAATGGAAAGAAAGTCAATGCCATTAAAAAACAATACACAGTGTTATATACGACACTTTCAGTCATTATCGCATTACTAGTAAATGTTGTGATACATGCGGTATATTACCATCCACGTCCGTTTGTATCACATGATGTACATCAATTAGTGCCACATGCAGCAGACTCATCATTTGTAAGTGATCATTCTGTACTTGTATTTTCTATTGCATTTGTATTTTTACTTAGAGGAGAAAAACTTAAATATGTCGCTCTTATTTGGGCAGTATTAGTTGGTGTTTCACGTATGTACGTAGGAGTTCATTATCCTCTAGATATACTTGGCGCTGCTTTCTTAACATTTATTACGAGCGGTTTAGTAGTGCAAAGTACACGTACGTTTGAACCGATAGCGAAATTTGTATTTAAAATGTACGCATTAGTAGCGAAACGAATTCCTTTTTTAGCGAAATATAATCATATAGCTTAATTCTTATAAATAACTATTTGTAAGTTTGTTTAAAAGTTCGTCTCTGGATTTCCAAAGGCGAACTTTTTTATTGCGCACAAGAAAAGGGCATATGCATTAAAAGATTGGTGAAAGAACAACTGAGTTAACCCCTATTAAATTTGTAGTTTATTATAAGTTAACCATCTTATGACGGAATATTCTTAAATTTCACGCACCGTACTGTAAATAGAAAAATAAAATAAAAGCAGAAACAACAGCTACATTCAGAACGATTTAAAGGAATTAAAAGGAAAAGTTCGAAACATATAGTATTGAAAGCAAAAACTACATAATTTATAGCACACTATCGCAGTAATGAATTGTGAAAGAAAGGGGATAAATATGCATAAACTTCAAACGAATAAAGGCGCTCGATATTTTATGGTTGCTTTTATTGTTTTGTTTCTTATTATGCTTTTGCGTTTTTTCTATATTCAGGCAGTAGGAGTCTTGCATAATGTGAATGTAAAGGATTTAGCAAACGAGCAACATAATAAAAATGGTGTTTTGGAAGCAAATCGTGGCACAATATATGATCAAGCTGGAAAAGTGCTTGTCCAAGATTCCACAACGTATCGTGTTGTTGTGAATTTAAAAGGAACAAATAAAGTGAAAAATAAAGATGAAACTGCAGGGCGATTAGCTGATGCGCTTGAAATTGATAAAGAGGATGTATTAAAAAATTTTCATGAGGGACGTACGCAAGTTGAAATTGGAAAAGTTGGCCGGAATTTAACTAGAGAAGTGAAGGAACAAATTAGGCAATTAAAAATCCCAGGTGTATCCTTTATGACAGAGAAAGCAAGAGTATATCCAAATGAAGATTTTGCATCCTATATACTTGGTTTTGCTAGACCTGATGATAAAGGAAATACAGAAGGGAAATTTGGACTTGAAAAGAGTCTGGATAAATATTTGCGCTCGACAAATGGGAAAATAGAATATGTGGGAGCACCAAGAGGAATCCCGCTTACAAATGATATAGGGAAAATAGAGCCCGCTAAAAATGGGAATAACGTATACCTTACGCTAGATAAACAAATTAATAGTTTTTTAGAAGAAGCGATGAATAAAGCACAAGAGCACTATGATCCTTCTATGTTAGTAGGAATCATAGCGGATCCAAAGACAGGAAAAGTTTTAGCAATGTCTAGTAAACCTAGTTTTAATCCTAATAAAGGCGATATCGAATATTTTTTGAATGATCCAATCGCAAATGCATACGAACCAGGTTCAACAATGAAAATATTTACGCTAGCTGCTGCAATTAATGAAGGGGTATATAACGGGAAAGAATATTTCCAATCAGGAAAATATTCCGTTGGTTCATCTGATATTAAAGATCATAATGGTGGATTTGGATGGGGATCTATTACATTTGATGAAGGCTTTGAAAGATCATCAAACGTAGCTTTTTCTATTTTAGAAGATCAGTTATTAAAACCAGATAAATTTAAGCAATATATGAATAAATTTGGATTCAACCAAAAAACCGGCATAGATTTACCTGGTGAAAGTAAAAATACTTTATTATTAAATACACAAATTCAACAAGTTACAACTTCTTTCGGACAAGGTTCTACAGTAACTCCGATTCAATTAATCCAAGCAGCTACTGCTATAGCTAATGACGGGAAAATGATGCAACCATATATCGTTGACAAAGTTGTAAATCCAACAAACAATCAAGTTATTATGGAAAATCAACCGAAAGAAACTGGAAATCCGATAAAAAAAGAGACAGCGGACAAGGTAAGAGACTTAATGGAGCGTGTTATTACGTCTTCAAAAGGTACCGGTACAATGTATAAAGTGGACGGTTATCCAATAGGAGGTAAGACAGGAACAGCACAAATTCCGAATCCTGAAAATGGACGATATATGGAAGGAAAAGAAAATTATATTTTTTCATTTTTAGGAATGGCTCCAATTAATGACCCAGAGTTAATTGTATACTTAGCTATTAAGCAGCCAAAGCTAAAGGGGGACGAGTATGGAGCTCAGCCGCTTGCTGAAATATTTAAACCAGTTGTGAAAAATAGCCTTGAATATTTAAAGGTGAAACCATACACAGAAAAACAAATGGCCGATGCAACGAAAAAATCCCAATTAAAAGTACAAAATCATGTCAATCAATCAATGGATACAGTAGAGAATAAGGTGAAAAAAGAGAAGTTCCAACCGATAATTTTAGGTGAAGGAAAAATAATAAAACAATATCCGCAGTCTGGTGAAGTAATGAGTGAAGGAGATCGTATCTTTTTATTAGGAAGCAACGCAAGAATGCCAAATTTACAAGGTTGGTCAATGCGTGATGTTATGTATTTCTCTAAATTATTAAAATTAGATTTAAAAACTACAGGTACGGGCTATGTAACAAATCAAAGCATTGAAAAAGGACAAGCTATACAAGAAGGAGATGCATTACAACTAGACTTAGAACCACCGTTACAACCGTTAGCAGAGGCAAATACAAATTAATTTCAACACTTTGAAGAGCCTAGATCCAATAGGTTCTTTTTAGAGTTATAAGTAATTTCACGCACCGTAATTTTCAGAAAAAATAATAAATAAGTGAATTAACAGAAGCAGGTCGTTAAATATCTGATTATTTTTTATTTACAGTTAAAAATAATTGTGATAATATGGAAAAAATCAAATGCAGTGAAGAGAAGAGTAAATAAAATGAATTTTTCACAGAGAGCTCCATTTAGCTGAAAAGGAGTAAAAATTCTTTATTGAACCAAGCCTCTGAGCAGCGCATCGGAACCTATTATTAGGGGATGGTGTGACGGGAGCTCCCGTTATAGAGCTATGGTATAAGCATGAATTAGAATGCAGTACCTGATAAGGTTAATATGGCGACATATTAACAAACTAGGGTGGCACCGCGATGATAAATCTCGTCCCTAAGACTAAAAGTCTTGGGGGTGGGATTTTTTTGTTGTTTTAAAACAATTTGGAAAGCGGGGGCCTAAAATGAAAAACTTATTTAAAGATTGGAAGTATCCTTTATTACTACTGTCCGGAGTTGGTATTGCAAATTTAGGGGCATGGATTTACTTAATAGCACTGAATGTACTTGTCTATAATATGGGTGGCTCAGCCTTAGCTGTTGTTACTTTATATGTAATTCAACCATTAGCCGCTTTATTTACAAACGCTTGGTCAGGAAGTATGATTGATCGTTTAAATAAACGGAAGTTAATGATTCACCTCGATATATATCGTGCAGTATTTATCGCTATTTTACCTTTAGTTCCATCACTTTGGATTGTTTATGTGTTCGTATTCTTTATTAGTATGGCCAGTGCAATTTATGAGCCAACTGCTATGACGTATATGACGAAATTAATTCCAGTTGAGCAAAGACAACATTTTAACTCATTACGTAGTTTAATAGGATCTGGTGCATTTTTAATTGGTCCAGCGATAGCGGGAGTATTGTTAATTGCAAGTACACCAGAGTTTGCTATATATATAAATGCTATAGCATTTCTCTTAGCAGGAGTAATTACATTACTGTTACCTAATCTTGATAAAAAATCCGATATTACTACGTCAAATGACAAGTTATCTTTAGCTGTATTAAAAAAAGATTGGAACATCGTTTTAAATTTCAGTAAGAAATCTTTATATATCGTTTTTGTGTACTTCTTATTTCAAGGGATGATGGTTTTAGTTGCCGCAACTGATTCACTTGAATTGTCATTTGCGAAAGAAGTTTTATTGTTAACAGATAGTGAATATGGCTTTTTAGTTAGTATCGCTGGAGCCGGGTTTATTTTAGGAGCCATAACAAATACAATATTATCAAAAAAATTAACACCTTCATTTTTAATTGGAATAGGATCATTATTCATCGCTATCGGTTATTTAATTTATGCTTTTTCAAATGAGTTTTTAATAGCTACTATCGGATTCTTTATTTTATCTTTCTCTATGGCATATGCAAATACAGGATTTAACACCTTTTATCAAAATAATGTACCTGTCCATATGATGGGACGGATTGGGAGTATTTATGAGCTTGTGATTGCGGTCATAACCATTTTAATTACGATATTGTTCGGAGTTACAACTCAATTTATTTCTATACAACTTGTCGTTATCGTAGGATCATTCGTAATGCTACTTATAACTATCATATTGTGTGTGTTTACTTTATTACCATCACAGTCTAAAGTGCATTCCTCTGAGTCAATTAATTCCAAATAGTTCGCTTGGTTTTGATTTATGATATTCAATAGGAGGGTTCACCCTCCTATATATGGAAATATAAGAAGGGTGAACAATATTGATAAACGAGGGTGGTTTTTGTAATGAAAACAAAAGATCAAATAGAGAGCGTTGTAAAAGAAATACATCGACATATAGATTTCTCTGGGGTAATTTTAGTGAAAGAAGAAAAAGGCTTAGTCTATGAAGAGGCATTTGGTTACGCAAATCGAAATGAATGTATAAACAATACGCTACAAACAAAGTTCGGGATTGCCTCCGGTTGTAAAATATTCACTGCTATCGGTATCTGTCAACTTGTTGAAAAAGGGGTAATTACTTTTCAAACAAAGTTAAAAGAGTGTTTAAGTAGTAACTTTCCAAACTTCAATGAAGATATTACAATACATCATCTATTGACGCATAGTTCGGGTATTCCAGATTATTTTGATGAAAGTATTATGGATAACTTCGAAGATCTATGGAAACAAACTCCTATGTATCTATTAAAAAGTTTAAAAGACTTTTTACCACTATTTCAAAATAAAAATATGATGTTTGCACCTGGAAGTAAGTTTCACTACAACAATGCTGGGTTTATCATACTTGGATTAATTATAGAAGAACAGACAGGACTTACATTTACGGAGTATATAGAAAAAAACATATTTAATCCAATTGGTATGAACGATTCTGGCTATTTTTCTTTAGATACATTACCAAGGCACACAGCTCTCGGATATATAAAAGATGAAATTAACCAAAATTGGAGGACAAACATCTACTCTATACCAATAATAGGAGGATCTGATGGTGGAGCTTTTATTACTGCGCCAGACATGCTGAAGTTCTGGGAAGCGTTGTTTAACTATGAAATCGTAAGCCGAGAATATACAAAGATACTTTTAACTCCTCACATTCAAGTGAATAATAATCAGTCTTACGGCTATGGAATATGGATTGAAACAAGAGAAAATAAGATATTCAAATATCATGTAATGGGATATGATCCAGGAGTCAGTTTTCGCTCGGCCGTATATCCAGACTTAGGAATTACTTTAGTTATTCCATCAAATAAAGGAACAGGACCCGAAAAATTAATGACAGAAATAGAAGGAGCTTTTTAATTATATGAATATAGAAATTAGAGCTTATAACAAATCGGATGAAACAGGATGGCTACGTTGCCGTGTGTTATCTTTTTTAGATACAGCGTATTACGATAATGTATTTAAGGAGAAAGCAAAATATGAAAATCCTGCTATTGAATTAGTAGCTCTATTTGAAAATCAAATTGTGGGTTTAATAGATATTGAATATGAATTAGAAGAACGTACAGTTTGTTCAAGAGGGACTGGTCTTGGTGGCATGATTTGGCATATTGCAGTTCATCCGGATTTTCGTAGAATGAAAATTGGTGATCAACTATTAAATGAAGCGGAAAAGCTAGCGAAAGAACATAACCTAAATCGATTAGAAGCATGGACTAGGGACAACCTATGGGTACATGGATGGTATGAAAAGAACGGATTCGTAAACGTAGATTCATATTTACACGTATACTCCGATCATACAGACGAGATCAAAGGTGTAATGAAAAGTAATATAGATCGGCTATATCCAGTTCAAACATTTGCTCATTATACAGGTGAAAATAATGAAGAGATAAGAAAACAATTTAAACGAGTTCATGATTGTTTTTGTTTTGAAAAGTACTTTAGCTAACTAGAAAACCCTTATTAATAAAATAATGCTTCAAACTGAAGGGGAATCACATTCCATATTTTACAATTTAAAGTAGCTATCGTATTTCAAGTATGGAGTAAAAAGAGCTGAATATAGTTTTATAGATAAACAAGTATAAAGGAGGATACTAAATGGATATTTTACTTGTTATTCTTATTATCGTATTAATGCAAAGTAAGGAACGTAAAGTAAAAGTTAATCGCATTTGGCTCGTTCCGACTTTGTTGTGCTTTGTAACAATTCAGTCCATTATTCATATGGGACAATTAACTATATTACAATTACTATTATTCGTTTCCATGCTTGGAATTGGATTGGTTCTTGGGGTTATTAGAGGAAAAGCGTTAACATTTCGAATAGATAGTGAAACGGGTCATGTATTACGAAAAGGAAATTGGTTAAGCACAATAATTCTTCTTATTATTTTAGGGGCGAAAATTGTAATTAAGCAAAGTATGTTTTCTGATAGTACTCACAACACATTAATGGTTGTTACGAATGCCTTTTTATGCGTCACATTAGGTACAGTAATAAGTAGACGATATTATATTTGGAAAAAATATAACGAGTTAATACAAAAAGTGTAAATACATGTATCCCTTGTTTAACAATGCTGTGGACGGTAATACTAAATAACATTGAATTTTTACAACAAGGGATGATAATATGATATTCATTTACACAGATTTCGGCGGAACGCATTCAACTGCACTCGCTGCAGCATATCATTTGAATAAATTACCAACGGATCGTAAGTTAACGAAAGAAGAAATATTAAATGTAGATTACTTTAATAAATTGAAAACAGAGGATATGGGGAAAATCATTTTTCATGGAGTAGACGAATATGAGAATCCTGTATATACAATTGGGTGCGGGGCATCCAAAGTCGTCGTACCTGCGATGAAGCATTTAGGAGAGATTCTGCAAAAACATTATCATAGCCATGAAAAAATTATTTTTTCTAATACATCACCAACAGTACCTTTACCTATGACTTTCGGTGGACTATTTTCTAGAAGGTTCCACATCGATTTTATCGGTGTACCATTACTCGTATGGGGAACAAAACTTAGTTGTGATAACATACAAAGACTTGTTAGTTATACGAAAGAAGCTGGCCGATTGACGAATGATTATGTTGTAATTTTAGATAATGAAACGTTTAAATAATGCACGATAAGAAGAAAATTGGGCAAATACTTCGGTTTTCTTCTTTTTTTCGTGAAAATGACAAAAAATATTCACATTTAATATGCATCTACTATAGCCAAAACAATAAAGTCCTGTTACTATTACAGGGATATTCTCTTTTCGTAACATAAATATATAGAAAAGTCAGAAAAGAGGAATTGAATTAAGGGAGGAACAACATGAAGCGTGTTGCTTGGATTACTGATAGTACAACTGCGAGTTTTACAACAGAAGGAGATAACTTTGTTATCCCAATTGAAGTTATTATTGATGGTGTGTCGTACAAAGATTGTGAAGAAGGTGTGCGTGAGCGCGTCTATAATGCGTTAAACGAAGGTAAAACTGTCACTACATCACAGCCTAACATAGGGGAAATGGTAGAGTTATTTTCGAAATGCAAAGAAGAATATGAAGAGGGATTTGCAGTTGCTATTAGCGGAAAAGTAAGTGGAACTTATCAAAACATGAAGTTAGCTGCAGAAATGGCAGGTTTCCCATTAACGGTATTGGATAGTGAAACAACAAGTTATCCAATGGATGAACTAATTAGAAAAGCGAAATCGTTATACAATGATGGTATGACGTTAAAAGATATACACAAAACATTAGTAGATGAAAAAAGAAGACCTTTCCACGTATTCCCGAAAAGTTTAAAAGGCCTTTACGCAAGTGGACGTGTAAAAGGAGTTCAATTTTTACTTGGAAGTTTATTAAGTGTCAACTTAATATTAGAAGTAAAAGGTGGAGAGCTTTTACTTGAAAAGAAAGTTCGCAAAATCCAAAAATGTCGAGAATATATTAAAAATGAGCTTGAAAAAGAATTACCAAAAGTACTACACATGTTCCATGCTAACGATAAAGATGGAGCTGAAGAATGGATTTCAGATATTAGACAAGCATTCCCTGAAATGGATTTCAAACTATATCCATTACCAATTTCATTTGCGGTTCATGCAGGTGAAGGTACAATAGCAATTAGTTATTAAGAGGAAAACCCGTGAATGATTCGCGGGTTTTTTATTTAATTAAATTGAAAATGGAGGCATATTACGTCGCCATCAAGTAAAAAGTCTCATATTATTGTTTTTAGGAGCAACCACTCCCTCAACTTGATTTGAAATTAAAAATATAAACCTTTGCCTACTGGCTGAACAGTTTCTAGCACAGTATCGACCATTTCTTCATTGATTAGGGTTCTTATAATCCAAGCTGAGAGATCTTGAGCAGCAAAACAGCCTGCAGCAGTCGAGATATTTCCTTCATTCACGAAACTTTGTTCAATAACATCTACATCGAATTCTTTAAGCTGTTCTACTACGGACGGATATGTAGTCGCTTTTTTACCTGTAAGCAATTTTTTAGCTCCTAGTAGTAATGAACCAGAACACATAGATCCTATTAATTGCCTTTGAGGATCTACATGAATGTTATTAATATATTCTTGGTTTTTATATAAATCTTGTACACCCTTACCGCTTGCAAATATTACTGCGTCAGCAGTAGGAATATCAGATATGCTTCCTGTCATAGGAATACGTAAGCCAGACATGGATATATGAGTTTTTTCCGTTCCTAATAGTTGAACGTTCCAATCAGAAACACCGCCAACTAAACGTACACGATTTAATAAATCCCATGGTAAAAAAACATCTATATCAGTAAAGTTATCGAAACAGACTATTGCAATTTTCATTTTCTAATCCCTCATTCCGTATGTATATCCCCTTATTTAGAATATAAACTTTTCCTTTTTATGTTCTATATTAAGTTATAAATTCCTGTATATTCCATGCGATGAAAATTTAATTAAATAAAAGGATTATACACCTATAAAATATGTGGCATCCAAATATCCCATACATAACGTAAATAATGTTGTTTCGAAAGTTTAAAGGGTTTTTAAATATAAAAATAGAAATCTATATAAAAAAATATACAAATGGTAGTGATGCTATGAAAATAGGTAAATTTGGAGAATTAAATAACATAAGTATTGATACAATTAGACATTATATGGACCTGGGTCTGATTATTCCTGAAAAAAAGGGAGGTCACTATTTTTTTGACGAGTATTGTCAAACAGATTTAGAGCTTATATTACATTACAAAGCGCTAGGATTTAGTTTGAATGAAATTAAAGAACTATTTTTTTATAAAAATTTAGCGAAATCTATGAATTACGAAAAAGATACTTTTTACCAATCTTTATTTAAACTGAAATATGACAAGTTGGAACAGGAAATAGAACTTTTGGAGAAGAAACGGGATAAATTAAAGGAAGTGTTACATGATTTATTATTAACAAATGAAACCTCTAATTCAATTTTAGGGATAGATTTAAGCGTACTTCATTTACTGGCATGTTCTAAGTGTAGCAAAAAGCTAATTCTTCAAGATGGAATTATTAATAACAATCAAATTACTGAGGGGAAGTTAATTTGTAATTGTGGTGAAGAATATAGTATTACTTCAGGAATTATAACTGCTGGTAAATCATTTAAAGAAAATGAGCGAACGTCACTTGAAGATACTATTTCGGATTATATTCATGAAACTGATAATGCATATTTGGAAAATATGCTTAAAGAAGGGGAATGGGCGAAAAAGAAACTAATACATTTAGATTTAAATAACAAATTAATACTGGATATAGGATCGGGACTTGGATTCTTTTTGAGAAACATTTATGAAGACCTACCCGAAGATTGCCTATACATAGCAGTGGATCGAGATTTAAATAAACTTATATTTTTAAAAGATGTATTAGCAAGAAGAAATCCGAAAAGAAACATACTCTTTATCTGTGCTGATTTTTTGAACATCCCTATTCAGAATCGGTCTGTTGATATTGTAATTGATCATTCTGGTACGAGCAATTATAGTTTTGAGCATGAAAATTTTTTACTTCACGAATTAAATCCGCTTTTTAAACCTGATTGTTATTTATTAAGTTTATTTATTTTATTTAAAAATTTTAGCTCAAATAGCCAAATTACAAATAAATTTCAAGCTAATTTTACACTTTCAAAAGTAACGAAAGAAATCCAAAATCTACAGTTTCAATCCATTGATGAGAGAACATCAAATTATTTGGAACGGGGCGGGAAATACGAGGATTTCTTTGTTCAGGGAGAAGAAATTTATACATATTCATTTTTCGGAAAAAGATGGGGTTAACCCCATCTTTTATTTATTTCCCCTTAAAACTTTTCAAATAGTACATATTGATATTGGGTTAACCCAATAACTTACACTTAATGTAATACTAAGAAAAGTGGGGGAATTGTTATGGGAGGTTTACGATTACATATAGAAAATAAAAAAAGAAACCCGGAACTAAGAACCTGTTTAGAATCTATGGTATAATCTGTACAAAAAAGGATATTTTTTATGATACATAATTATACAAGTAACGT
>NZ_JAQFNK010000016.1:0-134210 GCF_027710505.1 Bacillus cereus group sp. TH152-1LC | reverse complement strand
CGCAAATGAATACTTATATTTTGTGAGAACCAATGTATTAAAAATCTAAAAATACAGATTGACTAATCGTAAGAAAAGAAACCCAAACCTAAAAGTCTGAGTTTCTTCGTTCTTCTCTTTCTTGATACTCTTTTGTATATCGATATGTTCCACGTGCTAGATCACGACCATCTAATACAACCGGCACTTCAATAACTAAATCTCCACCTTGTGTTGGAACCATTCCATTTACCCCTGATTGTCCAGGAGAATAGTTGAACATTTGATTTGAAACACCACTTGTCATAGCTTGTCTACTATTTGACATATTCCCGTACACACCGCTCATAACAGTTTTCAAGCCAGATAATTGACTCATAGAACTAGCCATCATACGACTCATATCACCCATTAATTGATTCATAGTTCCAGTAATACCAAGTGATTTTTCTTTTGATGATAAAGGTGTAACTGTAATTGAATTGCCTTTTTTCGTAAATAATTCGGGTCCAGCTTCACCTGTAATGAATGAACCATCACCTACAGGTTTTCCACCTTTAGCAAGCATTGGTACATGTGGAATAGTTGGAGCACTAACACCTGGTATATTATTTAATAATTCCGCTGGTGTATTAAATCCATCTATGAATTTATTAATGATACGAATGATTCCATTGATAGCTGTACGAATGCCACTTTTAATACCGTCCCATACACCTAACACTGCTGATTTCATCCCCTCGAACGCTCCACTCACAGCATTTGTTACCCATCGGACAGGAGTCATAATAGCATCCTTTAATCCATTCCACACTGACGAAGCTGTGGATTTAATACCATTCCATATGTTTGATAGTGTGGACTTAATCCCATTCCATACACTACTACTTGCGCTACTAATCATATTCCATACCATTGAAATAGCTTCTTTAATGTTATTAAAAATAGATTTCGCTGTAGAAACCATTGAATTCCACAAGCTTGAAAGGAAGTTTTTCACTGAATTCCATACCGCACTTGTTGTGGAACTAATAGTGTTCCAAGTGTTTACAATCCAGTCTTTTATTGAATTAAATATTGGCATTACAAAAGCAACTAATCCATTCCAACATGATTGCAAGAAATTTTTAACCGCATTCCATACAGCCATTGTTGCTGAACTGATTGCATCCCACACAGCTATGATCCAGGACTTGATTTTTTCGAAAATCGGCATAACAAATGCTACAAGTCCATTCCAACAGGAAACTAAGAAATTCTTAATCGTTTCCCATACAAGGCTTGTAGTAGATTTAATCTTATTCCAGCATTCAGAAATGAAATTCTTGATACTTTCAAATATTGGCGTAGCAAAGTATAGAATAGCTGTCCAAATCGCTTGTAAGTATTGAGTAATGAAGTTCCATACAGTTTGGATCACTGTAGAAATGCTATTCCACATCATAGAAAAGAAATCAGCAATCCCTTGTAAAATAGGAGTTAAAAAGGCAACTAATCCATTCCATGTCTCTTGGAAGAACGTTGAAATTGAAGTCCATACCTCAGTGAAGAAGGTTGCTATTCCTTGTAAGACAGAAGTAAGGTATTCCACAATTCCATTCCAAATTTCCATACAGAAATTAAAAATAGAAGTCCAAATACCAATGTATGCTTCTAAAATAGCGGTTCCCCAGGTTTACAACAAACTCAACTATTCCATTCCATAAGCCTATTAAGAACTCCTTAATTGAGTTCCAAACTTCTGATGTAGATTCACTAATACTATTCCAGGTATCACTTGCCCATTGTACAAACCCGTCCCATATTCCTATTAAGAACTCTCCAATTGCATTCCAAGCATCGATGGTCCATTGCTTTATAGAATCCCAATTTTGATAAATTAGTACGCCCAAGGCAACTACAGCGGCTACAACCACAGCGATTAACGCTACCCATCCCATCATTGCAGCCCCTATACTTGATATGACAACAACTATTGGCGCTAAAGCCATAAACACTCCTGCAATTACTCCAATAGCTACTGCGATAGCTGCCAATGTAGCTGCTAACTTTGGATTATTAGAAATCCAATCAGCGATTTTAGCAACAACATCAGCTATAACACTTAGAACTGGTTTGAGAGCTACTTGTAAATCTTGCATTGCTTTTTGAAACTTAACTGCTGGGTTTGCATCCATCTTCTTAACGGAATCATTTAATTGATCTTGGTTCTTTTTAAAATCAACAGTCTTTTCTTTCGCACCTAGCAAAGTATTAATGATGTTTTGTCCTTGGTCCTCGTACATCGTACCGAAAAATTTAACACCTAATTCATTACGTTTTGTTTCATCCTCAACTTCTGATAAAGCTTGTGCAATTTCAGTCATAGCTGCCGAACCATCTTTACCACCTTTTGCTACTGCTTGCCCCCATTTTTCAACTTGTTCCGCTGAAATTTTTGTGCCTTCAAGTGATTCTTTCATAGCTTTATCGACACCTTGACCGAATTCAGCCGCTTTGATACGACCTTCTTTTAAGCCATCTAGCAAATTATCAATATTCCAGGTTCCTGTTTCAACCCCAGCTTCCATAATTGCTTGTACTTCTTCAGCATTGTATCCTGCTCTTGTAAGCTGTCCACCATATTCAGCAATAATATCTAATTGTTCAGGTGGAAATCCTAATTTAAGTAAAGCATCAGCCATACCCAGAGCGCCCTCTTGTGAAATTCCTAATTCACTGCCGATTTCATTTGTTTCTTGAATTAACTCAGTAAAATCTATACCTTCATAGGATTGTGCAATTGCGGCTGCTCCTTTTACGATTGCTGCATTCGCTTCATCACTTACATCTTTATTTAGAGCCCATTGTCTACGTACACCTGCAAGTGACTCTTCAGCATCTAATCCATAGGCTGTAATTCCCCTTATTGCATCTTCAACAGATTTTTTCGAGGAATCCGGAACATCAAAAGCTATATCAATTTTCGTTTGTAATTTAGACATATCCATAGCTTTTTCAATAGCGGCTGCAATTCCACCACCTGCCGCCAATCCACCAATAACATTTTCCAATCCTATTTTTAGACCTTCGAACTTCTTTTCTGTTCTGCCAGCTTCTTGCTGCAAGTCCTTTAATTCATTTCGTACTTGCTGTATTGAATTACCAGCATCCACAGAACGGAGTGCACGTTGTAACTTATCAATATCTGTCCCTGCGCCTAATGCTTCTTTTCCGATAATTCCAATTGCTTGCTCTAACTGCCTACTTGTCGCCGTTCCGCTTTTAATTGCATTCACAAGACGATTTCCTAATGCTCCTGCAAAATCATCAACGCTTTTCCCTGTAGCACTAAACAATGTTTCTAACTGCCTTGTGGAACTCGCAACATTGTCTTGTTCAGCCTTCATGTTTCCGAGTTTATTTTTCAGACCATTAAGAGATCCTTCTGTAAATTCAATTTCACGCCTAAACGCACGGTATTGTTCTTCGGAAATCTTTCCATTTTGAAATTGCGCTTGAACTTGTTGTTCCGCTGCCTTCAACTTATCTAGTTTTTGTGTGGTGTTTTCAATTTGTTGTGTAAGTAACTGTTGTTTTTGTGCCAATGCTTCCACATTACCTGGATCGAACTTTAGCAACCGCTCAACATCTTTTAATTCTTTTGCTAAGTTATCACTCTGCTTATTAACATCTTTCAATGCATTTTGAAGACCCGTAGTCTCTCCACCAATTTCAATCGTAATCCCTTTAATTCTTCCGCTAGCCATTATCTCACTCCTTTCTTAGAATGAATCAAAGTCTTTTTGATTTGCTTTTCTAACTTTTTCTTTATCTGGGTTCTCCATTTCAGCGAATTCAGCAATGTAATCAAAACAGTCACCAATTGTCATAACTTCTAAATCCCAATGCGTTAGTTTCGCTTTATAACAAAGAGCAAGGAACGTATCAGTGGTTAATTCTTCATCACTGATATTCCCTTGCTCTCCATTACTTTTCTTTATTTTTTTTTTGCTCCCATTGTACTTTGGATCATATCCATAACATCTGGAATAATCTCAGAAATAGGGAACTCATCAAATCCATCTAACCATGTAATCGGATCAGCGATTTCTGGATTAGCTGTTTTTGCATATAACCAAATCAAATCATATACAACTTCAAAATCTACTTTACTTAAATCAGCATTTGTTAAATCAATCGTAGCTAGTGAACCTTGTTGTGGTGCCGTCGGTGAAATTACTCCCAACTTAAACATATCTGCAAATAAATCACGTCTAAATTGAGCTTTATAACGTTTAACTGTTGCTGCTGTACTTTTTAATCTGACTTGTTTTCCATCAATTGTAATTGTCTTTTCCATCTACTTACGCTCCCTTTGTTGGTGCTGCTGGTTTTTTTACGTACACTTCTTTGTACCAGTTATCGTAAATTGTTTGAGTTGTTTTAGATGTTGTTTTTGTTTTAACCATCGGTCTTCCACCAGGCGCTAAAACAATCGGACTAGAAACAAACTTCAATTCATTTGTATTTGGTTCAGCTGAATTTGTTTTTGTTTTAGATGCAATTGTTGGACGACTTGCTGAACAGTTATACATAACGTGCCGAGTTGCATTTACATCACCATCAAACTCAAATAATAGAGCGAACGGTTTTCCTTTCGCATCGGATAATTCATTTAATACACCGTCTGTTTCATCTAATTCTTCCCCAAGCGCATCAATGGCAAATTGTTCTGGGATGGTAGCAATGCTCAACGCTCCATCGTAACCCTGGTTATTACTCGCCGCATAATAAAGCATGTCATCTGCGTAGAATTCAATTAAATCACCACGTGGTTCAAAAGTTAATTCGACTCCACCAGGTAGTGGAATTGGTGTACCAAACTTCACTAAAAAACTCTCGATATCAATCGGGATATAATGTACATTCTTCAAACCAAACGTGACTTTATTTTCTTTATTCATTTATATCAACCTCGTTTCATATATTTTTTGATACATTTTTTCAGACTCAATAAAAGTCCCAAACGAGTCATAAGGAATCTCATGATCATCCAGAACTTTTTCAAGTTTGGCTTCTGCAACTAAATCTTTTCTAGTTGTATAAAGCTCTATATTTAAATCATCTATCTTGTGATAAACCTTGTTATCAGCCATTAGGTTTGCTGATCCATCTGCAAGAAAACAAATATACGGCGGCTTTGGCACTGGATTACCTGGCGTTGCTGTGAAATGTGAATAAGCCACAGGATAGCCTGTAGCTTCAAGAATTTTTGTTAATTCACCTAATGTCATTGTTGAATAGCCCTCTCAATACGTTTTGGCAATTCGTCAATTACATACTCTTCGACTGGACGAATATGCACTTTTTTGGGTACACGACCACCATCAGCTTTCGCATGTCCATTTTCTAAAAGGTGCGTTAATTGTCCTTTTGTATTATGAAGAACAACGCCTTTACCTTCCTTTTTCTTACGCCAGCCTTTGCGGTAACCACCTGTTTTTTTAGGGCTATCTTGCTTTAATTTACCTACAGCAACATCTGATACTTCATCAATTTCATTTTCTAATTTGTCTTCCACAACATTTGCATATCTTTGTAACTCTCTAGCAATCTCACTCGTTAAATTATTGATATTAGTCACCCGACTTCACCTCACAATAAAGCTCAATCTTTTCATCATTTCTTTCATATGTGCGGTAAATATTATATTCTTTTTCACGATACTTTAATTTTTGTTCCTCTTGATAATCCAATGTATAAACAATTAATACACATTTAGGCTTAAATCCATTTTGACCAGCCTTGAAAAACTCATCTTGAGAAACACTTTTTTTCTCGCAAAATACTTGTCTTGTAAAGTCTTCTGATATTTCTACTTGATTCAACTCATCTTTACTAGTTGTTACAATTGGAAAATATAAAATATCATTCACTTGTAATCACCTGCTAATGTTAGGTGGTTTTTTAACATGTTATAAGATATTTTGAAGCGCTCGGATTCCCTGGCATCAGAAGTGAATTCCGCTTTACAATATGTTTTTATCGCCCGTTTAATCAATGGATCAGTATCTTCATTTGCCTTCTTTGAAGAAACGCCCGACAACATTAAATCGTGTCGAGCTTCTTCCATTAAATCAGATATGTCACTATCTAAAGCATTGTGGGATACACGCAAGGCGGTTTTAATATCATCCAAAAGCATAATTACTCACCCCGTAATGATTGTTCCATTTCTACAGCCTCGTCTTTCCCTTGAATCTTGTCACCATTTGATAACTCATACCAACCGCCACCAATATGTTTAGGAAATTTAGAAACTGCTTGATTACCTTGCAAAAATCCTTTTTCAACTAAAAAGGCAATACGTTTCGAATCCTTTGACTCGTACATATCGCCTTTTGAATATCCGACATCCGTTTTTTTATCAATGAAAGCATTTAAAACTAAATGATTCATTGTATCACTCCCCTATTAAGCTGCTGGAGCCTTTTTTAACACAACTAAAGAGTTCTTATCTACAACTTTACCATCCACAATCATAATTGCCTTTGTAACAAGATCATCAGTTTCATTATCTTCATACTTTTTAACACCCATTTGGTAGTTAGTATTAAGAACATAATCTTTGTAGTTAAATAAGAAAGCAAATGGAGTTCCTTCAGTAGCCGTTGCAAAACTATCAACATAGTTACATAAAACAACTGGTCGACCTAATAAAATACGCTCTGGTTTACCAGCAATACCATAATTAGTACGTGCAATTGGTTGTCCTGAAGTATCTACCATAGCTGCATATTCCATAAATGTCTTTTTCGTCATTGTCCAAACTGCACTTGCTTCATATTCGAGAGGTAGCGCTGCTTCTGCATCTGTTAATGTTTTATAACTAATTTTCGCTACATCTAAAGCCTGTCCAGTAACAGGAGTTTCTGATAAAATCCCTTTTGGTTTTCCTGTTCCATCACCATTAACAATTGATTGTTCGATTGCTTTTGTCATAGCTTCCACAACGTTATTGATTAATGTTGTTTCAAAAACTGCTAGAGACATAGTATCTACTTCAAGAGAAACAGCTACTGCACAACGTAATTTATGATAGTTAAAAGTAATGCTACCAGTAGTTTTCTTTTGCTTATCACTTCCAGCACTTTCAGCCACCCATGTAGCAACCGGTTTAACTGATGAAGTTGGTACAGTCACTCCGCCTTTAATAGCTGTACGAGTAACTAATGGAAGAATCATTCCTACAGCTTCGATTTTTTCAACAATCTTATCTAACACAGTTTGTGGAATAACAGAGCCAACATCACCTGTTTTTGTAACGGCACTTGCACGTAATTCATTTGGAATATTTTCACCGTTTAATACGTAATTCATGAAAGCATTACGATATTCAAGTGAATCTGTACCTAATTCCCGTTGCTCATCACCCGGTTTTGCATTAAACGTTTCAACTTTATGAGTGCCTGTTGCATTACCATCATTAATTGAACGAGCGTCTGCTAAAAGTTGCTCACGTTTTTCAATTGCGGCTAATTGCTCATTAATTTCGCGTAATTCTTTCTCGATATCATTTAAATTATCGATAGATCTAGTTTCATCACCTAACAATTCACTAATTTCGCCTTTACGTTTTAACAATTGTTCTTTATTCATTTTAAATTTCCACCTTTTTTATAATAATGTTTGTAAATAGAGTCTCTTACGCTTTTCCGAGCGGTTTCTTTCTTCCGTAAAGTGTTTATATGGGTCATATCCCCTGGCGCTTACCTCTGAATCTGGATAGGCTGGAAAAGCAACGGCACTTACTTCCAATAGCTTTGCTTTCGTAACAGTTCGTAGCATGAGGTCATCATCCGGTTCTTCAATATCCTGATTTATCATGCTAAATCCAAAGGAAACACCATCCACATCACCGCGTTTAATAGATTCATAAGTATCATTACCTAAGGTTGTATTTGGTAAATCCAATTCAAAACGTAAACCAACCGCATCCTCACTTAAACGCAAAGTATTGTTTTTAGTTCTCCCTAAAACTTTTGATGTATCATGCGACCATAAAAAACGCTGATCATCATTTTGCAATGACTCTGTGAATGCTCCGTTTTTGAATTGCTCACGGAACTTACGGTAATAACCCATTACCAAAGATTTCTTTTCCCACTTTACTGCGTATCCAGTAAGAGTTCGATTACCATTGTCATCTTCTCGAATTTCAATCTTCTGCGTTACTATTTCCCTCGTTTCCGTTTTGTCCATTCTTCTCACCTCCTTTACCAGTAACATTGCCATCCTTAACTAAAGCTGTATCTAATCTTCTGATTGGCTTATCTCCACCTTCAATCGGGCCCAACGAAAGAATAGAACGCCATTCATTCGGTGTCATCGCCCCTCTATCAACCATTTGAACTAGGTTCATTTTCGTTGACATCGAAGCGTATTGAAGACTTGCTGCTTCAAATATTATCTTGTTACCAAACCCACGCTCGCGACGTGAAAAAAGCTTCCTGGTATATTCTCCAGCAAGCTGCATCGCTAATGGTTCAATTTCAGATTCGTAATATGCATTCCAGTCATCTTCCGAATACTTACTTTGTATAATTTTTTCGTTTGTATTGAAAAAGTTATATATTCGTTGAATAGTTTCTTGCATTTGTTTTGAATCTGGAACAAACGCTTCAGGTTTAACTTGTTCCAAGTCATACCGCGGATCGGATGAAGCCGCTCCACCATTCACACTATCAATACTCATATAATTCTTCACAAACTTTTGTATCTGAGCATCAACGTCTTCTTCTTTTAATACTGCTTTAAATTTCAGTATCCATTTAATAACTGCACTATTCTTAATCGCTTTAATAATACCTTGATCTGTAGTGTTGACAACTTCCATTAATGAAGATAATGCCGTCCCTGGATGTTCTCCAAAGAAATCATCATCATTGAAATCTTGCCGTAAATGAATAATGTCTACATAAGGAATGGTCATTCGGTTTCCATTTTTAAAATAAAACGTCAAAAATATATCACCAGAAGTATTTTGTACAACTTCAATGGATACACAAGGAATCGGATATATTTCAGTGACATACCCTAATTCATCACGTTTAATGTAGGCAAAGGCATTGTTATTCAACGCTAATTGAATTGCTAATTTTTCTTGCATAACTTGTCCAGTCATTAAGGGATTAGGTTCCTCTAAAACAAACCGTAAATACGCATCTGGATTAACCTTAAATTCATTTACGTTATCCCTAATATGTTTAGCAATTAATTTACCTACTGCCTTAGCCTTAGGACGAATACAAGCACGAACAATGTCACTTTTATAAAGCTGACCATCCCAGGAATAAAAACCGCCACCATCATCGTTTACCATTTCAAATCGAGTTGTGGAAGGCGGCTGTTTCTTACCGAATATTTTTTCGAACAATCCCAATTTATCACCCCCTTTAAATCATATTTAGATAATCATTTTTCTTTTCTTGCAAGACTACATAAGCATCTAGAAGAGCTGCCGTTCCATCTATACGACGACGTTGATTATTAGTTTTATTTGGTTGTATATTAAGGTTTTTATCCACATCGATTGCTGTATTTGATAAACACCTTTTATCAACTGGATTATTATTATAAATAATTCTCTTGGCTTCTAAATCCGCTCCTAAAAGTTTCATTGGCATTGATAATGTTTGTTTACCTTGTGCTACAGGTACCAGTGCTTCTTTACCAAAATATCCTTGCATTTCCTCAACCCAATATTTTGCGGACCATCTATCATAACCAATCCAGGGAAGATAAATTCCGTATTCATCCCTTACTTCTAAAAACCATTCCGTAACAAATTTTGCATGCACACTATTACCTGGCGTTGTTCTTAAAAGACCAGCTTCATGCCATAAATCATATGGTATTTTATCTTCTTTTGAACGTTGTTCTAATAATTCCTCAGGTAGCCAATACATTTGCAAAACATATACATTTAAATCGTTTGGAACCATAAAAATAACCTTTGCTGCGGTTAAATCTGTTGTTTCTGATAAATCAGTTCCACCTATACCATACTTAGGTTTCAACACATTTACGTCAAAGGTTTGTTTATTATTCAATTGTTCAAATGTTAGCCATGCTTCACTTGAAGTCTCTCGGATATTAAAATCTTTTGTTAATAAGTTCTTAACAAGTAAAGGATTAGCTTGTGCTTTCTTTACCTTTGTTTCAAGGTTATCAACTTTTTTTATTGTACCTAAGCCTGGATTGGCTTTCTTCCAACATTTCGGATCAGTCCATTCTTTACGATTATCTAATTCATAAATAATTGGTAAAAATGTTGGGTCTGTGTATTCTTTTTCATCGTCAAGGCTTAATAAAAATCTTTCTGATTCTTCATATTTCATATCATAAACAGATTCTCGGACCGTCCCTGCTGTCGTGATCATGAGAATGAGTGGCTGTTCTCGTGCTGATGTGCCGTCCACAATAACATCATAAAGATTCTTATCTTTCCAAGCATGGATTTCATCAAGGGATGCTCCATGAACATTTAGACCATCTAATGTATCACTATCACTTCCAACAGGTTGAAAAGTACTGTCATTAAAATCTGCATTTAATTCTTTTACTAATGCTTTGATACGTTTTGAAAGAACAGGTGATTTCTTTACCATTCGTTTAGCTTCTGACCAAACAATTTTCGCCTGTTTTTCTTTTGTTGCTACAGCATAAACCTCAGCTCCACCTTCTCCATCGGCTACTTGTAAATACAAACAAATACCTGATGAAAGTGTGGACTTTCCATTCTTACGAGCAACGACTAAAAAGGCTTCACGATATTTCCGTGTGCCTTCAATTTTGTGAACAAATCCAAATAAGGCGGCAATAAAAGCTTTTTGCCAAAGCTCAAGATCAATTGGTTGACCAGCCCATTTTCCTTTTGAATGCTTACAGAAATTCTCAATAAATTCTATCGCATGATTTGCTCTTTTGGGATTATATTCATATACAGATTCTTGATCATAAATATCGTCTACAAGCTTTTTGTATATTCTTTTAACCTTATATCCTACAACTTCTTCACCAGCTTCAATCTTGTTATGATATTCGATTATAGGATTATAAGAAATTGGGTATCGTTTACGAAGCTTCATTTATTCTCCACGAATTCTTCAAATCCATCATCTCCATCACTTTTTACATAAATCCCTTCCTTTGGAAGAAGGTTAAACAACTTTTCGTATGCTGAGGTGTATCTATTAATCATAGTGTTGTAGGATTTTTGAGCTGGATTTTCCACAATCATCTTCTGAGATCCATTTACAAATTCGTAAGTTGGACCTTTCTCTTTAATTGCTTCCTCTAATATTTCCAAGGTTACAGTCATAAAAGCAACTCTCTCAATGAGCTTTTGTGCAACTTGCTTTTTATCTTCTTGTAAATATTGAAAAACATTAGCATATCGTTGTATTTCTTCTTTAATCAATTCATCTTGTTTTTTTTTGCTTAATTTAACCATAATTTTTGATACCCCCCCTCATACGAAAATGACCCATTTATTTTTTGAAGCCCCCCTCTCGGTCCCCTATAGAGACTGAATTTTATTTTTTAATGGGGGGATTCTTCTTTTCGATTTCTTTTTTGAAATCCTTCATCATTTTGTTAATTATACTTTTTATCGCTTTT
Source organism: Bacillus cereus group sp. TH152-1LC (assembly GCF_027710505.1). Lineage (NCBI taxonomy): Bacteria > Bacillati > Bacillota > Bacilli > Caryophanales > Bacillaceae > Bacillus > Bacillus cereus group sp. TH152-1LC. Next base: position 122,567 of record NZ_JAQFNK010000016.1, on the reverse strand, counting down.
TTCTTTTCTTCTGGTTTTGTTTTTTTATTTAATTTACTTAGTTCTTTAGCTACTGGTCGCAATGGTTCTAATTCCACATATTCTTCAATGTTTTCTTCACCAATAGCATTAAGGATTGTAGCAAAAGTAATTGCCTTCTCAAGCTTAGTTAATCGCATCTATGCTCACTCCTTATGCTCTAGGAATTAAGAACTCATCTATTGCTTTATCCAGTACATTAATAAGCGCTTCTCTACATTGCCTTGGTGTTATATCATCATTCATTTCGTTATGCAATGCTACAGCCTTCTCTAATTTTTGTGGATCAATGTGTTGCTTTGCTAAATCCACACCGATGACATTATTGATTAACTTACCGATAATAACTGTTTGTTCTTGTTTAGATAGTTTCATCTACCTTTCTCCTTTCATAATTAAATCCCCATTCGCATCAAACATTACATCTTCTCTAATTAATGATGACTTACCAAACGTCTTTGTATTATGACAAGGTAAGCATAAGTATTGTAGGTTATCATGGTTCAATGTTATGTCTGGATTGTTTATAGTACCTGGCGTTATCTCAACTATATGGTCAACGATATAACCAGGTTCTTCTGTACAATGCTCACACATACCATCTAATGTTGTAGCTATGTATGATGCTCTACACTTCTTCCATGCCGTTGACTTATAAAAGCGCTTTGCATATTCCTTAGCCATCCATCTATCCTCACTCCTTATCTTTATTCAAAATAAAAAGCACTCCATAAGGAATGCTTTCAAATTAAATAGAGTTTCGCATTAAATAATTCTTACCCTCGTTAGTTAACTTTGCATTTGAGAAATCAACTTCATAATACTGATCATCGATACCATCAATCCAATTATTATTTTCTATCAATTCACATAGATTCCTAAATGCTGTCTTATCCATTCCTAATTTATCAGCTGTTAAATCCTTTTCACCAACATTTATTGATTGTAATATATAATAAACTTTCTCTTTAACATCCACAATATCACCTCCTATTCTCATTATCAGATAGGAAATGACAATTTTCTAGTTTAACAATTCGACACTAACCGACAAAAAAGAGCAACCGTGCACCAGTTGCCCTTTCGTCAATTTCTTATGTTATTACTATAAATCATATTTACAATAGTTTCGTTGCCCTAAAAGTACCTTCCCTAAAAGTAACCTTATAGATCATCCACAAACTTGATTATCTTTCTTACTTCAGCATGCTTACGTTTAATGTAATTTGGACTATAATTTAAATCCCACGCTATTTGTTCTAATGTCATGCCATATATGTATTTCTTTACAAGTATTTGATTATCTAGCCCTTTAAACTTATTAATCAATTCCATTAGATCATACATAGCATTCATTTCATTAGCTAACTCATATTCAATTGCTTCAATACGTTCTTCTACCTTTGCACCTTCTGATTCAGCGGTTAAACGTACCTCTCGCAAATCACCACTGACCCAGCGTTTTAATTCAGCTTTTGCTTTATCTAAGTTGTAATCTAAGTATGCAATTCGTTCTTCTAATTTCTGATAGTCTCTCAGCCAGTCAAACAAATGATGATTCACCTACTTTCTTTGGTCCTTCCACAATCTAATTCACAATACCAGCTTTTACAAAGATGTTTCTCCATGCTTTATTAGTTCGGGATTTATCAACTAACTTCGCACGTTTAGCAAGACGTTTCTTTAATTTCTTTTTCTTATGATTATTCATTGCTATCACCACGCATTTTTAAATAGTTTTGAGCATATCGTAATTGTTGAGCAATATATGAATCGTTTTCTCCTCCGCCACTTGCTAACCAATCTCTTACACGATCATTGATATCTCGTAACACTGGATAAGGTAATTCAGATGATAGTTCAATGATTTTTTGTAAATAAGTCACTTTACCGTCCCTCATTTCTTCTTAGAAACTATGAACTTCATAAAACACGTTTATTTTCGTTTCTAAGACGTTTTAATACTTGTACATCTATTTGTATTAGGTATGAAAAACACCTTAGTTTTTTCTTAATTTGATAAACCGTTTTTTCGGCAAAATGAAATTTAATAACGTTTTCCGATTAATATTCGCATTCTGGTAAATGAATTAGATATTCTCCCTCGTCCTCAAAACACTCTAAGCATTTTTCACAGTGATACATATGTCTTTCATCCTTTCGACCTATAATCGATATCCTGAGCCGAAGCCCAGGAAAAAAATTATTCAGCAACTTTTTCATCATCAACAATTTTCAACTGACCAGGAGCAACTTCTGTTGTTCCATCCTGTTTAACGTTGTATTCCATACCTTCATGTGGTTCTTCATAAAACTCATCAATCGACATCTGAGAAGGCTCAAGAATGATATCAACATTTCCACCGGCAAAAGGATAAAGTTGATTTACTACACCCTTTGCATCACGTTTTACATTTAATTTAATCGCCGTTTTCTTACTATCACGTTGAATATTTACGAACTCCGCGCCGATTGGTTCAACTTCACTTTTCTCCACAGTTAGATGAATAATTGTACCTGGCATTTTCAATAACTCATCAGCATGTGGTAATTCATCACTTAATACATGAAACTGTAAAACTTCCTTTTTATCGTCCTTTTGCATTTTCTTGAATAATACGTTCAATTTCACGTTCGTCATGGTTCGGGCTCCTTTTGTATTAGATTGATAGTGGAACTAAAGTTTTTCTGTTATTTCTGTACGTTTCTAGCCTTAGAAAGTCTTTCAGCCGCTTTTTTTCTTTGCTCTTCCGTCATCACTCGTAAATTTTTCATTGTTACTTGTTTTTCTTGAAGAACACCTTTTACAGCTGTTGCTCTTCCATCCTCTTCTTCTAAAGTTTGTAATTCACATAGATTACTCAGTTTTCGAATGTGTTTAGGAACAGTAGAATAAACATTCCACTGACCTGTACTGTTATCGAAATTCAAAATAGTTTCTTGCTCTTCACGAGAATATGTCATTACTTATATGACCCCTTTCTTCAGATACTCACGAGCCATATATAAAAAATGATGATATATGTAATTACCTGTTGTAGCCGGTTCAATAAATACCGTTGAAAACCCATATCTCACTTCAAATGTTTTTAAACTACCAAGTAATGCTTCTGGTTTGTATTGACTTCGATATTCACCTTTTAATATTTTGTGATAGCCTTGTAGATCTTCCACAAGAAGAACAAATGGATGTTTAGCGGCACGAATCAATTCATTTTCAAATCTTGTACGGTCTTTAATTGATTGGACCAATTCATCTACACCATTTTTTCTTTCTACTCCAGCACTTAAATAAATATCTCGTGTAATGCCCATCTCAGGATTCTTAGGAATTACCGCTGAATAATCGGCTGTATCAATTTTTCTAAGTCTGAATGGAACATTCTTTTTGCGAAAATAATCAAGTACATGTTGGTTTTTCTGTTCTCTCGTATCCACCATGATTTCTAATGTATCTAGTATTTCTTTTAATTCGACATCCGAATATCTAAAATGAATTGCTGGCATTTATTTCACCTTCCTAAAGTGTGACATTGCACGATTGAATATTTCTTGTGAAAGCTCGTCCGTTAATTTATTTTCATAGTTGGCTACAGATTCTTTTACATATAACCAGCCATTAAGTGAGAGGTTTAATGTTAGTTCCATAACCAACCTTGCAGCGGCTTCATCATGATTAAACCAATCATTTATTTTTGGATTCATGTCTTGCTCAACACCGATAAAAAAACTAATAATTTTATCTATCGTTTGTTTTACCGCATGATCTTGGTCCGAATAATTCCCTTGCAAATACTTAATAATCCGTAACTTGTATTCTTTAATAACTGATTCAATTTCAGGAGCAATCTTTTCATGGTTTTCAATATATAAGTCATCTCCATCAAGAACGAGCTTCGCTCCCATCGATTGAACATCAGCACATATTTGTTTTGGATGCATATTACACCTCTTTTTCTAAAGGGATTATCGAGGGTTACTAAGTTTTTCATTCAGTAACCCGCTACAAAACCAGTCATACCAAGGGTTCAAGTCTCTTTTTGGTCATCAGGGTTACTAAGATTACTTGGTTATCTATTAAAGTCCTATATATATATATTATTTTTTATTTATTTATTTTCTTATAGGCTGTTATAGAAAATTCAGTAACCCTCAGTAACCCATAAACTATAAACATTGATATAACAGCGTTTATAAGGGTTATTAGAAAAACAGTTTAGTAACCCTTAGTAACCTCAAATCAAACTTTTTTCCTTTTTATAGGAGTTGCGTTGTCCTTCTCTTCTTTTTCCTCACCAGAAAATAGACTAGCTCCTGCAAATTCGTTTAATGTCATTCCATGAATAAAGGTTTTATTTTTTGATCCTTTTTCTTTTTTAAAACCACGTATTTCTAATTGACGATAAAAAGCACGATTCTTTAAATCCATTTCATTATTTTGATAACACCATTTTGTATAGTTTTCATAAAGCAACTTCGCTTCAACTCTTGCTGTCGAATACACCGCACAATTTTCATCGATAAACGGTCCGAGTATATCCATATCTTCACGATATTCAGCTGTCGCTGCTTTCACGGCTTCAGGAGCACGCAACCCTTCGGTCTGCCACTTCATGCAACCCTCAACAGCCCACCGCAAAACACCTGGCATTTCTTTTGCTAATTTATCTGGTAGATCATAATCAATCTTGTCTTTCGGTATTGTTACGGTAAATGGAATAAGCATAATCCTTCTCCAAATACCTTCATCCGAACCTTTTACAATTGGTTTATGGTTGGTAGTAAAGAACACTTTAAATTCAGGTGTAAACTCGAAATATTCCTGGCGTAAGAAACGAGCTGACATTTTTTCTCCACCAGTGATTTGTTTAACCAGGGCTTCAGATAATTGTTGTCCCTCTTCACTCTCAACAGCCGATACAAAACGTGCTCCATCAAGTCGAGCAACATCGTTATTAATGCCTGAGTCATTTCTCTTTTTCAAGAAAGTATCACTGTTCGTTTGCCTACCATAATCACCAAGTAAATCTTGGATAATGTTAATAAAAGTAGATTTACCATTTCGTCCATTACCGAATAAGAAAAACATTACTTGCTCTTTTGTTACACCAGTTAATGAATAACCAATTGCTTTTTGTAGATAATTAATAAGCTCATGATCCGCTTCACCAGTATGCGTTTTAAAAATACTTTCCAAGAAAGCTTTCCAGTTTGGACACTCAGCATTTTTGTCATACTTAATTGGAGAAAGTTTCGTTAATAACAAGTCACGGTCATGCGGTAATAATTCACCAGTCTTTAAATCGATAACTCCGTTTTCACAGTTAAAAAGGAAACTATGAGAATCTAATTCTTTTTTTCTAACTGACACCATTGGTTTTACATCCAATATGCTATTTATCCGGATAGAACGTCTTTCGCATTTCTTTGCCCAATCATGTAACATCTTTGATTGGTATTTATCTTCTGTAGCTTTCGCTTCTCCATATAAGGATCTAAGCGTTTTAGCTGTAATAGCTTCAATCTGTCTCTTACTATCCTCATGCCAATGCTTACCATTCCATATAAGCCATTCCAATTCGTTACAATATCGAACGTTCTCGCCATGATAATATGCAATACGCTCCGCATTTCCTAACTCAGTTAAATGAAACTTTGGTGCTTCATCGATAATTTCCTCAGTATCTTCAATTGAGTTATCAGAAATATAAACCTCATACTTTTTCTCTTCAGGTGGTTCATAATCAGCTATTGTGGAAGGAGTTGAAAGAATTGCTGTATCAATTGTCATTTGTCCATATGTACGACCATCACTAGAATGTGGTTTATCCCACTTCTCACGAAGTAAGGAAGACTCTCTAAACATTGAATCCATCTTTGCAGCATCTTTATCCGTCCAGAATGCTAGATGATTACATAAAGCCATGTCAGTAGAAGAATGATCACCGTTAATCAACATGCCCTGGAATAAATCTTTAATGGATGCACCGCTTTTACTATCAAACATTCGCTCCCACAATTCTGCATTCGATAGACTAGTAATATCTTCTCGTTCGAATGAAGTAGTGTTTTGTTTCTTTTCTGGCTTTGGTTTTTCTTTCAAATACTTCTCAAATAAAACTTTTAATTCATCCGTTCTATCCTCCACAGGGACTTGATCCAGGCAATCACCGGTGAAAGTAAAATACCTTCCATGCCTGTATACTTCTAATCCGATATCAACATTTTTCCGTCCTGTACCTGGTCCTTTTAATGGCAGCTTACCTTTTGCAATAATGTGGATGCCATCACCACTTGGTGAATATTCCGTGTAACTATTTACGATTTCAATAATATCCTCAGCTAAACTTGTAAGAGCACCTTTTTGGATACAATGGTCAATGTCTATTCCAACGAATGGATCATCCTTTGAAAACATGAATCCAATTCCGTCATAATCTCCTTGTTCATAGAATTTTATGATTGCCGGAAACGTTGACCAGCTCCGTTTATTATTTGATTGAGCCATTTCCCCATTGATTTGATAAGGAACTTTTGTTTTCTTACCGTTTCTTACTTCTGACCGCCATAAGATCCAATGAGGAGTGTTTTTAAGCTCTGCCGGTATTTGATTAAATTTATATCTCATTTGATTTTCTCCCTTTGGAAAAGGGAGCCGTTAGTAGCTCCCTCCTATTTGAATCTTGTTAATTAATTTTTAGAATGGAATATCCTCATCTGAAACAGTGAATCCAGTACTTGGAGCTGCTACTTCAGAAACTTTAAAACCATTTACTTGTGGGTATTTTTTACCGTTGTACTCACGTTCACCTACTACTAATCGCAACGGTTTATTTAAGAATGTATCAGCCCATTCTTTGTAGCTGCTAAATTGCATTCCATCTGGGAATTGTGCCGCTTTTGATGCTGCTTGGAATCGCCACATTGCTTTTTCAGTAACCGTAAAGTTATCAAATAAAATCTTTTGACCTTGGAATGGCTGGTCTACATCACTGCGAATTTCATAATCCACAATTATTCGATTATTACCTGACTCTGCTTGCTTTAATTCATAGTTAACAACCGTTACTTCATATTCACCTGGTTTAATTACCTCAAATTCTGTTGCTTGGCTGTGATCTACTTTAAACATTATTTTTCCTCCTTGTTGTTAAAAACTTTTAATCTATCTAAAGCGGCATTTAAATATTTAAGATTGAAATCTTGGAGTTTTTGTTTTGTTTTAAACTCAATTTCATCTAGCATCTTCGCTGCTTCATCGCTGGATTCAACAATTTCTATAATTTTTGCAACAAGAGCATTTCTTTCATTCTCTTGCTCCGCTCTTACGTCCACACCAAGTTCCAACCATTTATAAATAATTGCACCATGCTCTGGCTTAATTAATTCACCATTCTCATTTATTAAATTGGAATTATCCTTAGTTGGTGTAGCTGTATGATTTTGTTCCATACGTAGAACAATCATAAATTCATATTCAAGATCATCCTTCTGGATTGGCTTTAATCCTAACTTACGAATTTGAAGCTTATCATTATCATCACGCTCAGCTTGATATTCTTGCTTAGTACGTAACGTAGCGATAATATGCACATCATTTTCTGTAAGTGATTTGATAAATTCTTTAATAATGGGCTTCATTGTTTTCCAATCTTGAAAACGGCCACCTAAATCTTGCTGCTGATCCAAGATACCTCCGATACCTTCCCAAGCATGTGAAAGGCTATCTGCAATAACCACTTTTCTTTAATAGTTCAATTGCTTGTTGGTATCGAACTGTGGAATACGGTGCATCAAGTTCTACATATTTAAAGCTACCAATCTTGTAACCTTTAATTGTATTGTTTGCATAAAGAAGCGAGCGTTTGTGTTCCGTATCGATAACACCAATCTTCTTCCACAATTCTTCTTCTGGTAAATCTGGATAGGCTTCTTTCATCATTCCGTATGCCAGAATTAATGATGTTAATGTTTTACCACCACCGCTAGCACCAAATAACGCTATGCAAGCTTTCAGCTTTTCACGTTGTGCATCTGTTACTTGCAACATACTTATACCTCCACACTATAAGAAATAGATTCAGGTTTAACCGTCACCCCTGGGACAATTTGTCCATCCTCATCCACAACTACTTTTTCACCGCTAATTTCCGCAATCTTGAATTTCTTCTTCAAGTCACCCCATTTAACTTCTGTCTTTAAACAATCATCAAGATGATTTTCAATAGCATATTGAAGTACCTGGGCTTTATCTTTTTGCTCCGGCGCTTCACTACTCTTACGAGTTTTGGATTTACCGTAAGGCGTACTAATCGTTTTCTGTTTTGGATCCGCTGCAAGTTGTTCCGCATGGTAACGATGGATATGACTTTCAAAGAAACTAATGCTATCGTGGATAGGCTTTAATTCTTTTTGCTCCCATTGTGCAATACGGTTACGTTCAACATTTGCCAACGTTGTAATTTTCTTTTCTTCCGCTTTAAGTGCAGTCAATTTTCGAAATGCCCAATTAAGGCCTTCCAAATCACTAATTTCAAATCGCTTCTCCGCATCCTGTAATTCATCAACTTCCGCTAATTCAATTGCTTGTAATGAGTTCATCGATATTACCTCCAAATTTAGTTTTGAATTCCTTTGCGGTATAAAGAGAAAGGTATGTAAAACCATCTTTCGTAAATTCAACTTGCAGAGGGAAATCCAAATCATCACGTTTTACCACTTCTAATTCTCCTTCTTCATTTAAAAGTTCTTCCAACAATTGATGTCTTACATGAACCTTATTATCTAAATAAACACCCAAAATCCCTTGTTCCTCAGCTAAACGAACAGCTTGTACACTTTCCTCAACTGCTTTAATCATTTTGCACCTCTTCATAATCAATGGTTTTTCTAACCACTACACCGCCAATTTCATTAGCTTTTCTTTTAGCATTGTAAGTATTTTCATACTCAACAGCATTTCTAACTTCTTTAGTCATTACTAGATCGTCTTCATCTTGGAGAAATACATTCCCTAACATAACCAGGTATGAAGTTTTCACTTCTAATTGTTTATTCATTTAAAACGCTCCTTTACTCAAACGCATTTCATGCTATAATGACTGTGAATTTTGTTTTTCTAAATCACCTGTTGGCGCAGGTGGTTTTTCTTTTATACAGCTCGAAAGCATTCAACATTTTGTTCCGCAATTAAGTAATTCGTTAGATTTCCTTCAAGTACGGCATCCTGGCCAAACATAAAATACTTATCATCTTGCTTAATTTCACAACCATAGAAATCTTCAATTGGATGATCAGGTTCCTTAATCGATTCCTTTTCAGGAATGTCTTCCACAAATATTGCATCGATACTACTAACCCCGATATGTAATGGAACCTTTCCGGTAGCACCTTCCCATTCAATTGTTGATAAAAAACCAAAGTTATTTTTAAATGTTTTAAATTGCGCTGTTGTAAAACTAACCTTTGCACCTGATTTAAAAACCAATGTTACTTCCTTCAATCAACTCACCTCCCTTCGAGCTGAAACCTTACGGTTCATTTCCCTTAGCTGACACTTTGCTTCTAATTCAGTAATAAGTAATAACGCTGGGCTCTTTCTCATTTCTGCACATCGTTTTACAACATCAGATGCTTTCATTAATTTACTCGCAGATAATACTCCATTCATTATTGGTCACCTTCCTTATCTATTTTTGTTTTCCGATATAAGTCAAATTAGTACACAACTTACCATCTTCTATTACTACTTCTCTTTCATAATTCGACAAAATTTCCTCGCGATTGATTTTTTCTACTTTTTCACCGTACCTCCAATACCCAGCACGAAGTAGAAACTCAGAATATCCTTCTGGAATCGGTAATTCATAACCATCTAAGGTTATTCTAGTCACCTCAATACCTTCTCTAATTATCATTTCTTCCACCTTCTACATTTCAAGAGTGACTCCACCCTCAACTCTACTTAAAGTAGAGTCTACATTAAAAAAAATTTGATCATAACTAATTTCTAGTAGATCACAAATTTTCTTTGCATTTCCTACAGTCACCTCGTCAGGATGATTTTCCATATTTCTATATGTTTGAACATGGACTTTTAAATGCTGCGCCATATCAGTTTGAGTAAACCCTTTTATTAATCGCGCTTGTTTAATAGTGAGAATCATCACTTTCACCTCATTTCTATTCGCTTGTAAACTCATAATAATCTACTAAAAGTAGGATGTCAACACCGAAAAAGTTCTTTAAATCTACCTTTATATTAAAATACCGAATTTAAAGTAGAATTTTTTCGACATTATATTGAACAAGTTCTACTTTTGGTTTAATATTATAAATATAAAGTTGACGGAGGTCACTAAAATGAGCATAGGAAAAAATATTAAAAAATTAAGGGATAAGCATAATCTTTCACAAAAAGAATTTGGAGAAATAGCTGGTGTTTCAGATAAGGCAGTATCAACTTGGGAAAAAGGGCTAAAAGAACCAAGAATGGGATCACTTCAAAAAATAGCTGATCATTTCGGAATTTTAAAAAGTGACATCATCGAAGATAAAGATTCTAATGTTACTCACATCAGACCTAATCAGCCAAATATTAAAAATAACTGTAAACCTGTACCTCTACTTGGAGCAATATCTGCTGGAACTCCACTCGAAATGGTTACTGTTGAAGAATGGATTAACGTTCCAGTAGAAATAACTGACTGTCACCCTCATGCCTTTTTATTAAGAGTAGTTGGCGATAGCATGAGTAAAGTAATACCACCAAATATGTTAGCGTTGATAGATCCAGATGTTGAAATTAAAAATGGAGATATTGCTGCAGTTGCAGTTAATGGATTTGATGCAACTCTAAAAAGATTTTATAAGTTCCAAGATGGAATTACTTTAGAACCCGAAAGTTATAATCCTGAATATAAAACACAATTTTATGATTCTAAAACACAAGAACACACTCCTGTTGTAGTAAAAGGAAAATTAGTTTGGTATATGGCACCTCTTAACGCTAAATTTTAAATGTAAAAGGTGATTATTTTGACTAAAGCAGCTATATATATTCGTGTTAGTACGCAGGACCAAATTGAAAACTATAGTATAGAGGTTCAAAGAGAAAGAATAAGAGCGTTTTGCAAAGCTAAAAATTGGGACATCTATGATGAATATATAGACGGCGGTTATTCAGGTTCAAATTTAGAGCGTCCTGGTATAAAAAAACTTATAACTGATTTAAAAAACATAGATGCAGTTGTAGTATTAAAATTGGATAGGTTATCTCGTTCTCAAAGAGATACATTAGAACTTATTGAAGAACATTTTTTGAAAAACAAGGTAGACTTTGTATCTATAACAGAAACATTAGATACTTCCACACCATTTGGTAAAGCAATGATTGGTATTCTATCTGTATTTGCTCAATTAGAACGTGAAACAATTGCAGAACGTATGAGAATGGGGCATGTTAAACGAGCAGAAAACGGTTTAAGAGGTAACGGTGGAGACTATGATCCAGCTGGTTATACTAGAAAAGATGGACAATTAATAATTAAAGAAGACGAAGCTACTCATATTAAAAGAGTTTTTGATTTATATGAGCAATATTATTCAATTACTAAAGTGCAGGAAGTTTTAAAAGAGGAAGGCTATCCTATTTGGAGATTTCGGAGATATAGGGACATTCTTTCTAATATATTATATATAGGGCGTGTAACCTTTTCAGGAAAAGAATACGAAGGTCAACATGAACCTATAGTTACATCAGAACAATTTAAACGTGTACAGACGCTGTTGAAACGTCACAAGGGACATAATGCCCATAAAGCTAAGCAAAGCTTGTTATCAGGGCTAATAGCTTGTTCATGTTGTGGAGAGAATTATGTAGCATACAGTACAGGTAAATCTAAGGATACTGAATCCAAAAGATATTATTATTACATTTGTAGAGCCAAGAGATTCCCAGCTGAATATGAAGAAAGATGTATGAATAAAACCTGGTCCAGAAAAAAACTTGAAGAAGTTGTTATTTCTGAATTAAAAAGTTTAACCGAAGAAAAAAAACAGACTAATAAAAAAGAGAAAAAAGTAAATTATGAAAAACTAATTAAAGATATAGATAAGAAAATGGAACGCTTGCTTGATTTATTTATGAATACTACAAACATCAGTAAAAACCTTTTAGAACAGCAAATGGAGAAACTGAATTTAGAAAAAGAAAAGCTCCTTCTTAAACAACAACGTTCTGAAGAAGAATCTATTTCTCATGAAGTAACCTTAACTGCTATAGATGATGCATTTGAAACATTAGATTTTAAAGAAAAACAAGTTATAATCAACAACTTCATAGAAAAGATTTACATTAATCAAAATAACGTCAAAATTATTTGGCGTTTTTAAATAATTATTTTATGTATTCATTTCCGGCTATTCATACAGCCCAAATAAAAAAAGATTCTTTCTGCTTAATAGCTTCTATAACACCTTTCGCGGCCAACTCCTGACCAGCAGACAAATTCCCGTTCCACTGTAACGAATTTAAACTTTTTTCACCTTTTCTTTCAGCGATCCCACGAACGAGTACAGCACATTCACTAACTCTCCCCATCGTTATACACTTCCGGCAATACGCGCACACTTTACTGCACCTTTTACACGAAAATGATGCAAATAGTCGTTGCTCTATATTACCGCAGCGCTGACATATATATTTAGAAGCCTTTTTTGTTACGCCTTGTACACATACGACCTCCCTCTTCTTTTTCAAATCATGTAATGTATCCCGTAAATCAGAAGAGAGTTCTTCTAATAGCAACTGTTTTCCAGCGAGCATCAGCAACCACCTCCAGCACTACTATAAACCTTTCTCATGATCTCGTAAAAACTCAAAAAAGCCGATAACCTACTTATAAAATAGTAAGCTATCGACTTTATACACATGTTTTATTCGTTTATAAATCCTAGAATCGACCGTATCCTAAGAAATGTTTTTGGTTATAGCTACTGCTTAAGCTAGAGTATGCAATCCCTTTATCACCAGCATGAATCATTTGGTCATTACCAACGTAAATACCGATGTGAGATGGACCTGCTTTATAAGTACCTTGGAAGAATACTAAATCTCCAGGTTGTGGGCTACTTACTTTAGAAACTGAATTCCAGTAACCATTAACGTCTTGACGTCCTACACCGAAGATGTAAGAAATGAATCCACTACAATCAAAACCACCGTTTGATGGAGATGCACTTCCCCAAACATATGGCATACCTAAGTATTGTTGCGCTTTACCAATTACGCCAGGAGCCGGAGTTGGACCTGGTGCTGGCTCTTCTTTTTTCTTTTCTTGCTTAGGTGCTTCTTTTTTAGGCTCTTCTTTTTTAGGTGATTCTTTTTGAGCTGGTGCTGCTGGCTGAGCTGGTGCCGCTTGTGCTGGCTGAGCTTGCGCATCTTTAGCAGCTTGCTCTGCTTGTTTTTGAGCAGCAGCTTCTTGTGCCGCTTTTTCTTGTGCTTCTTGTTCAGCAATACGTTGTAATTGCAGTGCTTGTTTTTCAAGATCTTTCAATTGACCTTCCGTACTTGTCATTGAAGTTACAACCGTATCCATTTTGCCGCTTAAATCATTTACTGCTGTTGCCTTTTTCGCTTTTTCAGCGTCAAGTTCTTTCTTAGCAGTTTCAATTTGAGCTTGTGCTTCTTTTAATTCCTTTTGCTTTGTTTTTACCGTTTCAACATCTTTTTTCACGTTCGCTTGATCTTCTTGTTGTGTTTTCATGATATCTTCATCAGACTCAAGAATTTTAGAAACAGAAGCTAAACGATCAACTAAATCTGCAACGTTTTTAGAGTTTACAAGAACTTCTGTTACAACATTTGTGTTCGGTTGTTCTTGAAGTGCAACTAAACGTTTTCTTAATAACTCTTCACGTTTTGCGATTTTCGTTTGTAGTTCTGCAATATCTTTATTTTTATTTTCGATTAATTGCTCAGTATCAGCAACTTTTTTCGTTGTTTCATCAAGTTTTGAAGAATTCTCTTGAACAGACTTATCTAAACCTTGAATTGTTTTGTTTAAATCGTTCATTTGTTTTTGTAATTCATCACGTTCTTGTTGTTGTTTATGTAAAGTGTCATTTTGTGTATTAATTTGTGATTTCACGTCAGCAATTTTATCTTCTGCAAATACATTTGGTGTTAGTCCTGAAAACATTAACCCTGCAACTAATGCGCAAGATGCCATTTTTAGCTTTTTCATTTTATTTTTTACACCGCTTTCTTTTATCTTTTTTCCGTATATAACCTATAAAATTTATACCATAATTCGGGATTTTTTTTGCTAATGTTACGCTATTGTAAAACAAATGTAATATTATATGTAACTCTATCGCAAGATATGCATATTTTTGTATATATGTGTAGAATTTTGAAGGCTTTTTATAAGCAAAGAAAAAACGCAAGGTTTCCCTTACGTTTTGTTACATACACTAATACGAATGAAATCAAAGAGTTATTTCATCCATTTCTCAGCCCAATTTTGGACTTCATCCATAACACTTTCTAACGCTTTCCCTTTTTCAGTTAAACCGTACTCGATTCGAACTGGTACTTCTGGATAAACATTACGAACTACAATGCCTTCGCTTTCCAATTCCTTTAAACGCTCTGACAACATACGATCGCTCATATTTGGTATAATATCTGCGATTTCTCTAAAACGTTTTGACTCTTCAAGCAAAGATTTAATAATTAAGCCAGTCCATTTTTTACTAAGCAAAGTAAAAGCTGACTCAAACTTTGGACATAAACAAGAATTATGCTCCATATGTTTCACCTCTCTTCCATTATAATATAGTTTCTTGTAAAAAGTAAGTTATAAAACTTTCCTCGTTATTTTATTTTACGTACATTTTACCATTTCCAAATATTAACTTGTCAACTACACGTAAAATATCCGTAAAAAAACCCTCTTCAAAAAGAGAGCTTTTTATATCTTATTACTTCGTATACCATCCAAGACCTAGTGCACCTTCACCTAAATGCGTACCAATTACAGCACCGAAGTAACCTGTGCGGATTGTAACATGAGGATATTTTGCTTCTAATTCTGCCTTCCATTCATTCGCTTCCTCTTCACGTTGTGCATGAATGATAACTGCTTCCATAGGTACACCTTGACTTGCTTGCTCATCAAAAATTTCAACAATTCGTTTTAACGCTTTTTTACGTGTACGAATCTTTTCAAATGGAATAATGATTTTATCTCTAAAATATAAAACGGGCTTCACTTGTAACAAACTACCAATGAAGGCTTGCGCACTATTTAATCGTCCTCCACGTTGTAAATGATGTAAATCATCCACTACAAAATAAGCGTCCATCGTTTTCTTCATTTCATCAAAACGGGCAACGATCTCTTTCGGATCCTTTCCTTCGCTTGCTAATTTTGCCCCTTCACGTACATAGAAACCTTGTACTTCACAACTAATTTCAGAGTCGTACGTATATACATCAATACCCTCTACCATTTGCCCAGCTGTCGTTGCTGTTTGATATGTACCACTAATCCCACTTGAAAGATGAATGCTAATAACCGCATCATAATCCTTTGATAGTTCTTCAAACAACTCAACAAACTTTCCAATTGCTGGCTGAGAAGTTTTCGGAAGCTCTTCTTGCTCACGTACTTTTACATAGAAATCATCTACTGAAATTTCAGCTTCTTCTTGATAAGATTCCGTTCCAAACACAACGTTTAATGGAATCATATATATATTGAGTTCATCACGAATATGCTTCGGTATATATGCTGTACTATCAGTAACAATAGCTGTTTTCATTTGCGTACCTGCCTTATAAAAAAGTTTTTATTCCCTAAGTTTACACGAAAACTAAAAATGGTGCATCCATACATGAAAATGCCGATTTGAAATTATAATTACCATCTCGACAAATTACAACAAAAAGAGGAAATACTCACCAAAAATTTCAACTTATTTATAAAAAATGTTTGAATATAAAAACGCTCGCTTTTAAAATGTAAAGTACTAGTCATTTTGGGAGATAGGGGCGTATACGAGTGTTATTACAATATTTAACAATAAAAGACTACGGTGAGCACGAAATTGTCATTCAAAAATCAAGATTTATTTGTTATGTTAGCAGAGCTACAACCGAAGAAGAAGCTCAAGAATTTATACAAAAAATAAAAAAACAAAATTGGAATGCCACACATAATTGTTCTGCGTATTTGATTGGTGAGCAAGATCAAATCCAAAAAGCAAATGATGATGGAGAACCTAGCGGTACAGCTGGCGTACCTATGTTAGAGGTACTTAAAAAACGCAGTTTAAAAGATACTGTCGTTGTCGTTACACGCTATTTTGGTGGTATCAAACTTGGCGCAGGTGGATTAATTCGCGCATATGGAAAATGTACAAGTGAGGGTATTAATCATGTTGGTATCGTACAGCGAAAACTAATGCGTGTTATGCAGACCGAAATTGATTACACATTACTTGGCAAAATTGAAAATGAATTACGTAATTCGAAATATGCCATTAAAGATATACATTATCTCGAAAATGTCACATTTGATACGTATGTAGAAGAAGACGGAAAACAAGCATTCACAGATTGGATGATTGAATTAACAAATGGGAAATGTACAATTACAGAAGGAGATATGTTGTACTTAGAACAAGATGTTATCTAAGAATACCTACATCCTCATCTTTAAAGATTAATGTAGTGAATTACTTTCCTACAAATGAACTAAGGAGATTATATATGGAAGAACGTTATTATCATCTCCAAAATAGCAGAATAAAAAAGAAACGAAGAAGAAAGTTTTTCTACTTCCTTATTTTCGTATTTTTATTTGGTGGTGTAGGACTTTATATATTAAATTCCTACTCTTCTCTCATGGGGATGTATAGTGGTTTTACTCGTCAAAAATCGGACTTGAGAACCGAAGATGTAGAAATTACAAAGGAGCCTTTTACACTCCTCATTATGGGTATAGAAGATTATGCAACGGACGGTCAAAACGGTCGTACAGATTCATTAATGTTTGCGACAGTCAATCCTAAAACAAAAAAGATTTCGCTTATGAGTATCCCTCGTGATAGTCGTGTTCCAATCGTTGGGAAGAACAAAGAAGACAAAATTAACGCTGCGCATGCTTACGGCGGAGAAGAAATGGCAATCAAAACTGTCGAAGGTTTTCTAAAAGTCCCTGTAGACCATTATATTAAAATTGATTTCCAAGGCTTTAAAGGTATTGTTGATGCTGTTGGCGGTGTTACCGTTGATGTCCCATTCGATTTTTGGGAGCGTTCGGACGTAGATTACTACAAAAAAATCGAATTTAAACAAGGACAACAAGACTTAAATGGGGAAGAAGCACTCGCATACGTACGTATGCGAAAGCAAGATCCAAACGGCGATTATGGTCGGGCCGCTAGACAAAGACAATTACTAGCCGCTGTTGCTCAAAAACTAAATTCAGCCTCTACCGTATTTAAAATTAAAGATTTAACGGCAGTCGTTGGAAAATATATAAAAACTGACATTCCTATTTCTGACGGACTTGCACTTTACAATAAGTTATCTGGGTTTGACCCTTCTACAATGCAAACATTCAAACTTGAAGGAGAAGACAAAAAAATAGGTGGTATTTATTACTTCCTTCCAGATCCAATCGGTGTAGAGACAGTACGTAACGAGATAAAAAGAGAATTAGGAGAAACAGCAAACGCTCAAGAAAATCCAACTACAAAAACCGAATCAAATCCTTCTTCAAATTCTAACTCTGACGAAAAAGCAAAGAAAGAAACAAATCAGAATCAGAACAAAACACCAACTGAGCCCCCTCCTTCTACGAATGCCCATGCAGAGTGGATTATGAGAAATCAGCAATAACAAAAAGAGCCAAATCTTATGCGATTTGGCTCTTTTTTATTTACTTATTAAAGTTTTGTAAAATTGCTTCTACAATACGCTCTGATGCACGGCCATCGCCGTAAGGATTAGATGCTTTCGACATCTTATCATGAGCTGCTTTATCTGATAACAACTCATCAGCAAGACCAAAGATTGTCTCTTCGTCTGTTCCTGCTAATTTCAATGTACCTGCTTCAATACCTTCTGGGCGCTCTGTTGTATCACGAAGAACAAGAACCGGTACACCAAGTGACGGCGCTTCCTCTTGTACCCCACCAGAATCAGTTAACATTAAGTATGAACGTGCTGCAACATTGTGGAAATCAATTACATCTAGCGGCTCAATTAAATGAATACGGCCATGATCGCCTAGAATATCATTTGCTGTTTCACGAACAACAGGGTTCATATGAACAGGGTACACAACTTGTACGTCTTCATGCTTATCAACAAGACGTTTAATCGCTCGGAACATATTACGCATTGGCTCCCCTAAGTTTTCACGGCGGTGAGCTGTCATAAGTACAAGACGATCGTTTCCAAGTTTCTCTAATACAGGATGGCTATATGTTTCTTTTACAGTTGTTTTTAGTGCGTCAATCGCTGTATTTCCAGTGATGAAAATGCGTGACTCATCTTTATTTTCTTTCTGTAAGTTCGTTGCTGATTTTGCTGTAGGTGAGAAATGAAGATCTGCCATTACACCTGTTAGTTGGCGATTCATCTCTTCTGGGTATGGAGAATATTTATCCCATGTACGAAGTCCTGCTTCTACATGACCTACTGGAATTTGATTATAGAAAGCAGCTAAACTTGCGATAAATGTTGTCGTTGTATCACCATGTACAAGTACGATATCCGGCTTTGCTTCTTTCATTACTTTATCCAAACCTTCTAAACCACGCGTTGTAATATCAATTAAAGTTTGGCGATCTTTCATAATATTTAAATCGAAATCTGGCGTAATTCCAAAGATACTTAACACTTGGTCTAACATTTGACGATGTTGTGCTGTTACAGTCACAATCGACTCAATTTTGTCTGGATGCTTTTGCAACTCTAACACAAGAGGTGCCATTTTAATTGCTTCTGGACGTGTCCCGAAAATTGTCATTACTTTTAAACGTTCAGTCATTTCATTGCCTCTTTTCTTTCACTAGTTACAAATTCTATTATGACATATAAGAATATACATGAATACATGCCTTTTTAACGAAGAATGGAAAAGTCTCTCTTACAAATACTTTCTCTTCCAACCGAATAATAATCTATCCCTTGTTTCTTGACACCCTCAACAGTATAACAATTTCTTCCATCGAATAAAATAGGCTCTCTCATAAGTTGTTCGTACTTTTCTAGCGGATAAGCTCGGATAGCTTCCCATTCTGTCATGATAAAAGCCGCACTCGCTCCTCTAATCGATTCATCTATACATTCGCTATATTGTATAGTCTCTCCAAAGATATTTTTCATATTTAGAATCGCCTTTGGATCATATAGAACTACATCCGCACCTATATGAATTAATTCTTGTATCATAATAAGGGACGGTGCGTCTCTTATATCATCCGTATTTGGTTTAAACGCCGCTCCCAGCACCGCAATCCGCTTCTTATTCATATTTAATACTTTCTTCGCTTTCTCAATCAATAACAACTGTTGCTTATTATTCACTTCAATGACTGCTTTTAGCAAGCGAAAATCATACGCCACATTCCCTGCAATTTGCACAAGGGCTTTCGTATCTTTCGGAAAACATGATCCCCCATAACCAATACCCGCATTTAAAAAAGACGCCCCAATCCTCTTATCCATTCCCATCCCTTGTGCAACGTCTAATACATTGGCCCCTACCTTCTCACATATATTTGAAATTTCATTGATAAAACTAATTTTTGTCGCTAAAAAAGCATTCGATGCATAATATTTAATCATTTCTGCACTTTTTATATCTGTAATATACATTTTTAAGCGTAATTCACTATACAAATTCTCTACTTTCCGTGCTGCTTCCTCATTATCTGCTCCAATTACAATACGATCTCCCTGAAAAAAATCGTAAATCCCTGAACCTTCCCGTAAAAATTCTGGATTCGATACGATATGTAATTCATATCTATTTTGTAATTTCTCCTCAATCCATCCCCTCATAACATCGTTTGTACCTACAGGAACCGTACTTTTCGTAACGACAATAATGTCTTTCGTCGCATATGCTCCGATATCATCACAAGCATTCCGAATATATGTTAAATCCGCTGTCCCATCTAATAAAGATGGGGTTCCAACTGCAATAAATATAAATTCTGCATCGTAAAATGCTTTTACTCTGCTTGTTGTAAAAGTTAAACAATCATTCGCACATGCATCATTTATTAATTCATATAAACCCGCTTCATAAATAGGCAAATCCCCTTGCTTTATCCGTTCAATTTTCTCATCATTTATATCAAAACATGTGACTGAATGGCCTAACATCGCCAACCCTACTCCTGTAATCAATCCAACGTATCCGGTACCTATTATCGTAATTTTCATTTCCTTTTCGCACAGGAATATACAATAGAAAATATACGAATACATAGAATTCCCCCTGTGCTTCCCCCTCTCACATTAAAAATGCGAAAACTCTTTTACTTCTTTATTATATGAATTACTTTTTCCATTCTTTTTTAAGTTTTTGTAAAATTACATGCAAGAATATAGAATGAAACTTTATTCAGTGAGGGGCATTCATCCTCCAATAATTATTAGTTAAACCAATCGAAAGTTTACAGGAATTAAAGTTTCCAACTAAATTTTGAGGTGGAAGCCTTACTGTCCGTTCATGCGGATAAATTCCCACATTTTAACACGGAACTTACTCATTTCTACGTGTAACACTTATAATACTGAAATAAAAGTATTCACTATCGAAGAAAAAGAGAAAATGTCATATTCCAAAGCCCAATACAATTAACCTTCTCAAATGATTCAACATTCTGTATACAATTGTAATATATTCTATCTGCTTCCATTTACCGTAAATAGAAAAAAAGATTGAATTCTAATCTTTTTGTGATACCATATGTTATGAGCCTGTAAATAAACATCATAATTTTCAGATAAATGTACCAAAAAAATTTACGTTAGACTATAAAAGGGTGGGGTATTAATGGACTCACAAGTGATTTATGCCATTTTGGCATCTTTCATCACTGTACTCGTCGTTACTCCTTTAGTTATTAAGTTAGCTTTTAAAATAGGAGCAACAGATAAGCCAAACGCTCGTAAAGTACACCAAAAAATCATGCCTCGTCTTGGCGGATTAGCGATATTTATTGGTGTAGCTGTAGGATTTGTTGTCGGTGGCTTATATGAACAAAGAATGTTATCGATAACGCTAGGTGCGATTATCATTGTAATCATCGGTATTTTAGATGATATGTACGAGTTATCTGCGAAGGTAAAATTCGGTGGACAACTATTAGTTGCCATAATGATTGTAAAAAGTGGATTATTAGTGCAAGTATTATATATTCCAATCCTCGGGGATACTGAACTCGGATGGCTTGCTTATCCAATTACAGTATTTTGGATTGTAGGTATTACAAATGCAATCAACTTAATTGATGGCTTAGATGGGTTATCTGCTGGTATTTCATCTATCGTACTTGCAACGCTAGCATATATGGCCTTCACTAGCCCATGGGGCACTGGAGCCGCTATTATCTTACCACTAGCATTAATTACATTAGCAAGTACAATTGGATTTTTATTCTACAACTTCCATCCAGCAAAAATTTTCATGGGAGATACAGGGGCACTATTTTTAGGATACTGTATTTCTGTTATATCGTTACTTGGATTATACAAAAGTGTAACGTTATTCAGCTTTATCGTTCCAGTTATCATTTTAGGTGTACCTGTATTTGATACGACATTTGCAATTATCCGCCGTATCGTAAATAAAAAACCTATTTCAGCACCAGATAAATCGCATTTACATCACCGTTTACTTGCAATGGGCTTCTCCCATCGTAAAACGGTACTAATTATATACGCATTCGGTATCTTCTTTAGTGTAAATGCAATCATTTTCTCTAGTGCGACATTATGGTTATCCATTATTCTTCTTTTCGTTTTAATCTTCTTTACAGAGATTATTGCTGAAGTAATCGGGCTTGTACATGAACGTTACAAACCACTTATTTCCTTTTATAAAAAAGTGAAAAAACGCGAAGACTAATTGTAGTATAGCCTTTACTATTATGAAATATTCAAATAGCATCCTCTTTCTTATAAGAGGATGCTATTTTTTATTTTTTTATTCCTCATTTCATATTTCCAAAATATAGTTTGTTTGAGAGTCCCACTATTGGAGAAAGATATACATAATAAGAAAAGGGTTATATTTTCTTTTTTACATCTTGATTGTCAAACTGAGGGTGAATGTTATGATCAAGCGAGTATTTCAATACATTATTTTATTTTTAACAATTACTATGTACGCGTCATCTCATGCAGGGGCAACTACAATGATTCCTGCTGAACATCATCCAAATACTGAAACTACCTCTCCTATCCAAAAAATCGCGTACTTAACATTTGATGACGGACCAAACAAATATACTACGCAAATTTTAAACATCTTAAAAGAAAAGAACGGAAAAGCAACTTTCTTTGTTATTGGTGGAAAAGTGCCACATTATAAAAAAACAATGCAACGATTAATTAAAGACGGACATTATATCGGACTCCACAGTATGTCACACGATGTAAAACGCCTTTATACTGGTGATCCATCTGCTTTAATTACAGAAATGGAACAAACACAAACCATCGTTCAACAAGTTACAAAATTAAATACACATCTCGTTCGTGTCCCGTACGGTAGCATGCCTTACTTAAAAAAGAATTACCGTGATGCACTTGTATCCGCCCAGTATAAAATGTGGGATTGGACAATCGATACATATGACTGGAAAAGCTATGACAATCCTTCTGCCATATTAGAAAGAGTACGTAATCAGAGCGACGAACAAGTCGAAGTGATTTTAATGCATGATTCGAGTGTAACCGTACAAATACTGCCACAAGTAATTGATTACTTACAGTCACAAGGATACAAACTTCTTCCCTATAATCCGTCTTCCCATCTCGAAGTGAACTTTTGGAAAGACACAAGGTTGTAACAGCTTTAGTGCCTATATGCTAAAGCTGTTTTATTTTTCTCTTCCCACCCTTCCCATTTTTGTGTAAAATTTTAAATAGTGATGAAGTTTCGAGGTGAATAGAAATGAAACGAATAGATCTCATTTTTAACGCAATGCAAGAAGGAAATTATACAGAAGGTGTAACCGCGTCAGAACTCGCTACCTTATTGCAGCTAGATCGCGCCAATGTAAGTAGCGACTTAAACAAACTTGTAAAAGATAAACGTTTATTAAAAACAAATACGCGTCCTGTTCGTTTTTATATAGAAACGAACGCTCCGTTGGAAACGCATTCAAATGAAATGACTTCATTAGATACATTTGCAATTGAAAATACAAGCCTTAAAATCGCAATCGAAAAAGCGAAAGCTTCTATTCTCTATCCCCCAAACGGTATGCATACTTTACTGCTAGGAGAAACAGGAGTCGGAAAATCTATGTTCGCTTCTTTAATGCACGAATATGCAATTGAAGTTGAACAGCTTCCTAAAAATGCACCATTTATCGTCTTTAACTGTGCTGATTACGCAAATAATCCACAGCTACTACTGGGGCAGTTATTTGGGATAAAAAAAGGAGCTTATACAGGGGCAAGTGATCAAAAAGGGTTAATTGAAAAAGCACATGAGGGGATCCTTTTCTTAGATGAAGTACATCGTCTTCCTCCAGAGGGACAAGAAATGCTTTTCACCTTTATTGACCGCGGGGTATACGCCGCCTTGGAGAAACAGAAAACGAGCGTAAGGCACAAGTATTAATCATTACTGCAACAACAGAAGAACCAAATTCATTTTTATTAAAAACATTTACAAGACGTATACCGATGACTGTTACGCTACCACCACTTCGTGAGCGTACACATAAAGAACGCTTTGCTTTACTGCAACTATTTTTCACAAATGAAGCGATACGTCTGCGAAAAGAAATTCACGTTAGCCCGAATACAATGCGCGCCTTCGTCTTTTACAATTGTCCCAATAACATCGGGCAATTAAAAACGGATGTACAAATTGCCTGTGCGAAAGCCTATTCTGACTTCGTGACAAAGAAACGTGATTCTGTCTATGTTTCAAGTACAGATTTACCTTGGTATATGAAAGAAGGGCTATTCATTGAAAGAAAGAGCCGTCATCTATACCAAATCCCAAACGAAACATTTGTATTTACGGGTAATGAAGGTTGGAGTAATCATAAAATAGAAAATGAAAAACAATCTTCTATATACGATTATATTGATTATAAATATGAAGAACTTCAAGCTCGTGGTATTGAAGAGGACAAATTAGAATTACTAATAGAAAATGATATTCAAAGCTTTTTCGTACAATATTTTAACCAAATTTCTAAAAAAACAAGTCATGAAAATGTTTTTAAAATTGTGGATCGTAATATCGTTTCCGTTTGCGAAAAAATTGCGGTACTTGCTGAGAAGCATTTATCTAAGACGTTTGATGAAAAAGTATTTCTCGCTTTAAGCTTACATGTACAGACAACTCTACAACGTTTGCAAGCTGGGAAACAAATTCATCACCCACAATTAAATCAAATTCGTACAAAATATAAAGAAGCTTTTTCCGTAGCGATGCAATGCATTCAACTACTGGAGGATGAATTACAAATAACAATGCCTATTGATGAAGCAGGCTTTTTAACAATGTTCTTCGTTGTTGATCCAATTCCTGCCTCTCAAACAGAAGTAAAAGTATTAATATTAGCGCACGGTAACGGCATCGCAACAGAAATGGCAAACGTCGCAAACGAACTTCTCGGCATTGAGGAAATAACCGGTATTGATATGCCGTTACATGAATCGCCGAAAGATTTCTTAGAGCGTGTGAAAGTGTATATGAAAACACTCCAAAATGTAAATGGACTTCTCTTACTCGTTGATATGGGTTCGCTTGCTTATATTGGGGATATATTAGAAACTGAGTTCAAAATTCCGGTACGTGTTCTTTCCATGACGAGCACTCCACATGCACTAGAAGCGGCTCGAAAAGCACAGCTTGGCTACTCGTTAGATGCATTATATGAAACAGTGAAGAACTTAACACCGTTTTACTTAAACTTACAAGAAGAAAAGAAAAAACCACTATCACCAATGAAATCTGTTATTTTGACAGCTTGTTTAACTGGGGAAGGCAGCGCTTTAGCTATTCAAAAAATGTTAGAGAACTATTTGCGATTTGACAAAGAATTAATTGAAATTATTCCAATTAGTATCGTCCATGAAAAAGATTTAACGAAAATGATTGAGAACATAAAAAAAGAGCGGAATATCATTTGTATCGTCACAAATTTCGATGTGCAAGTGCCATGCTTAACATATCATTTCCAAGACATTGTAAACTACACAGCGATTCAGCCAATTCAAGAATTAATTACGTATGAAGAAACATATGCAAAAATGGCTGATATTCTCGAACAACAAATGCAGCGGAACGACGGAGCATTACTTATTAAAACAATTCGTTACGCATTAAATACAATTCAAGAATTAATTTCCTTACAGCTAACTCCTGACAGCTTAATGGGTGTGATTCTGCATATGAGCTGTATGGTTGACCGTCTTCAAAAAGGAGAAAGCCTCCTCCCTCATCCAGATAAAGAGGAACGAAGACAAGATGAGTACTGGATGTATATGAAAGTGAAAAAAGCATTACAACCAATTGAAAATACATTTGAAATACAAATACCTGATGATGAAGTGTTTTATATTATGGACTTCTTCATTAAAAATCAGCCTGTAAAAAATTAACCATGGTAGTTTTTTATGTATCGACCGTAACGCGAATTATATCAGCGTTTTTCAAAATATATCGATTTACCAACAATAACCGCTCAAATTTGCACCTTATAGAAAAAAAGGCTGTTCCAAAATATGGACAGCCTTTTTTCTACTTCTTTACTTTTCTGATTCTCCCCCTGATTTCACCCTTCTTATTGGACTTTGTATAAACATTTACATATACATTCGCCTGAATGATTTCTTGAAGTAGGTTATCAAACGCTCTCCCCTGTAAAGGCCCTTCAAAATCCTCCACATTGACTACACCAGTCACGACTCCTTCATTTACACTAATACCTTGCTTTAGCGGACCAAACAAATTTAAAACAACTGGACCAATTTGATCCGCTTTCCCTAAATGAATTTGGCATGATGTAACTTTTTCAATGTTTTTCAATATGATCCGATATTGTAATTTCTTTAAATCATTACTAAATATAAACTCCGTTACGCCATAAGCTTCTGTATTTACAGGAGGTATTTCCCTCTTGCCTGTTAACCTCGCAAAGAAATGTGTTGTCATACGGGCATTCTCCTTATATAAATTTCCCAGCACTACTTCTACTACTTTATGGTTTATACATAATCATTTATGACTTTTTCAAGTTTTAATTACGAAGAAAAGATTCACACAATCTTTACATTCGAATCGTTCCTTTTGCTTTACTACCTCTTGTATAATGCACATAAGAAAGCATTCTAGGAGGTTGTTTTGGAAAATAACAAATACACTTTTCACACATTATTAGAGATTTTTCTCGTCTCATTTAAATTAGGACTTACTTCATTTGGTGGTCCTGTCGCCCATCTCGGCTATTTCCACCACGAATACGTACAAAAAAGAAAATGGATGGATGAACGAAGCTATGGAGATTTAGTAGCACTATGTCAATTCCTTCCTGGCCCTGCTAGCAGTCAAGTCGGTATGGGGGTTGGATTATTAAGAGGCGGGGTATTAGGGGCTATTATTTCATGGATTGGATTCACTTTACCGTCTGTGCTTGTTTTAGTTTTCTTCGCCTCATTCCTTAATCAGTTCAATCTTGGAAGCGCTGGCTGGATTCATGGATTAAAACTTGTAGCAGTCGCTATTGTTGCTCATGCCATATGGGGAATGGCACGAAAATTAACGCCAGACCGAAATCGTGCGACAATTGCTATTGTAACTGCCGCAATCGCCTTATTATGGCCAAGCAGCTGGACACAAGTCATTCTCATTATAATATCTGGCTTTATCGGCTGGTTTTTATATCGCAACCAACCAATTAGCCAATCTCAACATATAAAAGTACCTATTTCAAAAAAGATAGCAGTTTCTTGTCTCGTCTTATTCTTCGGACTATTACTGCTGCTACCAATATTAAGACCGTTCTCTTATTACATCGCTTTATTTGATAGTTTCTATCGCTCTGGTGCACTTGTATTTGGAGGCGGACACGTCGTGCTGCCCCTCCTTGAAGGTGAGTTCGTACAAAACGGAATGATGACGAAAGAACAGTTCCTAGCTGGATACGGATTAACACAAGCCGTACCAGGTCCACTATTTACATTCGCCTCTTATATAGGAGCAGCGTTAAACGGGACACTTGGAGCCATACTTGCAACAATTTCGATCTTTCTTCCTGCTTTCTTACTCGTTATTGGTGTTTTACCATTTTGGGACAGTGTAAGAAAAATATCTTTCATACAAGGGGCACTACTTGGAGTCAATGCAGCTGTTGTCGGTATTTTATTAGCAGCTTTTTATGATCCTATTTGGACAAGCACAATTATGAACGCTGTAGATTTTGTTTTTGCGTCTCTTCTATTTTGCTTGCTCGCTTTTTGGAAAACACCACCTTGGGTTATCGTTATACTCGGAGCCTTTGGCGGATATATTCTATCCATCTTGTAAGCACAAAAAAACGACGGCATTATATAGCCGTCGTTTTTCTATTAAAACTTCACAAGTTCTATTCCTTCAGGCAACTCGCTCTCTGTTAAAATACGCAATTCTTTCACACGATCCATTACGTAAGAAGAGCGCTTCACAAGATCTGGATCAATATAAGCTGGATGAACCATAATTTCTACCGTTTGTTCATCTTGTACTCTTTCTTTTAACTTCACAAAGTAATCTTCCGTCACACCATCCGCGTAAAAATCACTGTAAAACACGTCAGAAAACGGGCGTACTGCTCGCTCTTCCTCACAACGACGAATTGGAACATTATATGTAGCCGCTAACCTCTCAAGAACATCGTGCAAGATTGGTAATCCATGTACGTGATGATGGCTATCTAAATGAGTTGGTGTTAATCCGTAAGATAAGAACTTCTCAATTTGAGCAGTCCATTCTCGCTCGACTTCTTCTGGATTTACATTCCCTTTCCATACGACACTTTGTTTATGAAACAATCCATCGCTACTTACAAGTGATGGTACATCTCCAAGAAGTGGTTTCCCTGCTGTTAATACGAGATGTACGCCTACTCCGAGTAGGTTATGCTCTTTTGCTAAGCGTACCGCATGCTCTGTTCCTGGCATATTCATCATCATCGTCGTTGAATTTACAAGTCCATTTATATGCCCATCAATAATGCCGTAATTTGTACCTTCTGTAAGACCGAAATCATCTGCATTTACAATTAACTTAATCATCGTAATACCTCCTATCGAAATAAAAAAAAGCGGGCTAAATAGCGCCGCTTTATTTCTCTACCTTTTTGAAGAACTGTGGAAGATATTCTTTATGCGCTTCCAACATTTCATCTAAAATTTGTTTTGCCACTTTATCTGATGGTACAAGTGGATTAATTGTCATAGCAAGCAGTGCTTTATGATAATCCCCTGTAACAGCAGCTTCAATTGTTGTGCGCTCAAATGATTTAATTTGCTGTACTAAACCGCGAACTGGTACTGGAAGATCTCCAACTGCAATTGGTTTTGGACCTTCTTTCGTAATAATACAGTTCACTTCAACAGCCGAATCATGTGGTAAACTTGCAATTGTTCCGTTGTTTCGTGTATTAACAGGCTGGATATCACCTTTATTATTATAAATAGACGTAATTAAGCTACATGCTGCGTCACTATAATAAGCGCCGCCACGTTTTTCTAATTGTGGTGGTTTAATATCTAAGTTCGGGTCTTTATATAACTCGAATAAATCATCTTCTAATTGTTTTACTACTTCTGCACGTGTACCTTTTTCAACTGAAGCTTCTTTCTCTTCTTCTAACATTTCACGTGTTTTGTAGTAGTAACGATGGTATGGACATGGAATTGCACGAAGGCCTCGAATAAAGTCTGGCTCCCAGTTAAGCGCTGCAATATTTTCCATCGTAATTTGCTTTTCTGGATCTGTTACAAGCTCTAACACACGATCCATTACACTTACGCCATCTAAATATACGTCTAATCCGTATACCATGTGATTTAAACCTGCAAAATCAACGTGGACACGACTTGCATCTACTTCAAGTAATCTTGCAAGACCCATGCGGATTCCGATTGGAACGTTACATAGACCAACTACTCTTTGAATATTTGTATAACGAAGGACAGCTTCTGTTACCATACCAGCTGGGTTCGCGAAGTTAATTAACCATGCATTTGGACAAAGCTCCTCCATATCCTTACAAATATCTAAAATAACAGGAATCGTTCTCAGCGCTTTGAATAAACCACCAGGACCATTCGTTTCCTGACCGATTACATCATATTTTAACGGGATTGCTTCATCTTTTGCACGAGCTTCTAATAAACCTACGCGAAGCTGCGTTGTTACGAAGTCAGCACCTTTTAATGCTTCACGACGATCCAGTGTTAAATGTACCTCGATTGGTAAACCAGATTTTTTCACCATACGTTTCGCTAAGTTACCAACGATTTCTAACTTTTCTTTTCCTGCCTCAATATCTACTAACCAAATTTCACGAACAGGAAGCTCATCATAACGCTTAATAAATCCTTCAATTAACTCTGGTGTATAACTAGATCCACCGCCGATTGTAGCAATTTTAATTCCAGTCATGCTTTATTCCCCTTTCGCTTCTAACTTTTTATAAAGGTCAATAAATTCTGCTGCTAATTCTTTCACTGTAATCGCATTCATTAAATGATCTTGTGCATGAATTAAGAGAACACTAATCTCTGTTTTTTCTCCTCTTGCTTCTGATTGTATGAGCTCTGTTTGGAAATGATGCGCTTCATTAATCGCTTCTTTCGCCTTTACCATCGCTTCATCAGCCTCTGCCATTTTCCCCTGTTTGGCAAATTGAAGTGCCTCCATTGCAAAGCTTCGTGCATTACCACTATTTAAAATTAATTGGAATGGAATTTGTTCTGCTGTAGTCATCATAATTACCGCCCTCTCTATTATGGTTCAACCGATTGAAATACCCCTTCAGTTTGAACATTTCTATTAAATTATTAATTTATGAATGATAGTTTGGTGTTCTTCTAGATGGGTCTCATCTTTTTGAACATGATATAAAGGTAATTGTTCTCACAGATAGTGTTATCTGTGAGAACAATTACTGTGTTACATAGGTACAGAGTTGTTATTTC
Organism: Bacillus cereus group sp. TH152-1LC; assembly: GCF_027710505.1. NCBI lineage: Bacteria > Bacillati > Bacillota > Bacilli > Caryophanales > Bacillaceae > Bacillus > Bacillus cereus group sp. TH152-1LC. The sequence continues at coordinate 92,083 of NZ_JAQFNK010000016.1, read as the reverse complement.
CTTGTGCTGCTGCTTTTTCAGTACGAACAACAGAACGATCGCATAATACTACGAATGGATAGTAGATTACCATCGCAATTACAAAGTTGAATAACTGTAGAATTGCACCTGAAAGATGTCCACCTGTTACAAGATAACCACTAATAATTGGTGGTGTTGCCCATGGAATCATCACAACTGTTTTTGGTACCCATCCAATAGATATAGCTGTATAGGAAGTAATTACTAATACAATTGGTGTTACGATAAACGGTAAGAATAAAATTGGATTTAAAATAATTGGTGTACCAAAGATTACTGGTTCGTTAATGTTAAATGCACCAGGTCCAATTGATAAGCGAGATACACCGCGTAATTGTGCACTTTTTGCTACAAGTAATACCACTACTAAGAATGCTAATGTTGCACCAGAACCACCAAGATATACGAAAGTATCAAAGAATGGCTTTGTAATAATATTTGGAACATCAAATGCAGATGTACCACCTTGGAATAACTTCATATTTTTCTCTAATGCCGGTAGGTATAATGGCTCAATAATACCACCAACGATATTTGGCCCATGTAAACCGAAGAACCAAAGAAGATGAACAAGAATTACAATGATAATTGCACTTGGTAATGTCCCTGCTAAACTTTGCAGTGGTGATTGAATCGTATTAAAAATAAATTCATGAACACTTGTACCAGCTAATTTCACTGCTAATTGAATACCTGCAACTACTGTTAAGATAACAAATGCTGGAACTATAGCTGCGAAAGATCTTAAAACTGCTGGTGGTACTCCATCAGGCATTTTAAACGTAATGTTTCTTTGTACAAAGAAACGGAATACTTCAGTAACAAGGAGTGCTACGATAATTGCTACGAATAGCCCTTGTGCACCTGTCCAAGCTAAGTTCAATCCGCCTTCTTTCGGTGTTGTTGGCGTAAGAATAATTAACGCACCAAATGAAATAATACCTGCTGACAAACCATCAACGCCGTAAGATTTTGCTAAGTTATAACTTGTTGTAAATGCTATGATTAGTGCTAGAATTGCGAAAGAACCAGTCCACATTCCACCGCCAACTTGTTTCCACGTTTCACCAAACAAACCTTTCATGAAATCTTGGAAAACTTCAGATGGAAAACCATTAATTAGTGATGCCAGTGCACCAACTAAAATAAGTGGCATAACTGCAATAAATCCATCACGGATCGCAGCTAAGTGACGTTGCGATCCGATTTTACCAGCGACAGGAACAATATACTTCTCCATAAATGCAATAAACTTTTGCATTTCGCTTCCCCCCTAATTATTTTTTAAGTGTTAATGCGTGATCTAAAACTGCTTCTCCATTCATCATGCCGTAGTGCATTGGGTTGATAACATCGATTCCAACGTTTCTCTCATCGGCAAGCGTTTTCATTGTAGAAAGCATGTAACGAACTTGTGGTCCTAGTAATAATACATCTGCTTGATCGATATTTGTTTTTACTGCATCCCCAGATACAGCCCAAATCTTTCCTTCTAGACCGCGAGCTTTTGCAGCCGCTTCCATTTTTGTAACTAGTAAACTTGTAGACATCCCTGCTGAGCAACATAATAAAATATTCATTTGAAAATCCCCCTTGTGTAGTATAAAAAATTTATGTTTTATTTATTTTTCTTTACGATATTTATTAATGCAATTATCGTGCCAACTTTTTAAAACCACTAAAATAAGCACTTTTTCGACTGTTTTCTTTGTGTGTTAACGCTTTCAAATAGTGTGTCACCTAAAAAACACACAGTGTGTTATAAAACAACACGCTTTTAACACATAACTGTATGAAAATAGATTAGTGTTTAGTTGCCTAGTTATGTTTAAAACAAAAACACAGTAATTTTTTTAAAAAAAGCGTAAAAATATTATATTTCAACTCAAATCAAAAACAAATACCTATTGAAGACACTCGTCTAGTTATTGTCCAGTCAAACTCTATTAAATTACATAGAATAGAAGAAAATAAAGTATTTTGAAAGGGGATTCCAATGCCAAAGCATAGAAAAAAGAATAGAATGAAGATTTATAAAATACAGCTTCCAAATAAATGGTATAAACAAGAAGAGGATTCTGAATTAAATCCCAACACGGATACACTAGATCAACAGGACAAGCAAGAGAAACAAGAGAAACAGGACAAACAGGACAAACAGGACAAACAGGACAGACCTGACGAACCGGCTAAATCAGATAAACACGATGAGCATGACAAGCAAGTACAATCGGAAAATGTAATAATAGTACCCACAAATTCACAAACCTTAGATGTATGGGATGAAATTTCTCTAAAAGAAATACAAACTGGTGAACATACAAGTTTATTTGAAAAAAAAAGTAATTATCAAAACATTAATTTACTCCAAGTAAGCGATATTCGTCTATATTTGGATAAGCAACTACAATTTAGTTCCGTCGATGAGCAAATTTATCATGAAGCACTTGTTCATCCGATTATGTCAAAGGTAATAGATCCTAAACGCGTTCTCATCTTAGGCGGTGGCGACGGTCTTGCTTTAAGAGAGGTTTTAAAATATGAAACAGTTCTACATGTAGACCTTGTCGACTTAGACGAAGAAATGATTACGATGGCTCGCAATGTTCCAGAATTAGTTTCTTTAAACCAACGTGCTTTTTTTGATGAGCGTGCAAATGTTCATGTATGTGACGCAAAAGAATTTTTGAAATCTCCTTCCTCTTTATATGATGTAATTATTATTGATTTCCCTGATCCAGCGACAGAAATGTTAAGTACTTTATATACAAGCGAACTATTTACTCGTATAGCTACGTTTTTAACAGAAGATGGTGCATTCGTCTGTCAATCTAATTCACCTGCTGATGCACCTCTTGTATATTGGGGTATCGGTAACACAATTGAACATGCCGGATTAACTGTGAAAAGTTATCATACAATTGTCCCTTCTTTCGGAACTGACTGGGGATTTCATATCGCTGCTAACTCTGCCTATGTACTCGATCAAATTGAGCAATTATATGTTGTTCCAACTCCTCGAACATTACCTTCTCTTCTTGCTCCTTTGTTTCAATTTAAAGAAGAAGTTTTAGAACACCGTAACCATGCCGTTTTAAATTCTGAATCTAATCTTACCCTACATCATTGCTATCAAATAGAAATGGAGTTTTGACAAGGAGGGTATAAATATATGGAATATTCTACGTTCGGGCGTCATATAATAGTAGATTTATGGGGTGTGGATTTTTCTCTATTAAATGATGTTCATTTTTTAGAGCATCATCTAATAGATGCTGCGAATCGCTCTGGTGCTCACGTTTTAAATGTAAATAACAAAGAATTCCACCCATATGGAGTAACGGTATTACTTTTATTATCAGAAAGCCATCTCTCTATTCACACTTATCCTGAAAAGAGATTTGCAGCAATTGATTGTTATACTTGTGGCACATCTGTCGATCCTCAAGAAGCCATTGATTCTATAATAAGCGTATTAAAACCAGAGCGTATGCATATAAAAAAATTAATTCGTGGTGTAGGAGAATTTGTTACTATCGATTAATTACCATTCCCATTTTCCACGAACAAGGAGGCTTGTTAATATGAAAATACCATCAGTGGAGCTCATAACACTCCACTGATGGTACGCACACATACATAATTTATTCATCTTAATTGATGATTTAGTTTTGTGATTTTTCGTTTCCAATATAACGTCATCATAAACCACAAACGACGCAAGTAATAATGAAAGTATCTTTACAAAACATAAAAAAACCTTGCATACGCAAGGTTCATTCCGATACTGACATCTTCCTATATAATTCTACAAATTCACTCGCTAATTCCTTCACCGTAATCGCATTCATTAAATGATCTTGCGCGTGCACCATCAGAAGGGTAACTTCGGTCTTTTCACCACCAGCTTCTTTCTGTATGAGCTCCGTTTGTACACGGTGCGCCTCTTTTAATTCCTCTAACGCTTCTTGTAATTTCGCTTCTGCTTCTGTAAATTCTCCACGCTTTGCGCAATCAATTGCTTCCATTGAACAACTTCTCGCATTTCCCCCATGCAAAATTAAGTGAAAAGCCTTCGTTTCTATCGTATCCATTTTAGTTCTTTACTCCCCCTTTTCTTCCGCCAACTTTTGTTTATCCCATATTTTTAAGAACGGTAAATAAATGAAGAATGCTAGTGCAAAGTTAACGAGTTGCAAAATAACACCTGAAATTTTTCCACCTGATCCCAAATATCCACTAAATAGAATCGGTGTCGTCCAAGGTACAGCAGCTCCGCTCGGACGGGCAACTAATCCCCATTCCATTGCAAAGTAAGAAACAATTGTTAACACAACTGGAACCAATATAAATGGAATTAGTAAAATTGGGTTCATTACAATCGGCATTCCAAAAGTTACCATTTCATTGATATTAAATATACCAGGTGCAATTGACAATCTCCCTAAACTTTTTAATTGCTGACTTCTCGCAAACAATAACATTCCAATAACTAAAGCAAGTGTCGCACCAGATCCGCCCATATAAGTCCATAGATCAAAAAACTGTGCAGTAATCGTATTTGGTATATCTTGCCCTGCTTGGTAAGCAACTCGGTTTTGATCCATTAACGACAACCAAACTGGACTCATTACACCACCAACAATAGTAGCTCCATGAATTCCACATGACCAAAGAACATGAACGAGAATAACAGCTATTATTGCGCCCCAAAGACTAGCACCAAGTACACTAAGTGGTTCCTGTAAAATTTGCCCCACAATATTATGGATACTGCCAAAAGAAGTATTTTCTATAATTAAGCGTAAAATCCAAATAACCGTTACAACAATAAATCCTGGAACAAGCGCGGCAAATGAACGTGTCACAGCTGGCGGAACTGTCTCTGGCATCTTTATAATTATCTTTTTTTGTACAATAAACCGATAAAGTTCAGTAGATATAAGTGCAATAATCATTGCAACAAATAACCCTTGGCTTCCCATTAACGCAGCTGGGATAGCACCTTCTACAAGTACACTCTCTTTTGTACTCGGTATAATATATGCAACTTGAAATGGCGTCGCAAGTAAAAACGTCACAAGCGACAATGCCCCGGATGCTAAAGCGTCCACTTTATAATATTCTCCAAGCCTGTAAGCGATTCCAAAAACAGCTATTAAAGCCATTATATTAAAAGTTGCACTAACTGGATACCCCAAAGCCCTCTGCCAATTCTCCCCAAACAAACCTGCCATAAAATCATTATAACCTGGTATTGGTAAAGCACTAATGATGAGGAAAAATGATCCTATAATTAAGAAAGGCATCGTCAATACAAGTCCGTCACGAATTGCTAGCAAATGCCTCTGTTCTGCAACCTTTCCCGCTACCGGCATTACATATTTTTCTAAAAACCGTATCATCTATCCCACTCTCCTCATGGTTTCATTAACAAAGCTGCTTGTAAGATAGCTTCTCCATTACAAAGCCCGTAATGGACAGATTGAATGACATCAACAGGTACTCCCTTTTCCTTACATAACTCTTTCATTTTCGGTAATAAATAACGTACTTGCGGTCCAAGTAAAAGCACATCAGCTTCATCTATGTGACTATTTACTTCAGAACCTGATACTGCCCAAATCTTTACCTCTATCCCTTTTGCCTCTGCTGCTTTCTCCATTTTAGTAACAATCAAACTGGAAGACATTCCCGCTGCACAGCAAAGTAAAATATTCATCCCTTTTCCCTCCCCCTTTTTCCAAACCTAAGTTACGGCGCATCCTTTGCCACCACTAGGTTACAAATATATATGTCTAGATTTCCTGCTGTATGCCGAGCTTAAAAACAAAAATTTCTCGGTTTTCACGCTATTCTATCTATCATTATTCTCCTAGTAAAGAGGACCCTAACTCGCTATAATAATTCAGTATGATTTTTTTAATTGATAGGAGGATATATTTATGAAGGCATATCGCTTTCCACTTATTTTATTATCTTCTATCCTAATTGGTGGTTTCATTGGTTATTTCATGGGTGCCGATGCAGTTGCTTTAAAGCCGCTTGGTGATATTTTCTTAAACTTAATGTTTACGATTGTTGTACCTCTAGTGTTCTTTAGCATCGCGTCATCTATTGCTAATATGGATGGATTAAAACGTTTCGGTAAAATTATGTCTAGTATGGCTGGGACTTTCTTATTTACAAGTATTTTAGCTGCTATTTTTATGATTATTGTCGTGAAAGTATTCCCGCCAGCACAAGGTGTTGTATTAGAACTAACGCAGCCTGATAAAGCTGAAAAAGCAGTTAGTGTTGCAGATCAAATTGTTGGTATTATAACAGTATCTGACTTCTCGAAATTACTATCTCGTGAAAATATGTTAGCTCTTATTTTCTTCTCTATCTTAATGGGAGTTGCAACTTCAGCAGTTGGTGAAAAAGGAAAACCATTCGCCACATTCTTACAAGCTGGTGCAGAAATTTCAATGAAAGTTGTATCTTTCATTATGTACTACGCTCCAATCGGACTTGCTGCTTACTTCGCAGCATTAGTTGGTGAATTCGGACCACAACTTCTTGGAACTTACTTCCGAGCAGCAATGGTATACTATCCAGCGTCTCTAATTTACTTCTTTGTATTCTTCACGTTCTATGCATACCTTGCAGGTCGCAAACAAGGTGTACAAGTTTTTTGGAAGAACATGGTATCCCCTACAGTTACATCACTTGCAACTTGTAGTAGTGCTGCTAGTATTCCAGCGAACTTGGAAGCAACGAAGAAAATGGGTATCTCTTCTGACGTTCGTGAAACAGTTGTCCTTCTTGGATCTACACTTCATAAAGACGGATCTGTTTTAGGCGGCGTATTAAAAATTGCTTTCTTATTCGGTATTTTCAACATGGAATTCGAAGGACCGAAAACATTAGCAATCGCACTTGTTGTTTCCCTATTAGTAGGAACAGTAATGGGCGCTATTCCAGGCGGCGGTATGATTGGTGAAATGTTAATCGTTTCTCTATACGGCTTCCCGCCAGAAGCATTGCCAATTATCGCAGCAATTAGTACAATCATTGATCCTCCTGCAACGATGTTAAACGTAACAGCAGATAACGCTTGTGCCGTAATGACAGCTCGCCTTGTAGAAGGTAAGAACTGGATCAAAAATAAATTTGCTTAATAAATAGAAAGAGGATGCTCCGACCGAGCATCCTCTTTTTTATTGTTAATCCATTCCGCCACAAATTTGTTATAATCTTCACAAATATTCCACACCCATCATCCATTCTCCGTACTATAATCATGTATGGAAAAGGAGATGGACATGATGACACAAAGCGCACCAGAATTTAAAGTTTTGCAAAGCATCGCATTCCTTGCTGTCGTTTTGCAAAGTTCCTTATTATATACAATGAATCAAGGAAATGTCTTACTTGAGCAATCCCTCATTATGGGCATGCTATTCAACCTTGCAAAATTTTCAGCACCTGCATTCATCTTTATCGTTGGCTTTCACTTAATTCGGCAATATACGAAGCAACTAGCCTACACAGAATATATTTATGAAAAAGCCGCACATTTACTCATTCCTTATTTCTTCTGGTCTATTCTTTACTTATTAACAACAAACGATATGATTACACTACAAAGTGGTATAAAAAGTTTATTACTCGGAACAGCTGCACCCCATCTTTGGTACGTGATTATGATGTTCCAAATTCACTTATTGTTCCCTTTACTATGTACACTATTTTATTGGTTTCAAAAACGAACAGAAAATAAAAAAGACATATATAAATATATGACCATCTTTGCTTCTCTATATTTCCTCTTAATGTGGTATTCTTCTCACTACATTTTTAATGGAGAAAAATTGACTAGCTCAACCATTTTACATTATACAGACCGTTCCTTCTTCTTCTACTCATTCTATTTCGTCATGGGAGGAATCGCTGCTGTCGCATTAAAAACGTGGCGTACATTTGTCATGAAACATATCCCGCTTATTACAATATTATTTTTCATCTTATTTTTATTCATTAATTATGAGTTATTTAGTTTTTACGGAGCAAACTCTATTCATTTAACCGTTTCGACTTATTTGAAACCGTCTATGTTTTTATATATCGTATGCGAAATTATTATACTTTACGTGCTATCTATTACAATCGTACAGCGACGCGGTTTCTTATATAAAGCTTTACGATTTATCGGAAATTACACGTATGGTGCTTATTTAGCTCATTTTTTCTTCTTGCAACTATGCACAAAATTTCTTTCATTATTCACACTGCAAGAAAACACAATATTATATAGCCTATTATTATTTACAATAACGGCCACAATCTCAATTTCAGCAATGGTCATTTGTAGTACACTACCATTTCATACGTGGATTGCAGGACCTTCTCCTACGAAAAATGTGAGATGGGCTAAGATTATACTTCGAAAAAATCACGAAAAGGTATTCAAACCATATCTTTGATATAATAGAATTCCATATAAGAAAAGAAAGTAGGACACACCTATGATTAATCAAATTGGACAAATTATGTTATATGTAAATAATCAAGATGAAGCAGTACAATTTTGGACTGAGACAGTAGGATTCCAAATTATTGCGGAAGAAAATAACGGACAAGGCTTTCGCTGGATTAAAATTGCACCAACGAAAGAAGGAGGCACAAGCATCGTCCTTCACGATAAAGCGTTAATTGCGAAGATGCAACCTGAATTAAACTTAAATACGCCTTCACTTATGTTCTTCTCTAATAACTTAGATCAACTGTATAAAGATCTTTCTGAGAAAAACGTTACAGTTGGACAAGTTGTAGATTTACCTACAGGTAGAGCATTCAACTTTGCTGATAATGAAAACAATTACTTTGCGGTAATGCAGCGCAAATAAAAAAGAAGCTATCCTAAAAAATGGATAGCTTTTTCATTTTAAGAAACTTGTTCTGCATGCGTTTCCCTATGTTGTATATGACTCGTGATCCAAGCAATTCCACCAGCAACAACGAGATAGCATAACAATACTAAAATTTGCATTTGTAATTGCGACCAATCTCCTAAAGAAATCACATCTTGTAGCCCTCTAAGAGAATGGGACATTGGGAGAAATTGTCCAATCTTGCTAAGAACAGCTATATTTAATTCTCCTGGGAAAGTTCCCCCGCTCGTCGCTAATTGCAAGACGAGAAGCGTTACCGCTAAGAACTTTCCAACAAGACCAAATACCGTTACTAACATAAGAATAAACGTCATGAATGTAAAGGAAATAACGATACTTGATAAAACAAAGAGTGACACACTTGCAACTTCTAATTTCATAACTCCTAGTACAACCACATCCACAAGTAATGCTTGAATAAGCCCAATTACATATACCAATCCTAGTTTATTAATAAAATGTACCGTTCCGCTTACCTTCATATTTTGCCTACGGCCAAGCGGTAAAATATTTGATGCCATAATGCCGCCAACATAAAATGCAAGTGATAAGAAATATGGTGCAATACCTGAACCGTAATTAGGCACATCAGAAACTGTCGACTTCACTAATTGAACTGGCTCTGAGAACATCGTATTGCGTGCATCATCATTGCGAACATCCGCTATCTTCTCTGCGCCCTCTCCCAATTTCGTGGAGAGCTCTTTCGCACCATCGTCAAGTTTAACAAGTCCACTTTTTAACTTACCAGCACCGTTATTTAACTCTGTTCCGCCACTAGCAAGCTGATTTACACCTTTTTGCAGGGATATATATCCGTTCCCCCACTTCGTAAATCCATCAGCCAAATTCCCCGCACCATCTGCGATCTTTTTCGTTCCAGTAGTAGCCTCATTTAACTTAACACCAAATGTATTCATGCCCTCTTCAACCTTATGCTGACCAGCCGCAATCTTCTGCGCACCTTGTGTCAATTGTTGTTGGCTATTATTTAAAGTGCTTGTTGCTTTAGCTAATCCATTAGAAGTAGCAATGATTTTTTGAAAAGCAGGGTCTTGCTGCACTTCTGGATGACTTTTCACGTACTCTTCTAGTTGTTGTTTTACACTATTCGCTGCATTGTCCGCTTTCACTTGCCCTTCAGCAAGTTTCTCACTTCCATTCACCCATTTAGTTGTACCAGTACTTAATTCATTAACCCCTGCTTGTAAAGTTTTTTCACCTTGAGCTAATAATTCCATACCGCTATGAAGTGAGTTCGCTCCCTGACTTAGCTCATTTGCTCCGCCAGTTAAGGCAGATTGGCTAGAAGCAAGTTTTTCGCTTCCCTCTTTCACTTTTGATGTCCCATCACTAAAACGCTGAATACCATCTGCAAGCTGATTTGCGCCATTTCTTGCATCTGTCGTTCCTTCATGTAACTTGTCAGCACCATTACTTGCATCACTCAACCCTTGTGCTAAGTCTTGAAACTTTGAAAAGACACCTTCTGTATAAGATTTCGTAATACTATTTGAAATTTTTGTTTTCATATTTTCAACAGCTGTCGTTCCAATTTGAGCTGCTACAAAGTTTTTACCTGGATTTACTTTGTACTGAAGCTGCGCTGGCTCTGGTTTCTCATCCATAAGTGTACTTACCTTTTGAGAGAAATCCTCTGGAATCGTAACAACCATATAATACTTATCTTCTTTTAACCCTTCATCCGCATTTTTTTCTGATACGAAATGAAAAGCTAGTTCCTTATTCTCTTTTAAATTTTTTACAAAATCGTCTCCTGCATGAATTGTTTTTTCATCCATCGCAGCACCCTTATCTAAATTTACAATCGCCACAGGTAATTTATCTAATTTTCCATATGGATCCCAATATCCAGCTAAAAAGAATCCTGAATAAATTAAAGGAACGATCAATAAAAAAATTAAAGCGATACGTCCATGTTTATGGTGCCACATCGCTTTCCAATCTTTAAATATAAGTTGAATTCCCTTCATGAAACATACTCCTTCTCCTAATTTCACACCATTAGAATGGTTTAACAGATTTACTATACACGCCACCTTCCATACTGTATAATACATCTTTAATTATTAATTCATTCCTTTTGGTCTATAGAAAGGAGAGTCAAAATGGAACTTCTTCAACTAAAATATTTTCAGATAGTCGCACGATTAGAACATATGACAAAAGCGGCTGAAGAATTACATATCGCACAACCTTCTCTCAGCAAAACAATCGCTAGATTAGAAAAGGACTTAGGCGTCCCGTTATTTGATCGCCAAGGTCGACAGATTACATTAAACTCTTTTGGAAAAGTATTTTTAAAACGCGTAGAGCGTATTTTTCATGAATTAAGTGAAGGTGAACGAGAAATTAAAGATTTAGCTGAATTACAACAAAGCTCTATTACACTGGCGGTTTCTATTCCGAGAATATTACCAGAACTACTCGGTTCTTTTCTACTAGAGCATCCTAACGTTCGATTCCAACAGTTTCTCGCATCTACTCCTTCTATGAAACGACAACTAGATAATATAGAAATTGACTTTTGCATTTCTTCTGTACCAATTGAAGGCGAGGAAATTATGTGGGAACCACTTATTACAGAAGAAATTTTCTTAGTCGTCCCTTCAGGTCATCGTTTATCAGGACGGAAAAGTATCCATCTGCATGAGGTAAAGGATGAACCATTTATTAGTATGAACACTGGTTACGGATTTCGGCACTTAACGGATGAATTTTGCAGGGAAGCTGGTTTCACTCCACATATCGCTTTTGAAGTAGATGAACCAACCGTGATTAGCGACCTTATTAAGCAAGGCCTAGGCATCGCCTTTGTCCCAAGTTTAACTTTATTAAAAAACTCTACTTTAGCATTAAATAAGTTACGTATTATTGAACCAAATTGCGAGCGAACTATCGGCTTAAGTTGGTCGAAGAAACGCTACTTATCGAAAACTGCTCAGCAATTCCGTAAGTTTGTGATTGAGTACTTCTCTAATATTAAGGTGTAAAATTATATCAACAAATAACGACACAAATAGAAGGTGCCACCCCAAAAGGGGATAACACCTTCTATTTTTTATTCTTCTCCAATTCTATTTCCGCTAAAAGTGGCAATACGTTATCAAAAATATGCGTATTATTATTTTCACCTGTTACGTATCCACCGTAATATCTACTAAATACATTGTGGTTTCGGAATGTGACCATATGATCATATAATTCCTTTGCAAACTTTGTATCACCTGTTTGTAGTACGTACAAGATCGTTAGTCCGTAAGCGGCTGGCGATTCATAATTCACAGTTTGTTTTCCCGTTTCTAAATTGTAACGACCGTATAGCTTTCCATCCTTCTGGAATTTCTTCTTTATAAATTCTAAATAAGCATCTGATGAAAGGCCACCTAAACTTCGATGATACGCAACGTATGATTGGTCAATAAGATTCACTTCTTTATCGTACGTAAATGTACCATCTTCTTTATACTCTTTTGGGAATGCCCAGCCATGCCTTGGATAATCTGCTAAAAATTGAACAACTTCCTGATATTGCTGAGCAGAAACTTTGCCGTACTTCTTCATATACGAGAATGCGTGCGGATTTAAGTATGATGTAGTTGCAAAATTATTTTGTTTCCCTGCATCTGCATCATAATAATCAACGTAATAATTATCTTTCTTATTATAACGAATTACAGCATCACTCAATTGATCTGCCAGGTTTTTATAACGCTCTTCCTTATACATTTCATAAGCACGATATAATTGTTCTATAATACGAAGATCATCTATAAGTGCGTTTGTAGCTGACTGCATTTCTCCCTTTTCAGAGATTTTCCATATAACAATGTGATCCTTATGTACAAAACTATTTTGAATAACTTTAACTTGTTCATCGAATAACGCTTGATCGTCTTTATCCAATGTATATTGTAGCCATAGTCCTGCTGATTCCGATAAAGCTTCACGGCCTTTCGCTTCACCCTTACCTGCCTTTGTATCCGCTAAACGATATGTGGCAAGCGTCCCATTTTCATTCACCATATGTCTTAAAATAAAATGTTCTGTACGGTTTCCTTGTATAGCCGCCCAAAATACAATGCCACCTAAAGCGATTAAGAGAATAACTCCAATCCCTATGTATAAACGTTTCCGCAATCTTCTCACCTCCCCATTAAGACTAACCTTAATTTTACCAGAACATACATGAATGTAAAAAAGACAATCTATTAGATTGTCTCCCGTTCCTCTATCCCTCACAAGCCTCTTTAGAAGGTCTATATAGCGATGCTACAAGTCGATCATATTCACGACGCGTAATCTCTTTATTATACAGCTTCAATAATAAATCTCTATGCTCTTTTGAAAATGCCATCTTTTTAATGACTTCAGGATACATAAAACATCCTCTCCATTTCACATAAACTTCTTCACCTCTAAAATCAGAACTTATGTTCGCATAAAAGATTATAAAATATTCCTTACTAAAAAACAAACAAAATATTATTAAATATTAACTTCTTTCTATTTAGAATATTCAAACATTATATTACCATATCCACTTTTTAAATACATATATATTTTTGGTAGTTTTTTTGAATAAATCTTCCAATTCAATCAGAAAATAATGGCAAAAAAGAAGAGGAGTTTACATATGGATACGGTAACATTAGCAAGAGCGTTTTTTGGTTCTTCATTAGCATTCCACATTATCTTTGCAACACTTGGTGTGGGACTTTCATTGATGATTTTTATAAGTGAAATACTCTATCACTGGAAGAAAGATTCCGATTATGCCATTATGGCGAAAAGATGGACGAAAGCGTTTGCCATCCTTCTCGGTGTAGCAATTCCAACTGGAACAATTGTTGGTGTGCAAATCTCACTTCTTTGGCCTGGTTTTGCCAAAATTGTTGGACAGGTTATTTCTGTTCCCTTTCAAATTGAGATTTTCGCTTTCTTTTTAGAGGCTTTGTTTATGTCCATTTATGTATATGCAGCTGACAAACTACCTCCATTCATGAGATTAATCTCACTATTCTTCGTCATGATTGGTGCCACGGCATCTGCCGTGCTTATTACATCAGCAAATACATGGATGAATACACCCGCAGGATTTTCAATGGGACCAGATGGATCCGTTTTTAACGTTGATCCGTGGAAATCTTTCTTTAATCCGAGTTTTGGCACAAGCGCATTCCACGTTGTGATTACAGCCTATACAACTGGAGCTGCCGTCATTGCCTCTATCGCTGGATTTAAATTATTAAAGAAGAATTTAAGTAAACATGAAGTGGCATATCATAAAAAGGGACTACTGTTAGGACTCGTCGTGACATTTATTACAGGTGCTACGATGTGGCTTTCAGGACACGAATCAGCGATTGCCTTACATAAGCATTCCCCTGAAAAACTTGCATCTGCTGAAGCTTTATTTGAAACGACATCACATGCACCGTTATCAATTGGTGGAGTTGTAGATCCTAACACACTTGAGCTAAACTACGCACTAGAAATTCCGAACATGCTTAGCCTATTAGTGGGACTCGATCCTAGCACCGTCGTAAAAGGACTCAAGGAATTCCCACAAGAAACATGGCCACCATTTTATACACATACACTATTCAACTTAATGGTCGGCACCGCTGCTTTTACTTTTGCAGTTGCAGCAATTGCCCTCTTATATTGGTACTTTGTTTACCGAAAAAAAGGAACAGAATTACCGAAGTGGCTTCTTTGGGGAGCTGCTGCATGTGGACCAATTATGATGCTCGGTATTGAATTCGGGTGGATTTTCAGCTGTAGTGGTCGTCAACCTTGGACCATTTATGGTATGCAACGGACAGTCGATGCTTCTACACGCGCTGATTTTGTCGGTCCTTTATTTATTCTATTCATCATTTTGTATATTGGACTCGGTATTTTAACGGTTTTTGTACTACGGACATTCTTTAAGAAACATCCGCTTACAAATGATTTACATCACGAAGGAGGCGATTCTCGTGCATGAGGAAAGTATTGCAATCATCATCTTATGGGCTCTTATTTTCGTATACAGTATATTAGGGTCCATCGATTTTGGAGCAGGTTTTTGGGGCATGGTATACGCAAAACATCCCACTCTCGCTGCCAAGCTTGCCAATCGATACTTATCACCAACCTGGGAAGTAACAAATACATTTCTCGTATTTGTCGTTGTCGCTTTTCTCGGCTTCTTTCCGAAAGCTGCTTTCACCCTTGCTACAGTGATGTTCGTGCCAGTTATGTTAATTTTAATACTCATTGCAATTCGTAGTACGTTCATGGTATTTGCCTACTCTCTGCCAAAGTATCAATTCCTCCTTCGGGTGATTTCAGGTATTACTGGGCTCTTAATTCCAGCCTTATTAATTACCGTTTTACCCGTTACAGAGGGAGCTTATATTACAATGTCTGAAGGAAAAGAAGTACTTCTGTATGGAAAACTTCTTTCTAGCCCGGTTATCTACTGCTATATGCTCTTCGGACTAACTTCGGAACTATTTCTCTCCTCTCTCTTTCTTGCTGATTTTGCGAGAGAGCAAGGTTCAGAAGATTCGTATAGAATTTATAGAAGAAACGCCATTATCCTTGGTCCTGCAACACTCGTTACGGCGATTATCGCCCTCGTTGTAATGGATCCGGAAACACACTGGCTTATGCAAGGACTCATAAAGCAATTCCCATGGTTTACAGTTTCTATCGTTTTATTCGTTATCGGGTACTCTTCTCTTTGGTGGACAAACAAGAAGTATGGCACACTAGGATACCCTCGCATCGCCGTTTTAGCAGTCGTCGCTCAATATGCATTTGCAAGTTACGCTTACGGTGTCGCGCATTTACCTTATATTATTTATCCTGATGTAACTGTATTTACAAGTTTTACAACGACAGAAACATTCTATGCATTGCTTATTCTATACGCAATTGGAATCGCAATTTTACTACCAGGATTTATTTTCTTCTGGAATTTATTCTTGAAGGATCGAACTTTTTTGAAGGAAAAATAATATAGTTGGGAGTCTGTTCCAAAAGGCATTTTGGAACAGACTCCTTTTTTCATGTTTTGTCGATAAGTCGATATATTTTAAAAATCGCTGATATATTTTGCGTTGTGCCAATATATCTCCATAATCGCCCATATAAATTTCATTTACTATCTTACTGCCCCCCAATTTATAGACGCCTCTCACAATAGTTATTTCACTATTCGTGACACTTGTCCTTTCGCTTGAAAAACACATATTCACTTTATTCCATTATATGTCTAGTTCTTCCTATTTTTTGTTGAATATACTATCAATATAAACTTGAGACAAGCTACATTTGTTCAAGGGAAAATAGAAAGGTAGGCAAAATATGAGCATTGAAATATGGATTACTATTATTGTATTCTTCTTAACGATGATTGTTATCTTTTGGCGACCCCGTGGTTTAAATGAGGCGTGGCCGGCAGCAATTGGCGCTGGCATTATCTTGATTACTGGACTTGTATCAAGACCAGACGTCATGGACATTATTAGTAAAATTGGCGGTGCCTCTATAACAATATTAGCGACCATCGTTATGGCGGTTATATTAGAAAGTTTCGGCTTCTTCCACTGGTCCGCAGCGAAACTTGCAAATTTAGCAAAAGGATCTGGTCGCCGTTTATACTGGTATATTCAGTTATTATGTTTTCTTATGACTCTTTTATTTAATAACGACGGTAGTATTTTAATTACAACTCCAATTTTAATTCTTCTTCTAAAAAACCTTCAATTAAAACCGCATCAACAAATCCCTTATTTATTAAGCGGTGCTTTAATCGCCACTGCCTCTAGTGCACCAATTGGTGTAAGCAATATCGTAAACTTAATCGCATTAAATATTGTGAATATGACTCTTTATATGCACACAGCTATGATGTTTGTACCTGCAACATTAGGACTACTGTTTATGTCATGGCTTATGTATACAGTTTTAAAGAAAAAGCTACCAGAAAAATTACCTGTTTCTTCATATGATATCGAAGAAATTTTCTTCACGAAAAACTTCCATCCGTTAAAAGGAAAAAATTCCGTTGATACGAAACAAAAACGCACAAAATTCATGTTAAAAGTATTAGGCTTCGTCTTCCTTATGCGTTGTCTTCTATTCGTTGCATCCTTCTTATCGATTCCAATCGAAATTGTTGCTGTACTCGGTTCACTCGTTCTTCTCATCTGGAGATGGTACTACTTACGAACAAACCCAGTCGATATTTTGAAAAAGACACCGTGGCACATTTTAATTTTCGCATTCTCTATGTACGTCATTATTTACGGGCTTCACAACGCAGGATTAACAGCGGCGCTTGTAAATTGGCTTGAACCAGTTGTAAGTCAACATCTACTCTATGCTAGCTTTGCAATGGGTGGACTCGTCTCCCTCCTCTCTAACGTCTTCAATAACCATCCTGCACTTATGATTGGTACAATCACATTAACAGAAATGGGACTAGACCCAGTCACATTAAAAACTATCTACCTCGCAAACATTATTGGTAGTGACATCGGTTCACTATTATTACCAATTGGTACACTAGCTTCCCTCATTTGGATGTATATCCTGAAACAAAACAAAATTAAAGTAAAATGGAAAGACTATTTAAGTGTATCCCTTATCGTTATTCCTCTCACAACAGTCGTCACATTATTCCTCTTATACTACTGGGTACACCTCTTCTTCGCCTTATAAACGACAGAAGCCCGCTTTGCTACCGTCTTAGCAAAGCGGGCTTCTTCTATATTTAAGTTAGGTACTACAGTGTGATCAATCAAGTAAAGAGGTGTAACGTGTTATTGGTATAAATGACTACCAGTGTCTTTAAATTCTTTCGCTTTCTCTTTCATCCCTTTTTCAATTGCTTCTGTCGTTTCTAAATCATTTTCTTTCGCATATTCACGAATATCATGTGAAATTCTCATACTACAAAACTTCGGTCCACACATGGAGCAGAAATGAGCTGTTTTCGCGCCTTCTGCTGGCAATGTTTCATCGTGATACTCCATCGCACGTTCAGGATCTAAAGATAAATTAAATTGATCGCGCCAACGGAATTCAAAGCGAGCTTTTGAAAGTGCATCATCACGCTGATGAGCCGTTTTGTGCCCTTTCGCAAGATCAGCCGCATGTGCAGCGATTTTGTACGTAATAACTCCCTCGCGAACATCATCTTTATTCGGTAAACCTAAATGTTCTTTCGGCGTTACATAACAAAGCATCGCTGTTCCAAACCAGCCAATCATCGCAGCTCCAATTGCGGATGTAATATGGTCATAACCCGGTGCAATATCTGTCGTTAACGGCCCAAGTGTATAGAACGGCGCGCCCTGACAAATATCAAGTTCTTTCTCCATATTCTCTTTAATTAAATGCATCGGTACATGCCCAGGTCCTTCGATCATCACTTGCACATCATGTTTCCAAGCAATCTTCGTTAATTCACCAAGCGTTTCAAGCTCAGAAAACTGTGCTTCGTCATTTGCATCTGCAATCGAACCTGGACGTAATCCATCTCCAAGAGAGAATGAAACATCGTACTGCTTCATAATTTCACAAATCTCTTCAAAATGAGTGTATAAGAAGTTTTCTTTATGATGGAATAAACACCACTGTGCCATAATTGAACCACCACGTGAAACGATACCTGTCGTACGCTTTGCAGTAATCGGAATGTAACGAAGTAATACGCCCGCGTGAATCGTAAAGTAATCAACGCCTTGCTCCGCTTGCTCAATTAACGTATCACGATACACTTCCCACGTTAAATCTTCTGCAATTCCGTTTACTTTTTCCAGCGCTTGATAGATTGGTACAGTCCCAACTGGTACAGGTGCGTTACGAATAATCCACTCACGCGTCGTATGAATATTTTTACCTGTAGATAAATCCATAATTGTATCCGCACCCCAGCGCGTTGCCCACGTCATCTTCTCTACTTCTTCTGCAATAGAAGAAGATACAGCAGAGTTTCCGATATTTGCATTGACCTTCACGTGGAAATTACGTCCGATAATCATCGGCTCTGCTTCCGGATGGTTAATATTCGCTGGTAAAATAGCACGGCCTTCTGCGATTTCCTTACGAACAAACTCAGGCTCTACTCCTTCACGAATCGCAACATATTCCATCTCAGATGTAATGATGCCATTACGCGCATAATGCATTTGCGTAACGTTTGCCCCTTGCTTCGCTCTAAGTGGTTGGCGATCCATTTGCGGAAAAACAGGTGTATGTTTCGAAGCCACTTTCACACCGTCATCCTCTGGTTTCACTTCGCGCCCTTCGTATGCTTCTACATCTCCGCGCTCCAGGATCCAAGAATGGCGCGGCGTTGGAATTCCCTTTTCCAGCTCCACTTTATACGCAGGATCTGTATAAGGACCGCTCGTATCATATACACGTATTGGCGGATTCGGAATGCCGTTCGTTTCACTTTGTTCAATCTCGCGCATCGGCACTTTCATACCCGCGCGTGGTCCATCCACATACACTTTCTTACTTCCTGGTAAACTCGATTTCAATTCAATTTGCTCAGCTGAAACAGACTGTTTCATAACCTTTGTTGCCCCCCTGTACGTGACAAGGACGAGATATGGCCAGCGTATGCCAAAATAAAAAGAGCCAGGTCCATAAAAAAATAAGGACCTGGCTCATAAAGACATCATTATGTAAAGCCGTTAACTTCCCTACGCTGGTACGAGCCAGATCAGGTCCAAAGGGTTAAGAAGTTCACACGCTTCTCTCTCAGCCTACGCATACGTTAGGCACCCCTAGTTTATCACTGATTTAATTTTCAATACTTTCCCATCATACACGATAATCTGAAAAATGCAAAGTTTATTTCTTTTGTTGTTTATGGAATCATCCACGTTAAATAATATGCCTGTACATACGTCATAATACCAACAATAATAACGAAGAATAAACTATGCTTCACTGTAAAGCGGAATAAATCTGATTCCTTTCCAGCAAGTCCAACTGCCGCACAAGCGATTGCAATCGATTGCGGAGAAATCATCTTTCCTGTTACACCGCCCGTTGTATTTGCTGCAACGAGAAGTACTTCAGATACACCGACTTGCTGCGCTGTAATCGCTTGTAAATTCGAGAACAGTGCATTCGCTGATGTATCAGACCCTGTTAAGAATACACCGATCCAGCCTAGGAATGGTGAGAAGAACGGGAATAGTCCGCCAGTTCCTGCAAGTGCTAATGCTAATGTAGAAGATAGACCAGAATAGTTTGCGATAAATGCGAATCCTAATACGAATCCGATAGATAGAATTGGCATCTTAAGCTCATTTAGCGTTTCTTTAAATGTTACTACTGCATCTTTTGCACTCATTTTCAAAATAAAGATAGAAATGATACAAGCAATTAAAATTGCTGTTCCCGTCGCTGATAAAATATCTAATTTCAAGATTGCTTCATAAGGCGTCGGTTTATTTACAATTGGCTCTGCTTTCATTACTAGATTGTGTAAGCCTGGAACTTCAAACTTAAACACAAGGCTTTCCAAAGCACCACCTGGAGCAAATAACGCTTTAAAGAAACTTTGGCTCCAAATGACTACCATCACAGTTAAAATAATGAATGGAGACCATGCTTTTACTACTTTTCCTACTGTTAGTTTCGGCATAGATGTTGCTGTCGTTGTCACAGCTACTTCACTATTTGCTTCTTTAGACTGATAGATTTCTTTCGGCTGCCAAACTTTTAAGAATAGCGATAAACTCACTAAACTTACAAGTGCTGACGTAATATCCGGAAGTTCTGGTCCTAAGAACGTCGCTGTAATAAACTGCGTAATTGCAAATGAGCTACCCGCTACAAATAGAGCTGGCCATGTTTGTTTTACTCCTTTAAATCCATCCATTAAAAATACGATAAAGAACGGAACAAATAATGATAAGAACGGTAATTGATGTCCAGCCATTTGTCCAATTTTATGTGGATCAATACCTGTTACTTGTCCAGCAACTGTAATCGGAATTCCCATCGCTCCGAACGCTACTGGTGCAGTATTTGCGATTAAACAAAGACCTGCCGCATATAAAGGATTTAAGCCAAGACCTGCAAGAAGCGCTGCCGTAATTGCTACTGGTGCACCAAATCCTGCTGCCCCTTCCAAAAATGCTCCAAATGAAAAACCGATTAAAATAACGAGTAAACGATGGTCATTTGTAATGGATAATACAGATGCACGAATGACATCGAATTGACCTGTTTTTACAGATATTTTATATAAAAATACCGACATAATGATAATCCAAGCAATCGGCCATAGTCCGTATAAGAAACCATATCCAGTCGCTGCCATTGCCATCGTGAACGGCATCTTATAAGCGAATAACGCCACTAAAATTGTAAGTACAACTGTAATAAATCCTGCCACATACCCCTTCATGCGGAAAACTGCTAAAGCTAAGAAAAAAAAGATAATCGGAATAAGTGCGACCGCTGCCGAAATCCAAATGTTTCCGAACGGATCATAAACTTGTGTCCATGTGTTCATTGTTCTCTCCCCCTAAAGAATCCCCTTTTAAATAGAATAACCTCGTCAATAGACTATCAGGTCATCATACCTTTAAGTCTAAAAATAAAAAACGCCTAAGAAAACGTTTTCATTAATTCTATCACAACAATTTCCATTTCAAAAGATTTTTTTGAAAATTTTATTATTTACTATAGAAATCTTACAAAAACGTCACGTTCTTGTAATGTTCATCGATAGGAAGCTCGCTACATTTCCTGCATAATAAAGGTATAACAACGGACATTATTTATGAGGTGATATATATGAACGGAAACAAAATATTAGCAGCTTTATCATACTTTAGTGTATTATTTGCCCCTATCTTATTCCCTATTATTGTGTGGATTGTGGGCGATTCTGAAACAAAACCACACGCAAAACGCGCTCTATGGACACACATCATTCCAAGCATCGCGTCATTTATTGGATTAATTATTCTAGGAATTATGGGTATCGGATCTGATCAACCAGACGTAACACTTGGAATTGGAGCAATGATTGTCTTATGTATTTGCGGCATTATTAGCTTATACTACTTCATTTGGAACATCGTAAAAGGTATTAAAATACTGAAAGCTTAATTTTAAACAAACGTTTGATTAAAACAGCATGCATAATAAATAAAAGGTTATCGACGATACAACAACTTTTTAATAAGAAAAAACCGTCCCAAAATACCTTTTGGGACGGTTTTTTTATCTTCTGCGTTTCTTCTTTTTTCTCATCATTTTCTTGCGGCGCGTATTCACTTTATCCGCTATAATGTGAAGCGTACTCGCTACGACAATTCCCATTACGAACGTTATAATTTCAACCTCATGTTTCTTCGCAATTTCTATTAAATTCCCGTCAAGCGCGATTATATTTAATAGGAATAAAAACGGAGAAAATACAATTAACATGTATGCAATACGAATCACATCACCAAGTATAATTGTATGTGTAAAGAAGGAGCGATGCGGCATTACCTTTTTATACGGATACCAAAATATACGTAAGAATCCCCATTTATTATACGCATTACTATACGTATCTAAATCCGGCGTTAAAAATGTAGTACCTACTAAAAAGCCAATTGCAAAAGTTAATAAAAAATCAAAGCTTGTTAATCCATACGAAAAGAGCATAAACAAAACAACCGGAAGGGATATTAAGTTTATTTTCGTATGCGTTCTTCCTGATGGCATAATGCACTTCCTCGCTTACGTTCGCCCTGTCACCATATGACAGTTCTCACCTATTGATCTAATTTCTGATCGATAAAGGATGTGTCTATATCCGAACCAAACCATTCTGCCAACTTCACTCGTGCCTTATCTTTCACATCTTCATTGACGTATATCGACGCTTGTAATAGCGCAGCCATTAACGCCCCTAAATCATCCGTATAACCAATTCCAGCAATGAAATCCGGAATCGCATCAATCGGTGCAATAAAATAAGCAAGTGCTCCAATTACAATAATTTTCACTCGTTTTGGAACATCCGGTTTCTGCAAAACGTAAAACAATAATAAACTTGCATAAATGACCGATTGCCCTGCTTGCTTTGCAACATGTTTCACTTTCTTCCAAAACGCTTCAACTGAAAATTTTTGTTCCATGTAAAAGCCTCCCTATTTTTTTAAAGAAATAAGCTACAATATGTTATCAGTAAAAGTTCATCAAAATTACACATAATCTATCAATGAACTTTCATTGTAACAAACAAACGAAAAAAAGAACAAGTGTTCGTTAATTTTCCCGTACTTTCCTTCATATAATAGGTTTCTAGATAACCGCTTACCCATCGTCATTTCTTATTTCTCAACCTAGAAAATTTTCAATTCCACTTAACATTCTGCTCTACCTTTGTTATATTTTCTAGTTGACGGACATATAAACGAATGTTAAAGTTTTCTCTGGTAGTGACAAATCTCATACAAAAAATGTAAAATGTTATAGTGTTTCTCAGAAATGAATTTTGTTGTATAATACAGAAATGACGTTATACTTATGAGCAGCAAAAGAAACCAAAAGGGTATGCATAGTTATAGTCGTATATGGGTGAATATAGAACCTCTAATTATGGCCAAGAAAACTATGTATTTTTTATTTTAGCATTTTTCGCTCCAAAATCGACCAAGCCTGATAGAGAAAGGGTGGAAATGAATGAAAGAAACCTTGAAATCACAATTTCAAAATGTGCGTTTCACTGTATTCGTAGCTTTAGCCGTATGGTTGAAGACATATATTATTACACGCACAAGCTTTGATTTAAAACTTGAATCTTTCATGCAAGAATTCATTTTATTCCTTAGCCCATTAGCAGCATCATTACTGCTTGTTGGCCTTGCATTATTTGCAAAAGGGAAAAAACGTAACTATATAGCACTTGGAATTAATTTTGTCTTAACAATCATTCTTGTTGGTAACGTAATGTTCTACGGATTCTACAATGACTTCGTTACTTTACCTGTACTAGGACAAACATCTAACTTTGGGAGTTTAGGTTCTAGTGTGAAAGAATTGTTTAACTACAAAATCATCCTTGCATTTGCTGATATTATCGTATTCTTCATTTTATTGAAGAATATGAAGAATTTTGCACCGACAGAACGTGTAGCACGCCCAATGCGTTCCCTATACTTCGTGTCAACAGTTGCTATTTTCTTCGCAAACTTAGGACTGGCAGAAGCCGAACGTCCTGAACTATTAACACGTTCATTCGACCGCGTTATGCTTGTTAAAAACTTAGGTTTATATGTACACCAAGTATACGACCTTGGCTTACAAGCAAAATCAAGTTCACAAAAAGCTTTTGCTGACGGTAGTAAGTTACAGGAAACAGAAAACTATGTAAAAACAACACAAAGCAAACCAGATCCAAATATGTTTGGTACTGCAAAAGGGAAAAACGTAATTGTTGTCTCTCTTGAGTCACTACAAACATTCTTAATTGGTGCAACAGTTAACGGACAAGAAGTTACACCATTCTTAAACCAATTTACGAAAGAAAGTTATTACTTTGATAACTTCTTCCATCAAACTGGGCAAGGAAAAACATCAGATGCTGAATTCTTAGTAGATACTTCCATGTATCCACTAGACCGTGGTGCTGTATTCTTCACACACGGTAATAACGAATATACAGCAACTCCAGAAATTTTACGTGAGCAAGGATACCACACATCAGTATTCCACGCGAACAACGCAACGTTCTGGAACCGTAACATTATGTATCCGGCACTTGGTTATGATCGTTACTACAACGAACTTGACTACAAGATTACGCCAGAAACGAAATTAAATTGGGGATTAAAAGATATCGAATACTTCGATCAATCTATCGATATGTTAAAAGAAGTGAAGCAACCGTTCTATACTCGTTTCCTTACTTTAACAAACCATTACCCATTCACTTATGATGAAAATACGAAATTAATCGATGAATACAATTCTGGTGATGGCGTATTTGACCGTTACATGGTAACTGCTCGCTATTTAGACGAAGCAATGAAACACTTTATTGAGCGTCTAAAAGCAGAAGGTATTTACGACAACTCAGTTATCGTATTCTACGGTGATCACTACGGTATTTCTGAAAACCATAACCGTGCAATGGCACAGTTCTTAGGAAAAGAAGAAATCACTGCATTTGACCATATGAACTTACAAAAAACACCGATGTTTATTCACGTTCCAGGTCAAAAAGAAGGTAAAACAATTTCAAAACCAACTGGTGAAATTGACATTAAACCAACAATTCTAAATTTACTTGGTGTAGATTCTACGAATCAAGTTCAATTTGGTCATGATGTATTCTCACCTGATAATAAAGGATTCGTCGTTCTTCGTGACGGTAGCTTCATTACAGATAAGTACATGTACACGAACAGTACATTCTACGACCGTACTACTGGCGAAGTTGTACAATTACCAAAAGAAGAATCTCAACCACTCATTGATCGTGCCCAAAATGAATTGAACATGTCTGACAAAATCATTGAAGGTGACTTACTTCGCTTCTCTGAAAGTAATAAGACCAAAACTGGTGAAGTAAAGACAGCTATTAAAGAAGAAAAGAAGAGCGCTGAGTAATCTCAGCCTCTTTTTTTTTATATTTCTCCATACAACCACTTATATTCATTAACTTTAACATTACATAACCTTTACCAAATATTCACATAGAATTAATGAACCATCTCTATAATAAAATATGTAAGCAAGGTTCTATATATTTCTTATCTCTCATCTTTAATAAGATCCCTTAAAGAAATATAGGAATCGTTTATTTCTACTTTCTTATAATTGTCTTTCAATGTGTTTTGTTTCCATACACAAAACATTCAATAAGACGATGTCCCTATGAAAGATAGCTACCCTCCTTGTGCAGCATTCCATAAGAATGTTGCTTTTTTTTATCCAAAAGCAGGATTCTTATTTCTTATTTTCGAATTTGTATATACAAAATGCTGTAAATCACTACTACTTCTCTACCATTTACAAATACATATACGTCATATGTAAAGAAGTACTCACATAAAAATTACTATAGTGATTTTTATTTCGAATGAAGGCTTCACTTTACTTATGCACTTACGAAAGGATGGGACAGAAATTGGCATACGAAAAATTTGTACTATGGAATGATGCAGTTATTGATACAACAAAACATCGCGCGTACATAGAACTTGAAGAAAGAGGCTTGCAGTTTGGAGATGGTGTCTACGAGGTTATTCGCCTATATAAAGGGAACTTTCACTTATTAGATCCGCATATCACAAGATTATATCGCTCCATGGAAGAAATAGAATTATCACTCCCTTTCTCAAAAGCAGAACTTATTATCCTACTTTACAAACTAATTGAAAGTAATAATTTCTACGAAGATGGAACGATTTATTTGCAAGTATCTCGTGGTGTACAAGCTCGTACCCACACATTCTCATATGACGTCCCGCCGACAATCTATGCCTATATTACAAAGAAAGAAAGACCCGCGTTATGGATTGAATATGGTGTACGTGCTATATCAGAACCAGATACGCGCTGGCTACGCTGTGATATCAAATCGTTAAATTTATTGCCCAATATATTAGCTGCTACAAAGGCTGAACGCAAAGGTTGTAAAGAGGCTCTTTTCGTACGAAATGGTACTGTAACTGAAGGAAGCTGTTCTAATTTCTTTCTCATAAAAAACGGAACTCTCTACACACATCCAGCCAATCACCTTATTTTAAATGGCATCATTCGTCAATATATCCTTTCTTTAGCGAAAACCCTTCGCATTCCTGTACAAGAAGAACTATTTAGCATTCGCGATGTTTATCAAGCGGATGAATGTTTCTTTACAGGAACGACGATTGAAATTTTGCCGATGACTCACCTTGATGGAACTGCAATTCATGATGGTCAAGTTGGCCCTATCACAAAAGTGCTACAAAGATCCTTTTCTCAAAGCTTGCTACAATCCAACATGTCTTCTTAAACACGAATAATTTCTTTTCTTTCTACACTCAACATATGTATTTAATTGGAAATCAAGGTATAGATTTATGCCTTGATTTTTTCTTGTAATCTTTTTGTCATATTCAGATTCCCGCATAAGTCTTGACAGTAATCGACATGCTCTTTAGAATTTTTAACAGTTGGTAAATATTTCTTCACTACATTACAGACAGAAAGGAATCGACAAATTATGAAAAAATACCTTGCCGGTCTTGCGGCAGTGTCTGTAGCAGGAGGAGCAGCACCTACACTTGATAGTGTTCAAGCTGCCCCTGAACAAAATACACAAAAAGCTGCTACACAAACTGTCCAAGCTTCCGCATCAAACAGCTCATCTTATACGGTAAACACTAGCGTATTACATGTTCGTGCAGGATCTAGTACTTCTCACAACATCATCTCACGCGTGTATAACGGTCAATCTTTAAACGTGGTTGGCGAAGAAAATGGTTGGTTCAAAATTAACATTAATGGACAAACCGGCTTTGTTAGCGGCGAATTTGTATCAAAAAATGGAGCAAGCAATACTAATGTAAATACATCAGGTGGAAACAATAAAGTGACTGCTGATGTATTACGTGTACGTACCGCTCCAAACACTTCTAGTTCTGTTTCAGGACGTGTATATGAAGGACAAACATTAAACGTAATTGGGCAAGAAAATGGTTGGGTGAAAATCAACCATAATGGACAAGTAGGTTATGTAAGTAGCCAATTTGTATCTGGTGCTTCTTCAAATACGGGTTCTTCAAACAACAATACGAATAATAACAACCAAGAATCTGTAAAACCAGCAAGTGGAAACTATACAGTAAATGTATCTTCCCTTCGTGTTCGTACAGGTCCTAGCACTTCTCATACAACTGTAGCTTCTGTTACAAAAGGACAAGTCGTACAAGTTGTTGGCGAAGTTCAAGATTGGTTCAAAATTAATTACGCTGGACAAACTGCTTACGTAAGCAAAGACTACGTAACAAAAGGCGGTTCTATCGACAACGTTACACAAGGAAACAACCAAGATAACAAACAAGAACAAAACAATAATGTAACTGTTCAAACTGGCGGTACTTACGTTGTTAACGCAACATCTCTACGCGTTCGTACAGGCCCTGCTGCTTACCATAGTGTAATTGGTGGCGTGTTAAATGGGACTACATTAAACGTAGTTGGATCTGAAAACGGTTGGTTTAAAGTAAACTATCAAGGAAAAACAGGCTTCGTTAGTAGCGAGTTTGTAAAATTCGTTAAAGGTGGCACTGCTACTCCTGAACAACCGAAACAGCCTGAACAGCCAAAACAACCAGATCAAGGTGCAATTGGTGACTACTACATTAATGCTTCTGCCTTAAACGTACGTAGCGGCGAAGGTACAAATTATAGAATCATAGGCGCACTTCCACAAGGCCAGAAGGTTCAAGTAATCTCTGAAAACTCTGGATGGAGTAAAATTAACTACAACGGTCAAGCTGGTTATATCGGAACACGTTACCTTTCTAAAACACCAGTTGGTGGCGCTGTAGATAATAAACCTAACAACAACCAAAATAACAATCAAAACAATAACAACAATAACAACAATAATACAGGTAATAATAGCGGCGATAGTTCTTCCATACTTGCATATGCAAAAGGAATGCAAGGCGTACCATACGTTTGGGGCGGTACTTCTGCTACTGGTGTTGACTGCAGTGGTTACATCTACCACGTATTTAAGAAATTTGGTCATAATATTAGTCGTCAAAGTGTTGCAGGATATTGGAGCAGCTTACCACAAACTTCAAGTCCACAACCAGGTGACTTAATTTATTTCAAAGACACTTATAAAGCAGGTCCTTCTCATATGGGTATTTACCTTGGAGGCGGATCGTTTATCCAAGCTGGAGATAAAGGTGTAGCAATTGCTTCACTAAGTAACTCTTATTGGAGTAAGCACTTCTTAGGTTATACGAAAGCACCTTAAGTTATATTTTTAGAGCCTTCTAGATTACTAGAAGGCTCTTTTTAGTATATGTCACCTATATCCCCGAAAAAATAATGTATCTATTTCCCTATTTCATACACTATATTCTACAAAAACAACCCATAACGTTATCATAATGTATATTTTCACATAAAAAACATAACCTATTTTATGCCCATTCATTTTATATGTGTTTTTTTAAAGAATTTTCTTTTTATTTAAACTTTTCGTTAGACGTTTGACCTCTGATGTCCATTATGATAAGTTACTTAAGATGTTATATTCGTAAACGTATAGACAACTGGTTTATACACTTTTTTTACTATGAGGAAGGAGCATACACTGCATGAATCTTTTATGGGGAATTGGCGGCGTGATTGGAGTATTAGCAATTGCTTTCTTACTATCTTCCAACCGCAAAGCTATTAATTGGCGCACAATTTTAATCGCGCTAGCATTACAAATGTCATTTTCATTTATCGTATTACGATGGGATGCTGGAAAAGCAGGTTTAAAATACGCTGCAGATGGCGTTCAAGGATTAATTAATTTTTCTTACGAGGGAATTAAGTTCGTTGCTGGGGATTTAGTCAACGCAAAAGGCCCTTGGGGATTTGTTTTCTTCATTCAAGCACTACTTCCAATCGTATTTATTAGTTCATTAGTTGCAATCTTATATCATTTCGGTATTATGCAAAGATTTGTCAGTGTCGTTGGTGGCGCATTAAGTAAACTTCTTGGAACTTCTAAAGCTGAAAGTTTAAACTCTGTAACAACTGTATTTTTAGGACAAACTGAAGCTCCAATCTTAATTAAACCTTACTTAGCACGTTTAACAAATAGTGAATTCTTTACTATTATGGTAAGCGGTATGACAGCTGTTGCCGGATCAGTTCTTGTCGGCTATGCAGCAATGGGTATTCCGTTAGAACACTTATTAGCAGCAGCAATTATGGCAGCTCCATCAAGTTTATTAATTGCGAAACTAATTATGCCTGAGACAGAAAAAGTAGATAACAACGTTGAGCTTTCTACAGAACGTGAAGACGCAAACGTTATTGACGCAGCGGCACGTGGTGCATCTGAAGGTATGCAACTTGTTATTAACGTAGCAGCAATGTTAATGGCCTTCATCGCGTTAATCGCTTTATTAAATGGTCTACTAGGATGGGTTGGTTCTTGGTTCGATATTAAACTTAGTCTTGATTTAATCTTCGGCTACTTACTATCACCATTTGCAATCTTAATCGGGGTTTCTCCAAATGAAGCTATACAAGCAGCAAGCTTTATCGGTCAAAAACTTGCAATCAACGAATTCGTTGCATATGCAAACTTAGGACCACACATGGCAGAGTTCTCTGCAAAAACAAATTTAATTTTAACATTCGCAATCTGTGGATTCGCAAACTTCTCTTCTATTGCAATTCAATTAGGTGTAACAGGAACATTAGCTCCTACTCGCCGTAAACAAATTGCACAGTTAGGGATTAAAGCAGTTATCGCTGGTACATTAGCGAACTTCTTAAATGCAGCAGTTGCAGGTATGATGTTCCTATAAAATGATGTAAAGTCTCCTCTTTCTAAAGGGGGGGCTTTTTATTATGCTCTTTATTTTTTTAGTATATTTTTAATACTTCATAATGAAATATAAAAACATTATGATACAATAATTAGTAAGTCTGTTTATTTTTTCTTGCAAAAGAGGGATACTACTTATAGTTGCTCTGTAAAAATAACCTAGTCATCCGGTCTATTTCTTAATAATTGCGCATACTACAAGTATCCTTGCATGAATTATCTTTAAGGAGGAAAGTTTTGTGAAAGATAACTTCTATAAAGTCCTCTCTATGTGGATTTTACAAATTTTATTTTATTTTACAACTGTACATGTAACGCAATATGAGCATGCTCTCATTTTCACAATTATATATGTAATTGTTAATGTACTATTTCTATTATTGACTGATAAAACCGCATTTGTTCTCTTCATATTAGGAACCATTACTTCGGTATTCTATCTGTTCTACCAAGCTTGGCTTTACTTATGGAGTACATCAGAACAATGGGAATACATTATTACTCACTTCCTAATGGCAGCAAACTTCTTCATCGTATATATCTCAACTCATTTATTAAAGAAGGTTATTCATGAAAATAAAGAATTAACCGAACGTGTGAGGACGTTAGAACAATACATTGGAGAATCAAAATTATTAACAAGACAAGAATTCGAAAGACGACAAGCATTATTAATCACCGCAATGAATCGTCGTAATGAAACAGGCGTTATTATTTACTTTGATTTCAATTCCTTTAGTAAATATACGAAGGAAAGTGTTATGGACCGTGTAGCTTCATTATTAGTTGAAACAATAAGAGATGACTTTGACCTTGCTGCTGAATACGATAATAATAAGCTCGTTATTTTATTACAAAACACAAATGAAGCCGGTGCTGACATTGTAATGAACCGTCTAAAGCCAAAAATGGAGCAATGGCTTGCTGCTGAAGCGATCCAAGATATAAAAATTTCACGCGAGCAAATCGGGAACAAAGGACAGACGTTATTATGATGACACTCGTTATACTGCTTTTATTCCTTCTGTTTTGCGTACTCGTTTTTTGGATTAGCATCACATTTTCGATTAAGTATATACTTATCTTTACAGCCTTTCTATTCTCTGCCTTACTTGTTTATTATTCTTTCTTAACACTCGCAGGCTTAATTCACCGAAATAGTAAACGAAAAGATCGTACGCTAGAACAGTATCCAAGCGTCGATATTTTAATACCTGCCCACAATGAAGGCGTCGTTATTAAAGATACTTTAGAGGCGATGGCGAGGATCGAATATCCAGGCAAACTAACTGTTTATTTATTAAACGATAACTCTCAAGATGAGACACCTGAAATTGGTGACGATTTCGATAAGGCTTATGCTCATATTCGTCACATTCGTGTTCCAGCAGGTGAGCCAAAAGGGAAATCACGTGTATTAAACTATGGTCTTAGTATTTCAGATGGTGAATACTTCTGTGTGTATGATGCAGATAACCAGCCTGAACCACATGCACTGCGAATGCTTGTAGAACACGCTGAAACAACCGAGGATGCTGTTGGAGCTGTTGGTCACGTTCGTACTGTAAATGAAAATAGAAACTGGCTAACACGAATGATTTCGTTGGAATTTCAAATCTTCCAGCTCCTTATGCAATCCGGACGCTGGTTACTATTCCAAACAGGTTCACTAACAGGAACAAACATGCTTCTTCGCCGCTCTGCATTAGAAGAGCTTGGCGGTTATGACCCGTATGCAATTGCAGAAGACGCTGAGTTAACATTACGAATTACACAAAAAGGCTATCTCCTGCCAATCGTTCCAGAATCGATTACATGGGAACAAGAACCTGAGCATTTAAAAATCCTTATTAAACAGCGTACACGTTGGCTCCAAGGGAACTTGTATATTTTAGAAAAAATGTTTTCTTCCTTAAGTTTCTTTAAAGGAAAACTTCTCGTCCATTCCTTACAACAAGTTTTAGTGTATGTTGTATTTTGGCTATTCTTAATCATTTCGAACGTTTGGTTTGTAATTGGGTTACTCGGGATATTCCAAATTCAATATAGCATTCCGCTACTATTTATGTGGTATGTCGCATATATTACATATGTTTCTCAATTATTTAGTGCCCAGAGTGTAGAACGAACCTTTACACCAACTAATATTTTTATTAGTGTTATCATGTACTTTACGTACGCACAACTCTTTACGTACTTATTTATTCGTAGCTTAATTTTATACTTACGTGCAAAGAGCAAAAAACAAGTCATTGGCTGGGATAAAACAGTTCGATTCAAAAAAGATAAATAATAAAAATAAGCACAGAGCGCCGTATGCTCTGTGCTTATTTATTGCCGTATAAATTATATATCAGACAATACCCCTTAGCTGAAAGTAATTTCACGTCCATCCCCCAACGAACGATTGACCTTCATTTATATACGAAAAAGTGATTGCTATTTTTGTAGAACCAATTGCTTCTCTTGCTGTTCTCTGCGCGTTTCAGTCTTAGGTTCCGTGCTTTCTTGGACACTACGATGTGCCACACGTTTCAAACAAATATGCTTCCACTTTCTTTCGTAACGTTTCATTATTCTTGATGTCCCCCTTGAATGCGCTTTAAAACTATTTGAAATCGCTTACAGGAAATAATATAGCACATATACATAAACGTGACAACACATTTCCGACAATTTTTTGTCAAAAATACGAATAGAATTTACAAATTATCGGAATTTGTCGAAATGCACCGATTTTTCTTTATATAAAAGGCATACTACTTATATAGTAAAGTATTTTATTTCCCTGCCTTGCTGTTATAGTTCCTTCTATATAAAAAAGAGCTGATATATAATCAGCTCTTTTTCCTTCTATTATTTATGATGCTTCATACGCCCTTCTTTTTGTAACTCTTTAAATAATGCTGCCATCATAAAGAAAATAACGAAGACGAATGGGAATGCTGCTATGATAGCTGCCGTTTGCAGAGCTTCTAATCCACCAACATATAATAAGGTAGAAGCTATCGACGCTAAAACGATACCCCAAACCATCTTAATGCGGTTTGGTGGATTTAAACTACCATGTGTCGTTAACATCCCTAGAACGAATGTCGCAGAGTCTGCTGATGTAATAAAGAATGTTGCAATAAGTAGAATACCTAATATTGATAACGCTGATCCGTAGCTTCCCATCTGATCAAACATAGCGAACAACCCTACTTCTGTTCCCATCTCTTTCACTTTGTCGAAGATATGAGCATCACCGAACAGCTCCATATGAATACCAGTTCCACCGAAAACAGAGAACCAAAGCGCACCAATTACGGTCGGTACGAGTAACACACCGATAACAAACTCACGAATGGTACGTCCTCGTGAAACACGTGCAATAAACGTACCTACGAATGGTGACCATGCAATCCACCATGCCCAATAGAAAATTGTCCATGACTGAATCCATTGATTTCCTCCTTCATCTAATGGACTTAAACGGAAGCTCATACTTGGCAACTCCTGAATATAAGAACCGATTGTTGAAGTGAAGTAATTCATAATAAAGTTTGTTGGACCCGCAAATAATACAATAATCATAAGTGCAAACGCAAAAATAATGTTCGTATTACTTAAATATTTAATTCCTTTATCAAGGCCTGTTTGCGCAGATAACATAAATAACACGGTTACGATTGCAATAATAACTAACTGCGTCGTTAATGAATTCGGGATAGATGTTAAATAACTAACACCACCTGCAATTTGTTTTGCACCAAGACCTAATGACGTCGCAACACCAAACACAGTTGCGAAAACAGCTAACACATCAAATGAATGAGCAATACGCCCATGTTCCCCGCCTTTAAATAACGGACCTACTGTCGCACTAATCGTACTTGCTTTTCCTTTTCTAAAAGTAAAGTAAGCAATACACAGCGCTACAAATGCATATAGTCCCCACGGATGTAATCCCCAATGGAAAAATGAAAAACGTAGTGCAAGACGCGCACTTTCCTCAGTTGCACCTTCTCCAAATGGAGGTGCGTACAAATGGTTTAACGGCTCGGCAACGCCCCAGAAAACTAAGCCGATACCCATACCAGCGCTAAATAGCATAGCAAACCATGTCATATAACTATAATCAGGTTCATCATCATCTTTACCTAAACGAATAGAACCGTATTTCGAAACAATTAAAAAGATAGACACACCTAATATAATAGAAACAGAAATAATATAGAACCATCCAAACTTACTAACTAATGCAGTTTGAATTGCGGTTGTTACATTTCCTAAGCTACCTTTTCCAATAATAGATTCGGGAATAATCCCCCAAATTGTAAATGCAATACATAATGTTAATGATACGATGAATGTTTTTGTCAGTTTCCTCATCAAATCCCCCTTCGTAGGTTTCACTTTTGTAAATAACATCAATTCCGATATGTAAAATCGGATAGAAAACTATGATTTTTGCGGTGATTTTCTTACTTTCACCTTCACCAATTCGAATTCTTATGGACAGCCTTACCTTCCGTATAATCTTTTTACTCTGCAAGAGCTACAAGATCGAAATACTGCTGTCAAATTGTGCGAGAAAAATGCGGATGGGAATGTGTTTTCCCAAAAAAGGATGTGTTACAGATGTAAAAAAGGGCATTTTTCTTCCTTGCAACCCTTTCTGTTTGTAACAATTATGCGGTTTTTTTGCTAGTATATAGCACGTGTTTATAGTTTCACAAACAAAATGTTTATGTTTATATAACTATATTACCCATAAAACGGTAAAATACTCAAGGAATGTAATCGTTTAGTAAACATCATGTAACACTCCTGTAACATTTTTATTTACGCCGAAAACAATATGTTGCATTAAATATTTTGAATATAAGTAGAAACCTAATAATCATATGGAATGAAAAACGCTTTCCTATATTTTTTGTTATATTACAGGATGTTAACGACTGATTACGAATGGTTTGTAATTGTGTGTTTTCCCGAAATCCGAAAAAATCTGTTGCTATAATGAGGACACGAAAACAAACGCAATGGAGGCTATCATGAAAAAATTAATTGGAATAGCAACAGCAGCAGTTTTTGGTCTTGGGATTTTCACATCATCTGCTAATGCAGAAACTGTTGTAACAACAGACGTACTGAATGTACGCGAAAACCCTACTACGGAATCAAAAGTTGTCGGTAAATTACTAAACGGTAATAAAATAGATGTTCAAAATACAGAGAACGGATGGTCAAAAATCACTTTAGATGGTAAAGACGCATTCGTAAGTACAGAATTTACAAAAAGCATCTACTACGTAACAGCTAACGTATTAAACGTACGTGCTGAAGCGAACACAAACTCAGAAATTCTTGGGACGCTTAAGAAAGACGATATGATCGAAACAACGAACCAAGTACAAAATGAGTGGTTACAATTTGAATATAACGGGAAAACAGCTTATGTTCACGTTCCTTTCTTAACAGGTACAGCACCTGTTATTGAGAAACAAGAACAACCTGCTCCTGCTAAAACTGTAGCACCAGCTAAAGCGCAAGCACCTGCAGCACAAGCAAAACCAGCTGCTAAGCCTGCTGTGAAAGCTGCTGAAACTAGCACACCTTCTGGTGGTCGTGAGTTAACAGTTGTAGCTACAGCATATACAGCTCACCCAAGTGAAAACGGTGGCACATACGGCGGCCGTGTATTAACTGCAATGGGTCATGACTTAACAGCGAACCCAAACATGAAAATGATCGCTGTTGATCCAAAAGTAATCCCATTAGGATCTAAAGTATGGGTTGAAGGTTACGGAGAAGCTATCGCTGGAGATACTGGTGGTGCAATTAAAGGTAACCGTATCGACATCTTACTTGGATCAGATAGTGCTGCTCAAAAATGGGGACGCAAAACTGTTAAAGTGAAAATTTTAAAATAACCAATGACTGCTAAAGCCGGTTCTCTTTGTTGAGAGCTGGCTTTTATTTTTTTATAATAGCTATAAGGAGGTTATGTCCATGAATGTACAAGCAAAAGTAGACTGGATCGGTACACCAAAACCGTATATATATAAGGATGAAGTAACATACGACGCTACTTCCATTGACTTTTCACTCGCTGGTGATGACAATCGATATAAATTAATTGTGCTCAGCTCTGAAGAAAATACACATTACAAAATTGTCCAATATGGAATCAAACCCGGCTCACAAAAGCCATTTCCTATCGACATTCCATTCGAACAAAACATGTTACCAATCATAGAACAAATATTACATGATCCATATGTACAAGCGATAGTAAAGGAAACGCGCTCATAATTGTAAAAAAGGATACCACCTAGCTGATTTTTTCGGCTAAGTGATATCCTTTTATTTTCCCTTCGTGAACACGAGTAGAGAAAAATATATCAACGGTTCGACACGAAATATCGATTTACTAGCAAAGATTCACAAAAAAAGAGGCTGTTCAACAATATTGAACAACCTCTCTTCTTTATTAGCGAGTCGGACCAGATACTTCCTCTGACTTAAGCGTATTATTCGCTCCAAGAGAATGGTACAGTATCTTTCCATTTCCATTAACAGTAACGATATGGTCATTATTAAAGCTTTTGAACTTTACAGACCCATCACCGTAACGAATATGGTACTCTTCGTATGTCGTTACTTTATATTTCGTAGCACTTTGACGCTCTATATTACGAACATCCATCGTTAATAAGTCTTCTGTAATTCCTTTTTTGTGTAGATACTGTATGTAATCACGGTCTTCCTTGTACGATTTCCCGCTCTTATCATAATTATTTTCAATTAGACTAAAATCATTTAGTGAAATCGCACGTACATTATCATAAATATGATTTCGTACAAAATCACCAACTGCCGAACTAGAAGCTTCTTTCGGGAATTTTAAGTAATATGTACTTTGTTCTCCCACTTTCATACTTTCAGATTTAATTACACCGTATTCAGCGTTTTTTTCTAAATGCACCTCTACTGTTTCATCTGTCGGGACAGGACCAAGTTTATAACTTCCGCGGCTCAACTTCCCGCGCTTCTTACCATTTACAAATACATTTGCATCATTTTCATCAGAAGAAATCGTTACATAATTTCCTTCTAGTGATAATTTAACATCCACCTTCGCATCTTTTTCATCTGCCAAGTCCACTTCTTTTTCTGTTTCTAAATCAGTTAGTTCCATCTTCGCTTTTGCCTTTACAACGTAAGAACCAGGGAAATATGGACCAACTTCTTTTGAAGTTTTCTCATTTGATAACTCTATCTCTTTCTTATCATTCACATAAATTTCAGCAGTCTTCGCAGTCGTGCTTACATTCATATAATAAGATTTCATATTAAATTTATACTTCGGATATAAGAACCATTCTTTCCCGTCTTCTATAATTTGACCATCTTTAAATGATGGTTTATCGCTTGCTAGTTTTTGATCCACTGTCTCTCTTTGTAAATAAGATAGCAGTTCTTTATTATAAGAAGGGTTTTCTTTTAAATAACGGATGTACCCCTTAATATCTTCAGCTTTAATTTTCAAGCTCGGATCATCTACTTTTACAAACTCATCAATTGCATTCGCATCTTTCTTTTGGAATGCTTCAATCATAACATTGACCTGTTTTTCTTTTGAAAATTTGCTTGCACCAAATTTATACGCGCCAAACAATATAGCAAAGATAACCACAAATCCTATAAGTAACACTATATTTTTCTTACTTTTCACTGGCTTTATATCTCGTTGTACTTCCGAACGAGAAGAAGCTGTTTGATCAGCAATGACTTCTACCTTACTTCCACACTCCGGACAAAAGTTCAAATGACCTGCAACTTGTTTATTACATTTCCCACAAAACTTCAAATGGCTCTCCCCCTTATTTTTTTACTAACTTCATACCCGCGAATGTTAATGCGTAAGAAAGAAGAAAACTCCCTACTATTAAATACATCGTGCTACTTTGAATAGAGAATAATGGTCCGGAAATCCCCGCAAATTCCTTCATAACTTCTTTACTTCCCGAAGCCTCAATATGAATTTTGGCCAACCCATTTACACAAAGCATCATCACAGTATAAACCGCACTAAACACAGCAATAGTTACGTACATATTTTTCATCGGATATTGAGCCAGTTTCATTCCAGCTCTAAATAGTAAAATACATGGTAATAAAATTAATAATCCCCACCAGTGCATATAGGAATTGAAGTCATCAATTTCTTTTACTCGTTTAAGATTCGCTCCATTAGCAACTTCCAGATCTTTTAATGACGTACCATTTATTGATATTCCTGACATATAAGATAAATGCAATGGACCTTTTTCTATTGAATATCTTCTCATTTCTTTATCCATATCTCCCCATTCAATTGCTGTTGGAGCAAAGTGAGCCATATTCCACATGTATGGTGTTGCTTCTAATGAAATTAATGTTTTATATGTTTTCTCAGGAAAATCAATTGGTCCCATTGACTTTGAACTGCTAAATAAAATTGTAATAAGTATAATACCAAATGTAATAAGCAATCCTTTTAATACAGTTACTACACTATAATAAATGGATGTTGCATAAGGAACACTTCGACTAATAGAAGATAATAGACGGTGTGGCCCTGCTTTAATGCACATACCAATAAAGGTAAATAATAAACCAAATATAATGCCATACAATAAACTAACAACATGAGAATAACCAACATCGATTGTCATCGATTGATAGAATTGAGAAATTGTCGTAGAAGAACTTGCAATAAAGCTTACAATACACAAGAAAATCCCATATACAATACCTATGGTACTTGATGTTATTACCTTCTCACGCCAAACAGCAGAAGGGGCACTTCTCTCTACAAAGAATCCAATTCCACCTAATATAAGTGCCGGAATAATTAACAAGATAAACAATGGGAAATGAAGGATAAATGACATCGTGTATGCCCCACTCCCACTAACTTCAAGGCCTATTAAATGATACATTAAAATTAATGGTGCTATGCCGATGAAAGATTGATCAACTGTAGCCATATTCAGCATACCGTTCATATTTGTAAACATCGTTCTCACTAGGTCGTTAATCGCCGCATCGACAATTAAGCTACCAATCCAACCGGCGATAAACATACATACAATTGCAAGCCCACCACCAAGTAAACCTTTTTTTAAACTGCTTCCAGATGAACTTACATGTAATTGTAAATCTTCGTCTGGTAATCTCGTTTTCATTTCTTTTTTCATAATACCAAATAAGGAATCCCCGCATTTCTCACAATACGTAGCAGTTCCTTTACTTTCCACTCCACAAGTTCGGCAATACCTTGAGTCTTTCGGCGCTAACGTAACTTCACTTTCTACACTACCTGTACTTGATCCATCATGCGTACAATAATTCGCTACATCCGACTGTTCTAAACCACAAGTTTTACAATACATGTTCCTCACTCCTTACTTTGCTTCATACCACAAACTGGACAGAATGTAGCCTCTGTTGCAATTTGTTCACCACATGAAGTACATGATCCATTTTCAGCATTTTTTGATTGAAGGAGTAACTCATTTTCTTTTCCGCACTGTCCACAAAATTTATCATTTAATGATAATGGGCCGCCACAGCTACACTGCCCTTTCTGCCCTTGATTCTGTAGATTAGCAATTTGCTTACGCGTGTTATAAATAGCAACATCCAGCTCTTGTACTGGTTCTATAATATTTTTTAACACATCTACTCGGACTTCATCATTACGGAGTTGCATATATGCCGTTTGACCAAGTTCAAGCAAAATTTCAGTTTTCGCTTGTAGTTTCTCTTGCGTAATTTTCTTTAATTGCGCAACCTCCTGAGCTACTTGCAATTTCATCTTTCCTTGCTCGATTCCCTCTTGCAATTTGTTCATACCGCTACCAAACTTCGCTTGTAAATCTGACAAATTATTTCTCCTCCTATAAATATATAGTAATATACAAAATTAACATTATATATATTACCATGATTTTCAATTTATGTAATCCAAATTTCATTTTTTCTGTTTTGAGCATTTTTTGTTTATAATGGTAAAGGAAAGAAATATGTGTACGGAGGAATATTATGCTGCAACACTCAATTACAAAAGATGAAATTATGATGATTGCGAATGAGTTCGTTCAAGGACTAGATCCACAGCAAACAGCTGATCAGGAACATGTCGCTACAGCTCGGCACCTATATCGTAGTGGCGTTGTCTACAACGTTGACTTTGATGGTTATACACTATCAGGAACTGTAGATGCTGAAGGCAGCGTATATAGCGTCCATATCCCAATTCGTAACGTCGCTGAAAGCTATTGTGATTGCTTTGCACCAACACAATGTGAGCATATGCTCGCTGTGTTATTATCTGCAGCGTCGAGTTTCGGGCAAGTAGGAGATGTATTAACTTTATTTAAAAATAATACGAAACCTTCCCTTCCTCCTATTCGAACTGCAAGACAAGTGTTGCAATCATCAGCTTTTGAAGAAACGGATTATAAAAGTTGGCACTCATATTTTGATAACGAATATGAATCATTTAAAAAAGAACAAGCTCGGCTTACTTATAAACAAATGTATTTTCTTATGAGTATTTTTACGGACTTCTATACGAAACTCGAGCGGAAAGCTCCGCGCATTGTTGCGATACATGAGTTGTTCAGGCTACATGCAGCGCTTTATTGCTTTCAAAAATTACTAGAAGAGATTCAGGACTTCGAAGCAAATAAAACGTATTCTTATCACCAGCCTGTTAACGTCGTTCGCTTATTTGTAGATAAAGTGGAATCCATCGTTCGGGACTTACAATCAGAAGCGATTCCTCCAGAGTCTGACGCAATTTTGCACGAAACAGCTCGTCTCGTTCACGAAGTATTCTTCTCCACCGACGCCTATACGCAAGAGAGATTTTTTATTTATCGTCACATATGGAGTGAACTCTTACACAAGAAAGAGCAACTGCAGGAAGAAGAAAAGCGAATCAATACGAAAATCAATCCACTTTCCAAAGCATTAGCATCTTCTCATCTACTCTTTTTAAATGACGAAGACCTATTAGCAATGAACTTACTCAAGAAACAGCCTGCTTCTGTTGTCAGCCTGTACTTCTATTGGTTAGAAGAGCTATTAAATGCAATGCGGTGGGATCGTGCAAAAAACTGGCTTTCCTTTACGTATAAGCAAGTGAAGAAAACGATACATGAGCACGAAAATACAATTTTCATAAAAGATATCGTTCGCTTATTTGTCATCATGTATGAAACGTATGCAACTCATACAAATGAACAAGCCGGACTCGAAATGATTTTGCAAGAGCTATTACCATATAGTTTCGCAAACTATGAGCAATACGTACTCGCGAAAAAGCAATATCGTACATGGGCAGAACTTCAGCTCTTACATGGATTTGAAGCCATTGAACTTTTGAAAGAGCCTCTGAAAGATATTGAAAAAGAAGATCCAGAAGCGGCCCTTCCTCTTTATCACCTTGCTGCTACCGAGGCCATTGAAGAGCGAAATCGTAAATCATATAGACGTGCAGTTCGTTACTTAAAGAAATTACGTACATTATATAAACGATTGAAGCGCACTGATGAATGGGATGCTTTCATTATTCACATCGCAAACTTACATTCACGTCTGCGTGCACTACAAGAGGAATTACGGAAAGGAAAATTAATCGATGATCAATCAAACTGAAGTAACAATTAGGCTCCAGCACGTTAGTCAAGGTTGGTTCCTTTGGGGAGAAGATGACAGCGGTACTCCCTTATCCGTAACAATTTGGAAACGAAATGCATTTACATGGCACTCCACTTCCTTCTACGGCACGTTTCTAAAAGAAGCAACCTTTGAAGGAAAACAAGGTGTTATGCTAACAAGCGCACAAGCATTTGAATACATCGCTAATAAACCGATGAACTCCTTTGCCCATATTCAAATGAACGGCCCTATTACAGCACTTACAGAAGATGCGAACGAATTATGGGATGCCTTCATCAGCGGTAATTTCGTACCTGATATGGAGCGTTGGTCTCAGCAACCATCTTGGAAAGTTCAAAATACCCCAATCGAAGATGACACATTGGCATCTCTTTTCTCGACTGCGGTAAATGAAAGCATATTACAAGATAACCGTTCGAACGACGGATGGGAAGATGCCAAGAGACTTTATGAACATTACGACTTTACGAAAAGACAATTGGATGCAGCACTACATGAAGAAGATTGGCTTCGAAAAATTGGTTACATTGAAGACGACCTTCCCTTTACAATCGGACTACGGCTACAAGAGCCACAAGAAGAATTTGAAATGTGGAAGCTTGAAACAATTGTTACACCAAAGCGCGGGGCACATCGCATATATGTATATGAAAGTATCGATTCTTTACCAAAACGATGGCACGATTATGAAGAGCGTATTCTTGAAACACAAGAAGGCTTCAGTAAGCTCGTACCGTGGTTAAAAGAAGACGAGACATTCCGAAGTGAGCTCTTTGAAACGGAAGCATGGAACTTCTTAACAGAAGCAAGTAACGAATTACTCGCTGCAGGTATTACGATTTTATTACCATCATGGTGGCAAAATTTAAAAGCAACAAAACCAAAATTACGTGTACAACTGAAGCAAAACGCTACGCAAACGCAATCTTTCTTCGGTATGAATACGCTCGTTAATTTTGACTGGCGCATTTCAACGAACGGCATTGATTTATCAGAAAGCGAATTTTTCGAGCTCGTTGAGCAAAACAAACGATTATTCAATATAAATGGTCAATGGATGAGACTGGACCCAGCCTTTATTGAAGAAGTGCGAAAGCTCATGAACCGTGCCGATAAATATGGACTCGAAATGAAAGATGTCCTTCAGCAACATTTATCAAACACTGCTGAGGCAGAAATTGTAGAAGAAGATAGTCCATTTACCGATATTGAAATCAAACTAGATGGATATTATGAAGAGCTATTCCAAAAACTATTGCACATTGGAGATATTCCAAAAGTAGATGTTCCTTCTGCACTAAACGCAACACTCCGTCCATATCAACAACACGGCATTGAGTGGTTATTATATTTAAGAAAGCTTGGATTCGGCGCATTATTAGCTGACGACATGGGACTTGGAAAAAGTATTCAAACGATCACTTACTTACTATATATAAAAGAAAACAATCTCCAAACAGGACCTGCCTTAATCGTGGCACCGACATCTGTTCTTGGAAATTGGCAAAAAGAATTTGAGCGTTTCGCGCCAAATTTACGTGTTCAGTTACATTATGGAAGTAACCGAGCGAAAGGCGAATCATTTAAAGACTTCCTTCAATCAGCAGATGTTGTATTAACATCTTACGCATTGGCTCAGCTTGATGAAGAAGAACTTAGTACGTTATGCTGGGATGCTGTTATTTTGGATGAAGCGCAAAATATTAAAAACCCACATACGAAACAGTCGAAAGCAGTACGAAACTTGCCAGCAAATCACAAAATCGCTTTAACCGGTACACCTATGGAAAACCGACTTGCCGAACTTTGGTCTATTTTCGACTTCATCAATCATGGGTATCTCGGCAGCTTAGGACAATTCCAGCGCCGCTTCGTCTCACCGATTGAAAAAGACCGTGACGAAGGAAAAATCCAACAAGTTCAACGTTTTATCTCACC
Organism: Bacillus cereus group sp. TH152-1LC; assembly: GCF_027710505.1. NCBI lineage: Bacteria > Bacillati > Bacillota > Bacilli > Caryophanales > Bacillaceae > Bacillus > Bacillus cereus group sp. TH152-1LC. The sequence goes on along the minus strand of NZ_JAQFNK010000016.1, from coordinate 47,857 downwards.
ATTTTTACTGCGCCGAACGAAGAAAGATCAAACCGTCGCATTAAACTTACCAGATAAACAAGAACAGAAAGCTTACTGCCCACTTACTGGTGAACAAGCTTCCTTATATGAACAACTTGTTCAAGATACATTGCAAAATGTTGAAGGATTAAGTGGGATTGAAAGACGCGGATTTATATTACTAATGCTAAACAAGCTCAAACAAATTTGTAATCACCCTGCTCTTTATTTAAAAGAAACAGAACCAAAAGACATCATCGAACGTTCCATGAAAACGAGCACGCTAATGGAACTCATTGAAAATATAAAAGATCAAAATGAAAGTTGTTTAATCTTCACACAATACATCGGTATGGGGAACATGCTAAAAAATGTGTTAGAAGAACATTTCGGTCAGCGCGTCCTCTTCTTAAACGGTAGTGTACCGAAGAAGGAACGTGACAAAATGATCGAGCAGTTCCAAAACGGAACGTATGACATTTTCATCTTATCGTTAAAAGCAGGTGGAACTGGCTTAAACTTAACCGCTGCCAACCATGTCATTCACTACGACCGTTGGTGGAATCCAGCTGTAGAAAACCAAGCAACAGACCGCGCATATCGTATTGGTCAAAAACGCTTCGTTCACGTTCATAAACTGATTACAACGGGGACACTCGAAGAAAAAATTGATGAAATGTTAGAAAGAAAACAATCACTAAACAACGCCGTCATTACAAGCGATAGTTGGATGACCGAACTATCTACAGACGAGCTAAAAGACTTACTTGGTGTATAAACAAAAGGAGCTAATCTCAAAAGATTAGCTCCTTTTTCTATTCCAAAACCAATTACTTATTAGAATCCCTGTTAATCCGCCGCACGTATCCAGTAATGAATCTTGCCACATCGGTGTACGATCTCCCGTAGTCCATTGATGAATTTCATCAAATGTTGCATATCCCGCAACGAAAAGAAGAGCGTATATAAAGCACCTTTTTCTCGAATAACCCGATCGATGAAAAGCATAATACGTCAATGAACCAAGCATAAAGAACACCATAAAATGAGCACCTTTACGAAGGAAAAACTCAATAAATCCGCCTACACCTTTATTTGCAATGCTAACAGGTGTACCACCGCCATAATCGATAGATACCCATGAGAAATGCTCTTTCACAAACTCAACATTTACACATTGTTCAATATCCGAACGCATATCCTGGTTTTTATATGGTTGTGCCGAGGAATAGAAAATCAACCCCATCCATAGTAAAACTGGAATCCAAAATAACCATTTACGATTCATTCTTCCGAAACCCCTCTCTTAGTCTTTTAAGCGTACCAAAAAAAAGAATAAATTTCACGCCAAAACATGACATTTGCACCCTATTTATAAAGTGAAAGGAGGTGATAAACATGACAGTCGAAACAATCGTAATGGACTTAACTTTACGTCTTGTCTTAAACAGTGGATTAGATAAGAACGGAAAAACAGCCTTTAAGCACAAACAATTTAAGCGTGTTAAAACAAACGCAAACTTAGAGCAAATACAAAACGTAGCACGTGCTCTCGCTTCTTTACAAGCATCACCGCTTCACGCTATACAACTCGTTAGCACATCAGATCTTTCTAACCTATAAGGTGAAACTTTAATCAGTGGGGTGTTCATCCCCCGCTGATTATAAAGCAACATCAATCGGCCCTGCCTAACGGGATAAATAAAAAGGAGGAAATAACGTATGCAAGTACTAGAATTAATTTTCACGAAAGAAGATGGAAAAACAGTTGTTTTTTCTATCGAGCAACCTATCACACCCGTCGATGCACAAGTCGTAAATCAAGTAATGGATACGATCCTTGCCTCATCTGTATTTTCATCAATTAATGATAATACTCGAAAAAAAGGAGCCCGTCTTATAGAAAGGAATGTATCTGAAGTTCCCATTACCTTATAAACAAAAAGACGAATCTGCATCATTTTGCAGATTCGTCTTTTTTCTTCGGCATTTCAATCGGAATAAAGACGAATCTGCATCATTTTGCAGATTCGTCTTTTTTCTTCGGCATTTCAATCGGAATAAAGATTTTTGAAAAACCGACGCAAACATATTTATAGTGTTCTCCGCCTATATCAAACTCGGTCGTATATGTTGAGAAGAAAATATAATCATTTCGCTTTGTATAATTCTCGATTAATAATCCAACTTGTGGCTCAACATATTTTTTCGCCAACTTCTTACCAGCCGATGCTAAATCGCCAAGGAGACCCTCTTCATTTTCCTTTTGAACCTCGTCTAGCTTCTTACTCACATCATTACGTTTCATAAACTGCTTTGCTGCCCAGTCCGTATATTCACCTTTACTCGGATTACTATTTGCTAAATATACTAGAAGAACAACAACTAGAGCCATAATAATATACTTTTTCTTCATACTATCTCACCGCCTACTCTTTTCTATTTTCATATATATGTACAAGCGATGCAAATTAGAAAGACTATCATCTATTGATTGTAAACGAATAACCACAATTTACAATATAAAACAGAATATTAACAATCAATTTACTTAATTCGTATATAATTATATTTGGTATTACTATCATTTATAAGGGAGGAATCAAATTTATGAATGAAGAAAATGATATTATTATTTCTAATTCTACAATGATGCTGGAGCCTTACAAGCACCCTTATTATCACACCAAAATTATCGACAGTAGCGGGAACCATCTTTACTCCTGTCAAACTGCTCTCCAACTCATCAAGCAATCTTGTCTAACCAATGTTCACTCTACTTATCAAGGCAGACGTAATGCAGTCCAAACAAACTTTAAATTTAAACAAAATGTCCCAATTCCGATTAATCACCGAGAATATATTTGTGCTTTCCCGACAGAATCTCCTTCTTCTCCAAACTGTATATGGCTATTTTATAACCATATAGATGACATAGAATTTTTCAAAAAGAGTAAAAAAGCTAACATTCATTTCTCAAATGGCACTACTACAACAATACATATCAGTCCCCATAAGTTAAAACAGCAATTATTAAAAGCTGGATACGTATTATCACGTATGAACATGCAAGATTCACTACAATTTAAAAACCTCTTATCACATTTACTACCTTAACAGAATAAGAAGAATGGAAAGTAATATCCCTTGCCTTGCCTTCCATTCTTCTTATAATGTTTATCCTCTTAAGCTATTTCGCATTTTCTCAAGTGCTTGCCGATACACCCACCTCACTTGATAATAGGTCATTTCCATCTCGCTAGCGATTTCTCCCATCGTTTTCCCTACAAAAAATCGTTCAAAAATAATATACTTCTCCTTTTCATCTAACACACTCATAAAATCCTTCGCTTTCATTTCAATATCTTCAAAATGGAAGATATCCTCATACTCTCCTACACATACATATCTTTCTTTCACAGTAGATTCTTTCTTCAATCTTTCTAATATATAACCACGCACCGTTACAACTGCATATGCTGGGAAACTTCCTTTCTCCGCATCAAATCTTTCATACGCATACCAAAGACCAATTAAACCACATTGATAATACTCTTCATGATCTTGGTAAATACCCAACTTCTTGATTTGATTCACAATCATACCTTCATACAAAACAACCGCCTCTTTAAAAGTTGCTGGTTTCACGCAGTACCCACTTATAAAAGGTATACCTCTTTGTTATTCCGCCGGTACCTCCACAATATAAAAATAAATAAGGGATTTCACTGTGAGTAATTTCAAATACTACCGCTGAAATTTTAAATTACACGAAGCAGAATTTCAAATTTTGCTGGTTGTATTTGAAATAAGGGTAAAAATAAAAAAGATTCCCTCTATACATGAGAAGGAACCTCTTGTTTATAAATTTTCGATTTATACTATTCTGCAGTTATACGTTTGAGGGATCTATCGATTGCATATAGACCTGTAGCTAAAATACAACTTATAACTCCAACAAATATATAAGGATTCTTATTCGGCATATATTCTACCGCTAACAATAATACAACTAACATGAACAAAAAATTTGCTAATAATTTCTTAAACATATGCATCTACTCCTTATAACAAAAATGCAGCAATTATTTTTATAATTGTTGCATTTCTTTCTAGCAACTTAAAGTACCGCTATTATTGGAACATTCCTTGTAAAGCGCCTAATCCAAGAGCTAAGACAAAGAAAACAATAGTAATAATTGTTGCCTGCTTTTTAGTTAAACCAGCTGTAATTTGAAGACCTAGCCATGTAACTACGTATCCCCAAATTGTAAACACCTCGAATTTACTTACAATACCTTTTACAACACCACTACTTGTGGAAAAAACTGGTCCTAAACCAGTGTACATTTCCTGACCCGATCCACCTAAAATATATGCCAAAATCGTATTGATTAATAAACCAAGTAACGAAATAACACTTGAATACACAGTAATTGCCAATAATTTTTTATAAGAAGTATCATTGCTCATAAACATCATTAATACTTTATACACCACAGCTCCCAATAGGAAACCAAATCCCATACCAAGAGCACCTACACCGAATCCCATACCATATGTCATTCCAGCTGAAACAGTAACACCTAATTCCTTATTAAGCTTAATAGCTTCAGGTGTCAGAGAATATACATAAGCAGCAAATCCACCAACCAATCCACCTAGTAAAACAAGTATCCAAAACGCACCCCAAACTACATTACTAGTCTTCATTCTCTCAAACTGTTCACCTGGAGATGTAATCATCCCTAATAACGATGGCTTTTTAGACCCTACATCTTGCGTATTAATATTCGTTTCCATTATAACGCCCCCTTATTTATACTGGCATATTTGGTAAGAATGCCGCAATTAACATAACAATCGCTGCTAAGAATAACGCTTTAATGATGAATAAAACGATAATTGGAATCGCTGCTTTTACTTTACTTACTCCTGCTGTAATTTGCAGTCCTAACCAAATTAAAACGATATTCCATAAATAAAATACTTCAATCGAACTCCCTATTCCATAAGCAACTGAACCTTCCTCAAATAGTGGTCCTAAGCTTGTATATGCAGTTGGTGCAACACCTAAAATTAAAGCTATAATACCATTAATAAATCCACCAATAATAACAACAATGTTCGCATATACAATAATCGTTACTAATTTTTTATAAGAGGTATCATTCCCATAGAACATCATAAACACTTTATAAATAGCTGCAACAACGAATGTTGCCAGCATACCACCTATAGTACCAGACACAATGCCGTAAATAACGTCGGATGTCAGTGAACTCTGTCCTGCAAATTCACCTAGTTCTTTTTTTATTTTCACCATCTCAGGTGACGTATTTGTAACGTATGTAGTAAAAGCACTTAACAGCCCTTGTAATAGCGCCATTAAGAAGAACATACCCCAAACTTTCTCGCTCGTCTTCATTCTCTCAAACTGTAAACCAGGAGAGGTAATCATCCCCAATAATGATGGCTTCTCTCCGCCTACTTTTTGTGTATTCAAATTCGCTTCCATTATAACGCCTCCTTCTATTTATATAACCCGTTCTAACGGGCGGTTCGTAGCCTCATATGAGGCTACGAACCGCCCACTAGAACGGTAATGTGTAGTTCTACTACACTATTAATTATTCATAACGTAATGCTTCAATTGGATCTAATTTCGCGGCTTTATTCGCTGGAATTAATCCGAAAATAATACCGAGTGTCATAGAGAACAGTACGCCTCCAACGACAACTTCCCATGAAACGAGTGGTGGCCATTTCGCAAATGTGGAAACGATATATGCCCCGCCATATCCAAGACCAATTCCAATTAAACCACCTAGCAGCGTTAACATGACTGCTTCAATTAAAAACTGTAATAAAATTTTACTACGTGTTGCCCCAAGTGCTTTACGTATCCCAATTTCGCGCGTACGCTCCGTTACAGATACAAGCATAATGTTCATAACGCCGATACCACCAACGACTAATGAAATACCCGCAATACCGCCGATGATCATCGTCATGATGCTAGTGACTTTAGAAACATTTTCTTGTAATTCTTTTAAATTCACCAGTTCATATTTACCTGAAATTTCACTTGGCTTACGACTATTTAATACATCAACAGCTTGTTTCCCAGCTGCTTCTAAATCGTCTACATTTTTAGCTTGAATTGCGATATTTTGAATATCATCTGTTCCGAATAAAACAGGCCATAATGTAAGGGGGATTAACGCTTCTTCCATTTCAAATCCCATAAACTCATTATCAGATGTATACACACCAATAATTTGCATCGGTTGCCCCTTCATCTCAATAATTTGTCCAACTGGGTTTACGTCCTTAAATAGCGTCTCCTCTGTTTTTGTACTAATCATCACAACGTTATTTGCATGAGAAATATCTGATTCACCTAAAGTACGTCCCTTTACGACCTTTACTTTATTAACCGCAAAATATTCATTATCAAGACCAATAACATTCAGATTTGCTTTTTTATCATTTACATCCAATATCTCTGTTGTCGAATTTGTCGTAATAACATGTGAAACATTTTTCACCTGTTTTACTTCCATAATATCCTCTTCTGTTAACTTCGGTATTTCAAATCCGCCTATAGCAAACTCATCATTCATATCTGGTTTAAATTGAATTGGCATAAGGTTATTACCACCAGAACCTGCGAATTTCGACTTCAGCATCGCTTCCCCACCTTGCCCAATTGCAACGACAGTAATAATAGAACCAACACCGATAATAATACCGAGCATCGTAAGAGCTGAACGCAGTTTATGAGCTAAAATAGAAGATAGGGCAATTTTTATGCTATCTAGTAAACTCATACCGCACACCTTCTATCTTCTGTAATTTTCCCATCTCGCAGTACAATGCGACGGGAAGAATACGCTGCTACTTCCTCTTCATGCGTAACCATAACAATCGTCGTACCTTCTGCATTTAGCTTCGTGAAAATATCCATAACTTGCTCACCAGACTTCGTATCAAGCGCACCAGTTGGCTCATCGGCCATAATGAACGTTGGGTTATTCGCAATCGATCTTGCAATCGCTACACGCTGCTTCTGTCCACCTGATAATTCATTCGGCAAATGATGAACCCTATCTGACAAACCGACTTTACCAAGCGCTTCTAGAGCCCTTTGGCGACGCTCTGCTTTCTTCACACCACCGTATACGAGCGGAAGTTCAACATTTTCTACCGCCGAAAGACGCGGCAGCAAATTAAAGTGCTGAAACACAAAGCCAATATATTCATTACGAATTAAAGCAAGCTTTGACTCGTCTGCTGTTAAGATATTCACATCATTCAGCATATATTCGCCTTCTGTTGGACGATCTAAACAACCGATAATATTCATAAGCGTTGATTTACCAGAACCAGACGGTCCCATAATCGAAACGAACTCACCACTTTGAATCGTTAAACTAATACCGTGCAAAATCGGCACTGCCAATTTTCCTTGATAATACGTTTTAGCAATATTATTTAACGTAATCATTTCTCTTTCACTTCCATTCCGTCATACACATCGTCGGAAGGATTTTTAACCACCTTTTGCCCCACTGTTACGCCTTCTACAACCTCTGTCCAGTCTCCATCAGTAGAACCTTTTTTCACATTTTGTTTACGAAGCTTTCCTTTATCCTCAACATAAACAAATGCATCATCAGCTTTTTCTACAATACTCTTAGTTGGAACAGCAATCATCGTCTTATTCTCTAAACTTACTTGCAGAGAAACGTGATAACCTGGAGATAAACCATCTTGACTATCAAGACTTGCTTTATATGTATATTGGGACATATTTTGAGTCGCTTCACCCAAACCACCAGCTTGAGCCATCTCTGCACTCGTTGGGAATTCACTTACCTCTGTAATCTTACCTGTCCACTTCTTCTTATTATTTGCTTTCGCAGTTACAGTAAATGTTTGATCCTTTTGAATTTGTGACTTTTGAAGCTCAGTTAACGTCCCTTGAATTTGGAATGGATCTTTAGAAGCCACTTGTAAAAATGCTTTTCCTTGACCACCTAACGCTTGAGATGAACTTTGCGCCGCATCTTTATCTAACTTTTGAACGACACCAGTAAAATTACTATAAACCGTAAGTTCTTTCTGTTTTTTACTTAACTCCTCTTTCTGCAACTTCCCTTTTTCTTTCTCAAGATCCGTTGTCTTTTGCGCCATCTCTAACTCACTTACTTGCTCTTCCATCGGATCTGTCACTTCTTTCCCAGCTCCGCTATCTTTTGCTTTCTTAATTTCTTTCTTCAGCGAATCAATCTTCTTCTTCCCTTGATCATAACGCATATTCGCCATCTTCTGATCAAGCTCAGCTTGCTTCATTTGCAAATTAATCTCTTCATTATCATAAGAGAATAACTTCGCACCTTTCTCAACCTCTTGTCCTTCTTTTACCTCAATATCTTTCACTTTTCCTTTAGTTGGATCTGCATAAAAACTTTCAATATTCCCAGGCTTCACCTGACCAGAAATTAACTTCGTATTATTAAGCTTTCGCTCCGTTACCTTCTCAAAACTTACAGCATCAGCAGATGTTGATGCTCCATTCTTCTTACCTTGCATAATAAAAATATTAACTGCTGCTACAATAACAATTAGTGCAATAACCCCGATAATAATCCATTTCTTCTTCTTGTTTGGAGTACGAACCGTATTTGGTATCATTTTCTCGCTCCCTTTATAACTTAATAGTTTAATATAAAAATTGTATAAAACTTTCTGAAAACAAATTACATATTATTACATTCTTTTTACAAAGTTTTACACATCCATTTATATTGTAACAAAAATTCCAATGATTAGAAATATGACATATTGTCTTTTAAGATAGATTTAAGGAAAGATTATATTAATATAAAAAAGCCATCCAACATGATAATTGGATAGCTTTTCGAACAAAATATTATGCCGCTTTAGGAGCGTTCCTCTCATGTCCACGTTGAACGATGAACAAGAAGATTGTTGATAAAATTGCACCTGTTAGTAGTAAGATGAAGCAACCGTCCCAGCCAGAACGATCAACAATAACACCGATTGCTGCGTTTGCTACAAGACTTCCGCCTACATAACCGAACAGACCACACATACCAACTGTCGTACCTACTGCAAATTTCGGTACTAATTCCATCGCACTTAAACCGATTAAGAACTGTGGTACATAAATTAAACAACCGATAATAGAAACTGCAATACTTACAACAAGTATGCTAGTTGCTTGCCAATATACGAACGTACCAATAACTACTCCGACCATACTAATGATACATAATGGCATACGTTTTCCTTTAAATAATTTATCACTTAAAAGACCAACGATTAATGAACTTGGAATTGCCATACCTTCAAAGATTGCGTATGCCGCATGTGCTTCATTTTTTGAAAAACCTTTAACTGTCGTTAAATAAAGTGGAACCCAGTTAATAACACCGAAGCGAATTAAATACACAAATGCATTTGCAATACATAAGAACCAAACAAATTTATTCTTTACTACATATTTCATTAAAATTTCTTTTGGTGACATCTTGTTAGCATTATCTGCTTTTTCAAGATTTTCATAGTCATTACGATACTCATCAATTGGAGGAAGACCTTCTGATTCTGGTGTATCCTTCGCATTAATCCAAACAAGAACTGAAATTACCATTGCGATAATCGCTGGGAAAATAAACACGCCGCCTTGCCAATGATTTTCACCAAAAATAGCTACACCAATTCCGACAAGTGGTGGCACAAGCATTCCGCCAACGTTATGTGAAATATTCCAAATACCTGTTTTCGTACCACGTTCTTTCTTCGAGAACCATTTCGTCATAACGATACTACAAGGTGGTGCTCCCATACCTTGTACAATACCATTTAGAACAAGTAATGTAACAATCATTCCAAAGGATGATGCAAAACCGAAACAAATATTTACAAGCCCTGATAAGAATAAACCAACCGCGATAAAGCGCTGGGCGAAAGCTTTATCTGATAAATTCCCCATAAAGAACTTACTAAATCCATAAACAATTGCCATGATTGAACCTAGTAGTCCAATTTCAGCTGTACTAAATCCATATTCTTGTACTAAATACGTACTTGATAACGTAAAGTTACTACGAACTAAATAATAAGCAGCATACCCAACTGAAATTCCCATCAATACACGAATACGTAGTAATCGATATACACGGTCGATCATATCCGCCGGCAATCTCTCAATTGCAGGTGCTGGCTTAAGCCATTTAAACATATTCTTTCGTCTCCTTTTCTCACTTCTGAGAGAGACGCTGTCTATTCCATATCTCGATTATTCCGCTATTTGATATATTTTTGTTTGTTCTTCTAACCGGCTGTCCTTCAATTTCTTTCTCGTTCTTCGCAAACATCGTTGGTACGCCAAATGAAACCTTTTCTAAAATGTGACCCGCTTCTTCTGATAAACAATAATCAATAAATAAATCCGCAATAATACCATTCGGTGCACGTTTTAGTTTCGAAATCGCATTAACAGATAATCCTGTTTGCTCAGGTACAATACTTACAATTGGAAAGCCTTGTTTTTGAAGCATTCTCTGGTCTCCCATGAAATTGATGCCTATCATATACTCACCGCTCGCAACAAGCTCGACCGGTACGTAACCATTCACCGTTACTTCACCAACTTGTCCTGCAAGATTCTTAACATATTCCTTCGCTTCCTCTTCACCTACAGTATCAATAAGTGATTGAAAAAACGTATATGCTGTTCCTGAGACATTTGGATCTGGCATAACAACCTTTCCCTTATATACCGGATTTAACAAATCTTTCCACCTTGATGGATAAGGAAGTCCGAGCGGTGCTATTTCTTCATTCCACCGCTCTTTATTGATCGCAATTGCCAGTTTCTCCACTTCATAACCGTACCAATAACCATCTTTATCTTTAACAGTTTTTGAAATACGATTCCCATGCTGGCTCGTAACGGGAATAGATAGATTTTTTTGTTTCATCATTTGATGCGCGTCTACCGTACCACCAATAATAATATCCGCTTTCGGATTACCTGCTTCCTCTTCTACCCTCCGAAGAAGTTCTTCTGTCGAAAGACGAATAAATTCATACGTACAGCCGCGTGGTTTACAAAATGATGAAAGCAAAGCTTCACCAACTTCCTCACGAGCTGCTACATACGCAACAAGATGACGATCATCCAAAATAGGGAGACCACTTTTATTATATTTAATAGAGGTTGTATCTCGAGAGCAACTAGACATCGCTCCTCCAATTACTAGCAAAAAGAAGAAAAAGGCTATCTTTCTCATGACATATTCTCCTTTACAAATACATTTGCGAGGGAGCTTTTCATATACATAACATTCCCATTATTATCACCGAGATATTGCACAACAAAGTACGACGGATACACAGAAATAGTAAGAATATCTTCTCGCTCATTCTTTATACGCTTCCCTGTTTTATAAGCGGTAATATAAGCAATTGGTTCATTCTGTGATTGTAATAATTTCTGTATTTCTCCGTAATCTGTAATTTGCTTTGCGTACCGAATCGAATCAAGTATGTGCGTAAGATTCATCGCACGTTCTACATCACCTTGGCGTACTATGACATCCTGTGCTGACGCAAAAAAATCACTAATACGTTCTGGTGTGTAATACAGGCTTAACAAATACGTTTGAAATGCTGAAATCATTGGGTCCGTACCATTCTTTCCGTACATATCAGCCCCGTACTGGAACAAGTCACCTACTGCAAAAGTACGTTTATGTCCATTCAAGTACGTTACTTCTCCAGTAAATACTTGTTCTTGATTCTTAGCCTCTCTCGGTTCTATTTGAATTCGGTCAAAGAATGAAACAATCGTATGCAAACGAACTTCATCCGTTATAACAATTTCTCCCCACTTTTCATGCCTAACCTTCATTTCAGTAGGCAGGGATTCATTCACTCTTTGTAAAACAGTTTGTTTGTCATTCACTATTGTGATCCGATTATATATTTGCTTCTCCATCACATAAAACAAAATAATAGAAACAATTATACAAAGAACAAACATAAGAATTTGAAATGATAGCCTTTTCATTTCTGCCTACCTCCAAGATAAAAAAACGTTGTTTCGAAAATACCGCATAATTGTTTCATAAATGTATCATTTAACCGCTTTCAAGTTTTTTATGTCTTCCATCCGTCTCGGAAGCAAGAATGTAATAAATATTGTAGTACCAACCTCTTCACTACTCTCAATTCGCATACTTCCGCCCTGCTTATTCATAATCTCCTGACAAATATACAAACCGTAACCATTCCCGTAACTAGAAGGAAGTACCTTCCCTTCTGGCGATTCATTCCACTCTGCAAGCACACCTTCATCTATACCAATGCCATCATCATGGACAAAAACCTTCGCCTCACGTTCATTTACAATTACATTCATACGAATTTGCGTAGCATCGCTATATTTTATCGCATTATCAAGCACGTTTAAGAAGATCTGTTTCGTCTTATCGAAATCTGCAACAACATGTACATCTGTTAACTCATTTATTACTTCAATCTCAAATTTCTGCAGGCGAGGTTTCACAATTGAAACTGCTTCTTCTGCTAATTCCTTTATATTCACAACTGTAGGTGACACTTCAAACGTACTCGTCCCGTACTTTGAAGACTTAAGCAATTCCTCTACAAGTGATAATAAACGCTCACTCTCTACAGCTACATAACGCAGGCTCTCCTGTACATCTTCCTTCGCCTTCAACTTCGGAATTAAATCCACATAGCCAATAATCGCAGTTAGCGGCGTTTTTAGCTCATGCGTAATACGGTCTAAGAAATCTTTCTGCTTCTCTTTCTCCTCTTTCAATTGCTTAATATGCAGTTCAATTCCATCAGCCATCGCATTAAAAGATGCTGAAAGCTGAGCAATTTCCACATATTCATTTAGCTCAATCTTGCTTTTATAATCACCATTCGCAAGCCGCTTTGCCATTTGCCTTAACTGATCAATTGGCTTATGCAGAGACTTTGCCAAACGAATTGCAAAGAAAATACCCGCAGCTACTAGACAAAGAGACGTCATTAAAAACGTCCAACCGACATTTGTTAAAACTTCCTTCTCACCCGTTAACTCATTTATAAAACGAACACTTCCGATGACATCGTTTCCATAATAAACTGGGCTTGAAAACAATAGAATTGGAGCTGGGTCTCCCTCTTCAAAAACATAAGATTTCTTCCCCTTCAAAGAACTCGCAATATCGATATTCCGATGAAGGAGTGCTCCTTTTTGCGTATCCGCAACAACATCTCCATTCTTCCCAATCATCTGTACACGGACATCCATACGCTTCGCTAAATACGAAGCAATTAAAAGTGAATTCGGACCGAGCGTCTCGACCTCTGCTTCCTTCTCTAAATAATTCATCGTATAAATTTGTGCTTCTACACTTAACTTTTCTAAAGAATTTGCCGCGTTATGATACATATTCTTTTCTAATGTAATATAAACAACTGCGTACAAAAGAACAAAAATCGGGATTAACAGTCCCACTATTCCAAACACCATGTTCCTTTTTAAAGACATACCATCACCACTTAACAATCCAGTTTATAGCCGACGCCATAAATTGTCTTAATATATTCCCCGCTATTCCCTAGCTTCTTCCGCAGTCTTTGCACCATAATATCAACCGCTCTCGTATTTCCGATATACTCAAATCCCCATACTTTCTCAAGTAACTCATCTCTCATAAATACACGCTGCGGATTTGAAACAAATAACTGACATAAATTAAACTCTCGGTACGTTAACTGAATTTCTTGTCCACTAACATGCACTTTTCTTTCCTTAGGACAGATCTTTATCTCCCCCGCCACAATTACTTCATGGCTTACCGTTACCTCTGTCTTCTTCACACGCCGCGTCATATTCTTGACCCGAAGAATAAGCTCTGCATAATTAAACGGCTTCGTCACATAATCATCTGCACCAAGCTGCAGACCAAGCAATTTATCATTCATCTGACTCTTCGCAGTTAACATCAGTACTGGAATATCTCTATTCTTCTCACGGAACAAACGAAGCAACTCATACCCATCTGTATCTGGAAGCATAACATCCAAAATCAATACATCCGGCCCATCATTCCATTTCTCTAAAGCTTCTCTTCCATCAGCCGCCGTGAGCACTTCATACCCTTCCATCTCCAACTGCATCCGAATCAAATTACGAATACTCGATTCATCATCAACTACAAGTATTTTCATCATTCTCCTCCTTCCATCTGGAATTATAGTACAGTTTAGTATAGCAAAAATCTTATAAAAAAAGAGAGGGTATTGTCGAACATATGTTGAACGACAATACCCTCTCTTTCACTTATTATATTTTATTTATCATACCCATTAGGTTGCTTCTGATGCCAATTCCAAGCATGCTCAATGATTGTTTTCACATTTACATACTGAGGATCCCAACCTAACTTCTCTTTCGCTTTCTGAGAAGAAGCAACTAAACGTGCTGGATCTCCCGCACGACGCGGTGCTACCTCAGCAGGAATTTCATGATTTGTAACTTCACGAACTGCATCAACGATTTCTTTAACACTGAAGCCATTACCATTTCCTAAGTTATAGAAATCACTTTCTCCACCGTTCTGTAGGTCTTTAAGTCCTAAGAAGTGAGCTGCCACTAAATCTTCAACATGAATATAATCACGGATACAAGTACCATCTGGTGTATTATAGTCATCACCAAACATCATAATCTTCTCACGTTGACCTAACGCCACTTGTAATACAAGAGGAATTAAATGCGTCTCTGGACGGTGATCTTCCCCAATAATACCATTTGGAGTTGCACCAGCTACGTTAAAGTATCTGAAAATCTTATAACGTAAATTAGAAGCTTGGCTATACCAATGAAGCATCTTCTCGATTGCTAACTTCGTTTCTCCATACGTATTCGTTGGATTTGTCATCGTTTCCTCAGTAATAAGGTCCACATCTACCTCACCATACGTCGCCGCAGTAGAAGAGAAAATAAACTTATCCACCTTAAACTCATCCATTACCTCTAATAAGCAAAGTGCACCGTACACATTGTTATTATAATATTGCAGAGGCTTCTCCATACTAACTCCAACTAAAGAATCAGCTGCAAAATGCATAACCGCCTCAATATTTTCTTGTGTAAAAACATCTCTTAAAAATGCTTTATCACGAAGGTCGCCATTATAAAACTTCGCACCTTCCGTAATTGCATCCTCATGACCAGTTTGTAAATTATCTACTACTACTACAGATAAACCTTCGTCTACTAATTTTTTCACAGCGTGAGAACCGATATAACCAGCTCCGCCGCAGATTAGAATTGAGTTCATTGTCTTCCTCCTACATATATTAGGATTTCTTATTCACTTACTTATTATAAAAGGTATACGATTGCTCGTATACCTTTTGTGTACCTTTATTACTTAGCAACGAAATAATCCGTTACATATTGTGCCCAAACTTCATGCCCTTTAGCACTTGGGAAACCGAATTCTTCTGTTAAATATGGTAGGATAGCCTTCGTTGCTGCATCAGGCCACGCTCCCCAATGATCCACATATGTATAACCATCTTGCGTCGCAAATTGCTTTAACGCCTCAATCGCCTTCGGATAATTCTTCGCACCATACACTGGGTTTGGTGGTTGAATCATAATCGTAGCACCCTTTGCACTAGTAGAAAGTGCTTGTACAAATTTCTGTGTACTCGCAACAGAGTTTCCATTACCAGTTTTACCATTGTCAGTAATAAATGGTGGTTCGAATAAAATCACATCTGGATTATCTTTCGCAATCTCTTTATCACGCTTATTTGCGATTAACTCTTCTGTGCTTTCACCTTTATATTCCTTTACTGTCACATTCCATAACCCTTTACCGTAAGCAGTTTCTAAATTAGCCGTTAACTTAGCTGCCCAAGCATCTTTTTCAGATGAAGAAGCTTCATCACCAACAATAACAAGATTTACTGCCTTTTTATCCTCAGCAGCTTTCTTTAACTTCTCTTTCACTTCATCTGGTAGATTTTTCGCATATGCTTCATTAAAAGATGAATTCGCATCTTGTTTTTTCTCTGTTTTCTTTGCTCCGCTATCTTTCACTTCAGAATTCGTTTTCGTTACTTCACTCGTCTGTCCCGTTGCACGCGCAACTTTCTTATTCCAGTATAATTTACCGCTCACAACAGAAGCTACAAACAATACAAAAATAACTAGGACAAGTACTGCTTTCTTATTCATCGATTCACCTCATCTATTAATCTCACAATATATAATATTAATATAAATCCATGCAAAAATAAACCCAACTCCTACCAAAGGAGTTGGGTTATTACATATTACTTAGTCACTTCAAGATGCGCTCTTAATTTATTCGTAATATCTTGTTTCGCTGCATCTGGAACGTAGTAGTACCAAATACCATCAGCAGCTTTGTGGCCGTCACCTGGGATTTGGATTTCTTCACTGTTCTGTAAGCAATCTTTATAGTTCTTTTGAATATCAAACATTTGATCTTGCGTTAAACTTGTTTTAACGTTTTTCTCAATTGCTTTTAATACATCACCGTAACTCGCTAAAGAGGATACACTTGCACCCTTTTTAATTACAGCTTGGATGACTTGACGTTGGCGCATTTGACGGCCGAAGTCTCCGCGAGTATCTTCATAACGCATTCGTGAAAACAATAGAGCTGTCTCTCCAGTCAAGTGGATAGGACCTTTCGCAAAGTGTAAACCACCATAGTTAAAGTCCATGTCATTATTAACATCAATACCACCTACTGCATCAACGATGTCTCTAAATCCTTCCATATTCACTTCAATATAATGATCGACCGGTACGTCTAAAAAATTCTCAACAGTTTTTACTGCCATATTAATTCCACCAAATGCATATGCATGATTAATTTTATCTTTTTTACCTTTTCCCACAATTTCTGTATACGAATCACGTGGTATGCTAAGAATTTTCATTGATTTCTTCTGTGGATTTAAGGTAAATAGCAATAATGAATCTGATCTTCCTTTATCCTCCCCTCTTTCATCAACTCCCATCATTAAAATGGATATAGGTTTTTGATCACTAATATCTACTTGATTAGCTCGTTTCTCTGACTTATTTCTATCTAATGGCTTATGGACAGCCCCTAATGTATCTGATACTGAAGAATATACATAATATATATATCCTCCTCCTGCAAGAATTACAAAACCTAAAATCCCCAAAAACCAAAATAATACTTTTCTTTTCATTCCTTTACCTCTTTTTCTATTTATAAGTAATTTAATTAAGACTCCGTTCTCTTTACCTTTATAGCATTCATTACATTTATCCTTAGTAACCACAACATAACTATATAAGAAATAGCTCCAACAAACAGACTTAACACTAAATTAAAACACCTTATAATAAAATGATTGCTGTAATTAAACTCTGCAATACATTCATATGAAACATATAATACCATTGCCATTACAACACAGGATATAAAGCACTTTATAAAATTCACTCCAAAATGCCTTATTGGAAACTTATATTCAGTCTGATTTAATCTATAAATTAATAAAAGTGTAGTGAATATAGCCGAGAGACTTGTTGCTAACGCAATCCCCACTAAACCATACCATTTTACCAATATAACACTACTAATAATGTTTAAAATAACAGTCAATATACCATTATACATGGGCGTTTTTGTGTCATGTAATGAAAAGAAGACCCTATTCAATATATCCCTGTATCCAAAAAATAACATACCTATACAATAGTAGCATAAAACACTTGCAGTCAGCTTAGTAGTATTAGATTGAAATGCCCCTCGTTCAAAGATTACTTCTACTATTTGGAAATTCAATACTAATAAAATAGTTACTAGTGGCATAATTAGAATATTCACAAATTCAAGTGCTGTTTTTAATGTCTTCCCAAAAACCGTATAATCTTTCTTTGCAACAGCATTCGATAATATAGGATAAATTATTGTTGCGATGGATATAGATACTATTCCAAACACAAAATTATTTAAAGTACTTGCATAATTGAAAACCGCGACGCTCCCCTTTTCTAGAGTAGAAGCTAAAGATCTATCTACCATTGTACTTAACTGTTGAACAGATGTACTAATTAAAATTGGACCGAACAATTTATACAATGCACTCATATTTTCTTCTCTCATATCAAAATGCAGATTATATGAGTATCCCGATTTTTTCATGGCAACCAATAGCATTATAACTTGTAAAATTGCTCCAGCGACATAGGCCCACACTACACCTTGTACATCTAAACTAGCACTATATAAAACAGCAAAAATAATAACTAGATTCTGTGGTATTAATACTATATTTGGAATAAAATAACGTTCATTAGCTTGAAGATAGCTAGTCATAATATTTGCTATGCCTACAAACAATATGGTAGGAGCTATAATCTTAGTTAATTCATTTGCTAAATCAAAAGTTCTCTTATCAAATCCAATTGAAAAAATACTAACTATTTCTTTAGAAAAAATTAAACATATAAATGTAATAATTAAGCTAATGCAACATACTAAATTTAAAAGATTATTAGTAAATTTATTTCCTTCACTATCACCTTTATTCTGCCGAATTTTCGAATACACTGGTATAAACGCTGTACCACAAGCAAAGGCTATACTGGAAAAAATAATTGTAGGTATAGATAGCGCTGTAAATAAGGCATCTGCCTTATAGCTGGCACCAAAATACTTCCCAATTAAAACCTCACGAAAAAAGCCTAATGCCTTACCACATAAAGTTACAATCATCACTATTAGCGTAATTCTACTTAAATTTTTAGTTTTCAACCTAATATTTCCCCTATTTCTTCTTTGATATTAAATTAGTATATAAGTTGATAATTTGTTCATTCATCATCTGACTAGTGAAATTTTCACGAAGAATATTATACCCATTTCTACCCATCTCTTCCAAAACATCTTTATCTAATGAGTTGAGCACCTTAACCATATCTTCTTCAGACTCTATATCTATATGATAACCATTTACCCCATCTTGTACTAATTCGGGAAGTGCTGCTTTATTACTACAAATAATTGCTTTACCATTTTTCATTCCTTCTAATGCTACTAATCCGAAACCTTCCCATCTTGACGGCATAATGACAGCATCGAACTTCTTTATATAAGAGTCAATATTACTGTTATCTATCCAGCCTAAACTAACAACATTTCGAGGAATATTTATTTCATTATCAGCCAAAACACTATCACCTATAGTATATAGTTTAATATTGGGCAAGTCATGATTCTTCATTAAATCGAATATAATATCTATTCCCTTTGCTCGATCAAATCTACCAATATACAAGAGATTTATTAATTCTTTATCTAAAGAGAGATCGTTTTCCTTACATTCACTAGCGTGTAAATCTATCCCACTCTTTATCGTTGTCATTTTTTTTGCATTTAAACCAAATTTTTTCGCTTCTTCATATTCATAATCAGATATATTAATTATCTTATCCGTTTTTAAGGATAAAAACTTTTCTATCATCGCAAATAACTTTTTCTTAGCATTACTAATATCCATAATAAAGGCCCATCCATGGGGACAATATACAATTTTCACTTTCTTTCTTTTACATATATAAAGCAACCTAACCATTAAGCCAGCAAAAGTGCTGTGAAGGTGGATAATATCTGGATTTATCTCCTTTATAATCCCCCTGATTTTTAGTGTTCCAAAAAAAATACCTGGAATACCACGTTTATATTTATATCTATATACATTCTCATTAATAATATTAAATTCTTGTTCTGAATTATAATCACTAAGAGCTAAATATACATTTTCAATTGCTCCATTTTCTTTTTGAGTATTAAGTACGTTGTTAACATATGTAGCTACTCCACCCTTAACATACTCTCCAATATGAAGAACTCTCACTTTATCCCACCTTTATCCTTTAATAAATCCAAATATAAACCTTCTATTTTTTTTCCTGTTCTATTAGCAAAAAGATACTTTTTCCTTTCTTCCATATTAATATTTAAATGCTGTTTCTCCCCACTATAAATTCCCATTAAAACTTTTGCAATTTCTTCACTATTACCTGGAGGAACCAAATATCCATTTTTCGCGTCTACTACTAGCTCTTTAAGTCCACCAACCATCGTGGCTATCAAGGTATGATTTCTAGATATTGCTTCCATAGCCACAATTCCACCTGGTTCCCAAATAGAAGGCATCAAAACAATAGGGATATCATTAACCTTTTTCCATGGTGCTTTATTAGCTGGAATGAAATCAACATTGCTATCTAATTGATATTGATTAACTCTTTGTTCAATTTCATTTCTTAATTCACCACTACCAATGATTTTTATTTTAAATTTAATATTATTTTGTTTTAATAAATGCAACGCATCAATTAATTCTATTAAACCTTTCTGCTTAGCTAGCCGGCCAATATAACACATATTTAAGATATCTTTACCCTCGGAATTATCTATCTTTTCAAAAACCTCTTCTTCTGAAACCAAATCGATTCCATTTTCTATTAAAACAATGTTAGAGTTTTTTTTGCTTAATTCACTATAAGATTTTTTCGAAATAACAATGTATTTATTTGCAAGTTTTGCTAAATAACTTGCATACAAATCATAATTTTTTCTAGGTCCACCATGTCCTGTATGAACTACAGGTATTTTATTTTTTTTTATTTTTTGTAAAATTTTCACCACTAAAAGACTATACAATGAATGTGTATGTATAACATCTGGGTCAAAATCTCTGATACTTTCGTATACAGCATTTATCGTACGTTTAATTCTATACTTATCACCAAATTCTTTAAGGATATAAGTACTAACCCCCATATTTTGAAATTCCTCTAATTTACTTCCTTCAACTGTACATAATCCAACCTCAAACTTTTCAGTACCTATTAAATATCCTGCTGTTTGTTCAATAACTTTTTCTGTCCCACCATATTCACATGCAGGAAATACGTTCAAAATTTTTATTTTCCTCATAAAATTCTCCTTATTAAACGCTTATATAATAAAGATGTTTAGAACTTATAAATACCTAACAAAAAAAGATTCCCTTTTAACCAGGAAATCTTTTAACTATCTTTATTACTTCGTTTATCTAATAATGTATGACAATATAAAATTACATAGAAATACATCGGAATCATTACAACCTGATGTTTTAAGACTGAACCATAATCTGGTTCGAAAATTCCTTGAACCATAGAAAAACTAATCACAAAAGCTATGGACCATTCCACTGAATAATCCTTTGTTTCTTTAGAATTCTTATTATATCGCCTTATACACTTTATAAATACATAAAATGTATATATTGCTAAAATTAAAAAACACTTCTGCGTTAAGCCACCCTTTACCAGTAATGGTAGTGGGAATAAAATAGATACCCATGCAATGAACCAATTGACAAGATCACTAAAAACTGATGTGTTAATTAACAGATTATTAATCATTGTTTCTGATTCCAATATTTCATTGACGTTAAATCTAGAATCAGTCAAATACATACCGCCAAAATTTGCCACTACAAATATAGCTAGCATCCCGCTTATTACCATAAAGGTTTTTACTATGAAATTATATTTAATAAAATATATACGGACGAGGAAAATCATTATAGTCATACATATAATAATCAACCAATAATTCCTAAAGAACATTGCGTAAAATATTATGAGTAGTATAGATAAAAAGATCAAAAAACGACTCTTTTTTTGAAAAGCTACTATCTGTAACACTAAGATAGGTACAATAAATATTTCTTTAGTAAGTTGCCCTAAATAAATAGCAGCCGGTATATTCCATACTAATAATAGCAATGCATATTTTAAAGGAATATTCTTCTTCAATAACAATATTGTGAAAATCAAACAAATATAATATATACTGTAATTCACAATACCTTCTAAAACTCTAGAATCTAATTTGTTAATTAACATTAATTTATATAACCAAGCTGTATTCCAAAAACCTTCAAAAAACTTCAAACTAAAATCATTCGCTATATCAAAATATTCCCTAATTGTATTTGAATCAATAAAATATTTATCTGGTAATATATTCTCTGAAAAAATAACTACCAAAAATCCTAGAATTAAAAGTATATAAAAGTATATAATAACTTCCATTTTTTTTTTATTCATATGTGATAAGTTCAAAATTCACTCCTCTTTTTAAATTGATATCTAAGTATGTTTTAATATGCATCTTTCGAACCAAGTAATACTTTAAACGTCTTAAATATAATTTTAAAATCCAAGAATATATTTCTATTTTGAATATATGTTAGGTCCAGCTCTACCATTTCTTCAAACCCTAAACTACTCCTACCGCTTACTTGCCAAAATCCTGTACATCCAGGTGTCACCAATAATCTTTGCTTTTGATAGTCTGTATATTCATTTACTTCACGTAATAATGGTGGTCTCGGACCAACAAGACTCATATCACCCATTAGTACATTGATTAACTGTGGTAATTCATCTATACTCGTTCTACGTATAAATTTCCCGATTTTGGTAACACGTGGATCATCTTTCATTTTAAACATTGCACCAGATACTTCATTATATTTTAATAGATCTTTTAGTTTCTCTTCAGCATCTGTAGACATTGAGCGAAATTTATACATATAAAATTCTCTACCACTTTTACCAACCCTAGCTTGTTTAAAAAATACAGTTCCCTTCGGATCCTCATATTTTATCAACAAAGTAACAATAATAAAGATTGGAAACAACAAGATTATTCCACATAATGCACCAATTATATCAACAAAACGTTTTGTTACTAAATATCCTTTACGTACATTTATTTCTTTTGTGTCTAAAACTCTATTTTTTTCCTCCAATACATCTTCACGTGATACTTTTACCAAGCTCAAATTTCCCTCTCCTCACATTTATACATGTATATTTTCTTTGCTAACCAACTCAACCATATACCTAACTAAGTCATCCTTCAGTTCTTCATGTTGTAACGCCATCTCAATCGTCGTCTTAATAAATCCGAACTTCTCCCCGACATCATAGCGAATTCCTTCAAAGTCATAAGCAAACACACGTTGGATCTCGTTCAAACGTTGAATTGCATCTGTCAATTGAATTTCTCCGCCAGCACCTGTCTGTTGATTCTCAAGAAACATAAAGATTTCTGGTGTTAATACGTAACGACCCATAATTGCTAAATTCGATGGCGCCGTTCCTTGAGCTGGCTTTTCCACAAATTGACGTACTTGATAACGTCGTTCATTTTGTTCGACCGGATCAATGATACCGTAACGATGAGTTTCATTTTCTGGTACCGTCTGTACACCAATAACAGATGATTGTGTTTCTTCATATTGATCCATCAATTGACGTAAACATGGTGTTTCTGCTTGTACAATATCATCACCAAGCAATACCGCAAATGGCTCATTTCCAATGAACTTCCTTGCACACCATACTGCGTGCCCAAGTCCTTTCGGCTCTTTTTGTCTTATGTAGTGAATATTAATTTTTGATGAAGCTTGTACTTTTTTAAGTATTTCATGCTTTCCTTTTTCTAAAAGGTTTTGTTCCAATTCAAAGGAATGATCAAAATGATCTTCTATCGCACGTTTTCCTTTTCCAGTAACAATAATAATATCCTCAATTCCCGATTCTATGGCTTCTTCTACTATGTATTGAATTGTCGGTTTATCAACGATCGGTAACATTTCTTTTGGCATCGCCTTCGTTGCTGGTAAAAACCTCGTTCCAAGACCCGCTGCTGGAATAATAGCTTTTCTCACTTTTTTCAATTGTAATCCTCCTAAATTCATTTATATATATCAATAACAAAAAACCTACCTATAGATTTATCTTGATAACCCTATAGGTAGAGCTTCTGTCGTAAATAAGTTATGGGCATCTAACCCTGCCTCACATCATACTCCCGACAACAAGCGTCTAAGGTAGGTATGAAATAAAATTTCTACCCACAGCACGACCGAGTGCCTCCATTGATAACGGTTAGGAGACATCACCAGTTCTTTATTTAAAAAATACCAAACAATTTTTTACGACGAATTCGCTCTGGGTCTTCTTTATAAATTGCTTTTCCGCTAATTAATAAGTACGGATTTTCTTTTAAGTCGGTCATAACGTTCATTCCGAATTCCTTTTCAATTAATTTGTAGCTTTCTGCTAGGTGAAATCCTCTTGAAGTTGTGTTATGTGCATCTGATGCGATCATATGTGTTAAATTATGTTCAACAAGCTGCAATGAAAACTTTTTAATTTTCTTGCCGAATTTCCCTAGTAAGCTGCCTGCCGTCACTTGTGTTAATGCACCCTTATTTACAAGGTTATATAACTTGTCTGGCTGCTCAATTAATTCGGCATTACGTTCCGGATGAACGATAATTGGGATCATTCCTTTTACACGTAGTTCATAAAATAGCTGTTCTGCATAACGAGGTACGTGATTAGATGGAAATTCAATCAAAATATATTTATTTGTTTCATTTAAAGTAACGATTTTACCAGATTCGTAGTCTTCTAATAAATCACCATATAACCTGACCTCTTGCCCGGGTAAAACTTTCAGTGGAATGTCATTTTGTTGTAATTCATCATTTAGTTGCTTGACTTGATGAATAATAGAAGTACGCTCATTTACATATTTTCCATTTTGATGATGTGGTGTGGCAACAATTGTATGTATTCCTTCTGCCACGGCTTGTTGTGCCATCGCTAAACTATCAGTTACTGTTTGTGCACCGTCATCGATACCGTGTAAAATGTGACAATGTAAATCAATCATTCTTTTCGTCCTCCCTCTCATATAAACATCTTTTTTCCCTTGAATATGAGACATGTCTCATATTCAAGGGAAAAAAGGAGATATAGCCTTGCCATATCTCACTTTTTAATTAGCACCATAGTAATAATATAAGCCTTGTTCACGTTCACGATCGTTCAAGACAACGCCTAATAATTTACCTTTAGCCGACTCTAACAACCCTTTTGCTTTTACTGCTGTTTCTTTCTCTGTTGATTCACTACGAACAACAAGAATTGAAGCATCACATACATTTGCCATAATTTGCGCATCAGTAACTGCCAAAATTGGTGGTAAATCAAAAACAACCAAATCGTACAGGCTATATGCTTGTGCAAGAAGCTCTTGCATTGATTTTGATCCTAGTAATTCTGCCGGATTTGGTGGGATCGGACCACAAGCTAAAAAGTGTAAATTATCTACAGCTGTCTTTTGTACACATTTCTCTAAACCTTCACTATGTGTTAATACGTTCGTTAATCCGAAAATGTTATCTACTTGAAACATTTGATGCATCGCTGGTTTACGCATATCTGCATCAATTAATAATACTTTCTTTCCTTGTTGAGCAAACACGACTGCCATATTCGCTGTTGTCGTTGTTTTCCCTTCACTCGGGTTCGCAGACGTAACCATTAATGAATGTAAATTCGTATCGACAGCTGCAAATTCGATATTCGTTCGAATATTACGATATTGTTCTGAGATTGGTGATTTCGGTTGCTGATGAGCAATTAATTGACGACGTTGACGATGATTTTTGTTCTTTTTAAATAAATTAAGAGCCAATTGTTTGTCCCCTCACTTTTCTTGATGATGGAGCGTGTGATGTCATATTCATTGTTTCTTCATCCATACGAGCTACAATACCTAACACTGGTAAACCAAGTAAGCTTTCTACATCTTCTTCTTTTTTCACTGTGTTATCTAAGTATTCTAGTAAGAATGCAAGCCCAATTGAAGCCATTAAACTAACAACAAAAATAATTGCTACATTTAGCATTGGTTTTGGCTTGATGGGCGACTCATTGTCCATAACCTCAGCTTTGGATAATACAGTCACATTATCAACACTCATAATTTTTGCCACTTCACTCTTAAAAACTTCCGCTATAGTATTTGCAATGTCACGTGCCAACTTTGGGTCTTTATCCTGCACCATCAAAGAAATAACTTGTGACTCTTTTTCATTGGTAACATCGATTTTTTTAGTCAAATCTTGAACTGTTAAATTTAATTTTAACTTTTCCTTTACCTGATCCAAAATCACTGGACTTTTAATGATAACCTTATATGTATTTGTTAATTGAATATTCGTTTGAACTTCACCAGCTTGAATCATTGCCCCATCTTGCTTCTTTTGGTTAACAAGAATTTGCGTCGAAGATTGATAGATTGGTGTCATAAAGAAGAAGCTAATGATAGCACTTACTATAGCGGCACCAAAGGCGATTACGAGGATCATTGCTAAACGTTTTTTTAAAATATGAAATAACTCTTTCAAACTAATTGTTTCTTCCATAAGTTCCTCCAACTTTCTAAAATTTGCACATAAGAAAAATTATAACATATAAATCTTATATTTTTTATTTTGAATAATTTAGTTCTACATTTATTCACATCAAGCAAATATAATCTTACAAAATAATCTTAAATATGACAACACATTCCAACGAATTTCCAAAATTTCCATTGTATCATATTTTTCATATAATGTAATAATAAATTTTATAAAAATTCAAAAAAAGCTGATAAATTAATTTATCAGCTTTAAAATTTATTATTCTATATACTATTTTCTAATAATATCCATATTGTTCTTTTTCTTCTTTTTTATCGTTTAAGACGACACCAAGTAATTTACCGGACGCTTTGTCTAATATTTGCTTCGCTTTTACAATTTTATCTTTTTCTGTTTTTTCGCTGCGTACGACAAGTACGATTCCATCGCATTTGTTCGCTAGTATTTGTGCATCGGTAACCGCAAGAACGGGTGGTGTGTCGATTAGAATAATATCAAACATGTTATATGCTTCTAGTAATAGCTCATCCATTATCCGGCTACCTAGTAGTTCAGCTGGGTTTGGTGGGATTGGACCTGCTGCCATTAAGTATACATTCTCTATATCTGTTTTTTGAATGCATTGCATTAGTTTCGCTTGTCCTGATAATAGGTTCGTTAATCCATTTGAATTGTGAATGGCAAATAAGTTTTGAATCGTCGGCTTACGCAAATCCGCTCCGATCAATAAGACTTTCTTTCCTTGTTGACCAAAAACAACTGCTAAGTTTGCGATTGTTGTTGTTTTTCCATCACCTGGATCTGCCGAAGTAACAATAATAGAACGAACATGATTATCTACAGATGTAAATTCAATATTTGTACGAATGTTACGGTATTGTTCTGCAACACGTGATTTTGGCTCTTTATGTGTAATTAATTGTCGTAATGATTTTCTTTTCTTTCTTCCGAACATACTCATAATCTCCTTTTGTGAAATGCGACATTTCCCCTTTTTCTCTCTATGCTCGATTTCATACGTCTAATTAATATTTTGTATCATTAATTTCCCCACATCTCATCTTAATCAATATCATCCTACTTTGTCTTATATGAACACCTTTACAATATGACAATGACTTTACTTCTTTTCTGCTCTTATCGTTTATCCTAATTTTTGAATAAATAATAAAGTAATTATATGGTGATTCCCTTCCATATACAAGTAATTTTCTGACTAGTTTGCATTTTAACAATTACACCGATATATAGTGGAAATAAAAAATCTCCTTGCATTTTCACAAGGAGATTTTTTATTTCTGTTATTCTTTTTTATCACCAATCGCAAATGTAATTTCAGCTTCACATGCAACTTCACCATCTACTGTTGCGATTGCTTTTCCTTTTCCAATTGGACCGCGTACACGTGTCATTTCTACTTCTAGGCGAAGTTGATCACCTGGACGTACTTGTTTTTTGAAACGACAGTTGTCGATACCTGCGAAGAAAGCAAGTCGTCCGCGGTTTTCTTCTTTCTTTAATACCGCAACTGCTCCAACTTGTGCTAATGCTTCTACAATAAGTACACCAGGCATAACTGCATAGTCAGGAAAGTGCCCGTTAAAGAATTCTTCGTTTGCGGATACATTTTTAATTCCAACCGCTCTTTTTCCTTCATCTACTTCTAATATTTTATCAACAAGTAAAAATGGATAGCGGTGAGGAATGATTTCTTTAATTTGTTCTATATTTAGCATACAACAATCGCCCCTTTTGTAATATTGGTCTTACCACTTGGACATATTGTTTATTATCCCATTTTGTTTATTGTTTGTCATTATAAAGTGCAATTTCCTATTTATAAAAAAATGCACACACTCCATTCCATTAAAATAGCTGCATATACTTGCAACTGACACGGAGGTAGAAAAGAGTGTATGCCCAGATTAGGGAAAGGCAATATGTATTGAAACATTATTTGCCTTAATGTCGTATTCGACTCATTATATTATAAACGTTTTCAAATAAGGAAATATTAAATTTAACCATATATATGAATATTTTACCTATTTCCTTCGTTTTTCTTTATTTTTCTTCTATTTTCTCAATAAATCAAAATAAAATAAAATAAAAAAATAAAAGAATAAAAAAACAAAAAAGAACTACGGTTAACACCTTAGTTCTTCTCATCTTCCTACTATTTGTGAACTAATAATAAGCGGGGGGTACCCCCACTTATTAAAGTTTCACTTTATCGTAAAGCACGCTTTGGTAATTTATCAATATTCTCTAACATAATACCTGTACCAACCGCAACACATTGCATTGGGTTTTCAGCAATTAATACTGGTACTTTTAGTTCTTCTGCTAGAAGCATGTCGATACCGTGTAGTAAAGCTCCACCGCCTGTTAGAATAACACCGCGGTCGATGATGTCCGCAGATAGTTCTGGTGGTGTGCGCTCTAATACACCTTTTGCAGCTTGTACAATGATAGCCGCGTCTTCTTTTAGTGCTTCTGTAATTTCTTCAGAGCATACTGTAATTGTGCGTGGTAAACCAGTTACCATGTCACGTCCGCGAATTTCAAGCTCTTCGCTACGTGCACCTGGGAATACTGTACCAACTTTAATTTTAATATTTTCTGAAGTACGTTCTCCAATTAACAGCTTATACTTACGTTTAACATAGTTTAAGACCTCCATATCAAACTTATCGCCAGCCATTTTGATAGAGGAAGAGGTAACAATATCACCCATAGATAGTACAGCGATATCTGTTGTACCTCCACCAATATCAACAACCATGTTACCGCTTGGTTGGAAGATTTCCATACCAGCACCAACTGCGGCTACTTTTGGTTCTTCTTCTAAAAATACTGTTTTACCACCTGAACGTTCAGCAGCCTCACGAATTGCTTTTTGTTCTACAGATGTGATATTTGTTGGACAGCAAATTAAAATACGAGGTTTTGAAAAGAAGCTCTTTACGTCCAATTTGTTAATGAAATACTTTAACATTGCTTCTGTAATTTCGAAATCTGCGATTACACCATCTTTAAGCGGACGAATTGCTACAATATTACCAGGCGTACGTCCCACCATACTTCTTGCTTCTTCACCTACTGCTAATACTTTACCTGTGTTACGATCAATTGCAACAACAGATGGCTCATTTAATACAATACCCTTACCTTTAACATGGATTAATACGTTAGCCGTACCTAGGTCAATTCCGATATCTCGCGCAAACATTCCCGTCATTTCCTCCTCGATATTCAAAATCAGGTTACACCCGAATTCTTTTACACCTAATTTCTGATTTTATCATAAATTTAACAGAAACGTAATATTCGCAAAAAGAATTCTTCTGAAAAATATTACCGAATTGAAACGGAATGTTTGCGATCGCATATTTATTGACGGACCGGCTTTTCTACATCTTCTTTTCTATACTTTTGCTTTGTTGCTTCTCCGCCTCTTAAATGACGAATAGACTTATGATAATCAAGAATTTCTTTCACTTCATTTGCGAGCTCTGGATTAATTTCTGGTAGACGTTCCGTTAAATCTTTATGGACTGTACTCTTTGATACCCCAAATTCCTTTGCAATGACACGCACTGTCTTTCTTGTCTCCACGATATACTTACCAATCTTGATAGTTCTCTCTTTGATGTAATCGTGCACACCACTCGCCTCCCTAAATTGGATGTGAGAAGGGTGAAATGAGCCTCGCTGCATATGACTAAGAAGTAAGTGTGAGTGCTGTTTGTAAGCGTTAAACATTCTTGGATTTATAATGAAATGATTCACGATTTCTCACCTCAAACACTCTCTTTGCTTTGGTTTATACCATTGTATTGCCCGCACTACTGATATATGCTACATGTTCACTATTTTTGCGGACTAAGTTAAGAAAAATTACATTTTTTTGTGAGAAATACGTTAACAGTGACTATTTTGGCGAAAAAAAATGACACCTTATATATAAGGTGTCATTCTTCTCGTTCCAACTCTTCTTCTAATAACTGATGGTGGGGAACCTCTTTCTTACCAGCAATGTAATAATATAAAGTAAATAAAACAAACAATAAAATAATAGCAGTCGACAGAACAAACAAAAATGACACAGTATCCCCTCCCTTTTGTAATATATATTCGAGAATCTCGTCATTTTTCCTTGTTATTGCAACTTTTTTCTCGAAATTGAGTATTTTTATATGAAAGTAAAAAAATCAGCTCTCCTAGTGAGAACTGATTTTTCCACTTTTTTATTCTTGTGAAGAAGAACTGTTAGATGATTCTGTAGAACCATTTGTTGATTTTTCTTCTTTCTTTGGTTCTTCTTTTTTGTCACTAGTTGAACCGCTTGTTGATTTCTCTTCTTTTTGAGACTTGTCTTCTGTTTTACTTTCTGGTTTCGTGCTCGTTGACTTTTCTTCTTTTTGAGATTTGTCATCAGCTTTTTTACCAGAAGCATTCGTTGCTTTTGCAGCACCTGCATCAGCTTTAATTTCTGCTACTGATTTATTTAAATAGCGCTCAGGGTTCACAGCCACATTGTCTTTACGTACTTCAAAGTGAACGTGAGATCCTGCTTCTTTATTCATTGCACTTAGACCGGATTTCCCTAATACTTCACCTTGTGCAACTCGTGCACCTTTTTCTACTTTTACACTACCTAAGCTTTGATAAGAAGCTGCTACACCATTTCCACTATCAACTGTTACAACATAACCAAGAAGTGAATCTTTTTCAGCTTTTGTTACTGTACCGCTTAAAGCAGCAGCTACATTAAATTCTTTTCCATTCTTCGCAGCAATGTCGATTCCTTTATTTGGGGAATATGTGTTGTTATAAAAGACAAGTGCTTTTTCTTGTTCCGCCTCAGTTGCTGCATCTTCATAGAATTTCTTCTGTACGACTACTTCCGCATTAGCGGCAGCTGGCATTTTCACTACTTCTGAAGATTTCGTTACTGGTACTGCTGGATCTTCCGATTGTGTATACGGTGTTGCTTGATCTTGGTTCGGAGTCTTCTTCGGATTAGCTCCTTGGAACCATAGCGCAACCATTAAAATTACCGCTGCACATGCAATGTATAGTGCCGGAAACACCCATCTTTTTTGAAATAAATGTACTACCTTTTGCGACTTTTTATTATTTCTTCCTCGCATTCCATCATCACCTCAGCAATCATTTTGAACAATATTCACGTATCCTATACAACCTATAACTAATTACTTTTCGACAAAATCTGTAAAAATATGTATAAGAATTGTAAAATTTCCGAGGAAATGATTGAAAAAAGAAAAAACTGAGCGTTTCAGCTCAGTTTTTAGTCCATTTGTTTCTTTTTGTAAACTACAATACAAAGAATAATTGAAAGCACACACCAAATGATAATATTGATTAAATCACCACTAACAGTTGAAAATCCTTTTCCAGCCAGCAATTTCGGCATTGCATCCGCAAGATGCTTCGTTGGAAGGAAATCGATTGCCTTTTTTACAAACTCACTTTTAATGAATCCCCCTAACATTGGAGCTAGAAGAAAAACAAATAGAATCGGCATACCTACTACTGATGTTGACGCCGTTGTTTTAGCTATTAATCCAATCCCCGTACCTAACATAAGGAAGAAAAATATACTAACAAGTAAAAATAGAGCGATTAAAACCATATTGCCCTTTATTACACCTAAAATAGCAAAGTTACTAATACAAATTACAAATGTGATAAGAGCTGTTAATGTGCTTTTTCCTAGTAGCACTTCTAACGATGATGCTGGTGATAACATCATTACACGTAGCGTGTGCTTTTCTTTTTCTTCCGCAATTAAAGCTGCTTGAACAAAACTTCCTACCATTGTTAAAGCCATTAAAGTTACCATATTAGCTATTTGTTCTTTTGGTCCATCCATCTGTTGATAAACAAAAGAAAATACAAGTGGCATTACCGCCATTACGAGTACAGATGCATTTGCTTTAATATCCTGTACCTCTTTCCGAAAAATAGCTGAAAATCGTCTCATTGAAAATGTCATTATAATCCCCTCCCAGTAACTTCAATAAAGATATCGCCTAGCGTTGGTTCATGTGAGTGAATCGATAGCAATTCGCCTTTTTTCATCCATTCTGAAATACGTTTTGCACCTAATTCATCTTTTTGTACGACTTCTTTTTGCTTATCTTTTAATACGACTTGTATTTGATCTTTCGCGTATTGTAAGCGAAGGTTCTCCGGTGTATCAAGCGCTACAATTTCTCCACCGCATAGAAAAGCAATGCGGTTACAAAGAGTCTCTGCTTCTTCCATGTTGTGCGTCGTTAAGAAAATTGTAGTTCCTTCTTTATTTAAATCTTTTAAGACTTTATGAATGTTTTGTACGTTAACTGGATCGAGTGCAGATGTTGGTTCGTCTAAGAAGAGGATATCCGGTTTATGAAGAATCGCTCTAGCTAATGTGACGCGCTGCTTCATTCCTTTTGATAGTTTCTTTACTAATGTTTTTTTATCATCCAATAGATTCACTTGTGCTAGTACTTCATCGATTCGTTCTTTTTTACAATCGTATAAGTCACAAAATAATAGTAAGTTATCATAAATGCTAAGTCTCTCATATAAACCGCTGTTGTCTGTTAAAATACCAATTCGTTTGTAATCAATGCTGCTTGGTCCTGTAATGTCTTTACCTAGTACTCTCACTGTTCCAACGCTATGCAGCAATTGAGAAGTTAAAATCTTTACTGTTGTCGTTTTTCCAGATCCACTCGGTCCGAGGAATCCAAAAATCTCTCCTTGCTTCACCTCAATATTTACATTTCGAAGTGCTGTTTTTTCGTTGAAACTTTTCATTACATCTTTCATTTCAATTGCCAATGTCATCTCGTCATCCCCTTTGTTTTTTTCTTTTATAGATGAAAGTCGCTTTAGCGCTTTTTGTTTGTTTCGCTTTTCTTGACTCAATCATATGAAAAACAAAGAGGTTACGCAGTAAAATACCGGTAAAAGGAGTATTCTTACCGGTGAATGAATCATATTTTGAGCTTATTGGAGTAATTTTTATAGCCCAATCACACCTTTTAATTCATCCATTCGTCCTTTTGAAAGCGGAATTGAACTTTTTCTTTCGTCATCCAAAATTAAACTAAAGCTATTACGAGTCCATGTAATGACTTCTCGTACTCTTTGCAAATTCACAAGGTACGAGCGATGACATCTAAAGAACCCGAATCCTGTTAATCTCGCTTCTAGTTCACTTAATGTTAATGCACATACGAAATCACCTTCGCGCACATGAATATGTGTCACTCCGTTTTGCGTTTCAATGAAATGAATTTCCATCGGATCAAGTAAAATGATTTTATCGTTCACTTTCGCTGGTATTCTTTCAAGTTTCATTTGCGGAATCATTTGAACAACCTTTTCTTCATCAACTTCTTCAACTTCTTCTTGTTCGATTTCTATTTTTTTCACACCATCGTTATTTAAAATGTATACATCTTCTGTTAACGAAAGGGCGTCCGAAAGAAAGGATGACGTAATAAAAATCGCTTTTCCTTGCTCTTTCATTGCCATAATTGATTTTCGAATAATAATCGTGCTCTCTGTATCTACATTTTGCTCTGGTTCTTCCAAAATAACTAAATCCGGATTATGAATCATAACTCGCCCGATATGAAGGCGACGTTTCTCTGAAAATGATAGTTTTTCTATTTTAACGTTTAACTTATCTAAGAGGCCGACATACTGTACTACTTCTTCCGTACTCATATTTGATCCATACAGCCCTATTAAGAACTTAAAGTATTCCTTTACCTTCAAACGTTCGTATGCTTCATCTTTCAAAAAACAAAAACCAATGCGAGAATAATTTTTCTTTCCAATCGATTCTCCCTCAAATAACACGTTGCCAGTTGAAGCTTCTTCCTCACCAATAATAATGCGGTGCAATATTTTCGCTGTATGGTTATTACATTGCAAAACAACACATTGCCCTTGCTCAACCTTCAATTCAACTGCTGGTAGCTGGTTCGTCTTCCCTAATTGTCTCAACTCCAATAACGCCATTTTGTCTCCCCCAAATGCTTTTTATCCTATTATACCAAACAATTAATGGAAAATTTTGATATTTTATGGAACATTCTAAAAAGAAGACTATCCAAATGAAAGGATAGCCTCCTTCTCTAGTTTTGCTCTACCATATACGTCTTGAGCTGATCACGCAGCGCTCGTTTTAGAAACTTCCCTACAGATGTTTTCGGAATTTCGTTTACAAATAAAATATCGTCTGGCATCCACCATTTTGGAAACTCTGCTTCTAACACTTTATCGTGCGACATTAAGGCATTTTCTAAATCTACGGAAGAGATCCATTTGCCTCCACTTTTAATTAAATCCTTCGTACGATGAGCACTCTTAATAAATCCTTCCGAATCAACCGCGACAATGTCTCCTGTATGGAGCCAACCGCCTTTCATAATTCTTTGTACGCCCATCCTTATAATAGCTTCCAGCGATCCATCGGCCCTTTAAACAGAGTTCTGTCACCACTGAACATTGACGATTTTTTTAATATATCTATCAATGATTCGACAAGGATAACCTATCTACTAACAAAAGAAAACCGTCCCAACATACCTCTTGGGACGGTTTATTCTGTACCTTACTTCTTCACCATTAGCTTTCCTTCATAATCATTCATCGACTTTATTTCAACGCCTTTGTAATAATGAGCAACGATATCTGTATATTTTTTTCCTTCCGCTGCCATACCATTTGCTCCGTATTGGCTCATGCCAACACCGTGGCCAAAGCCTTTCGTCGTAACAATGATTTTATCTCCATCTTGTTTCCACGTGAAGTCAGAAGAGCGTAAATCTAATTTGTCACGCACATCTCTTCCGGTTAATGTTTTCCCTTGAAACGCTACGTCTTTTACACGTTTTCCTTCTGTACGCCCTTTAATATCACCAATTTTCCCGTCTGCTAGCACTTTCACACCGAGACGCTTTTGGAAGTCAGCTACTGTAAATGTTTGCTCACTCGTAAACTTCGGAGAAGCTTGATCCCACGGACTATCTACGCTCTTTAAGTACGGATAATCATTTCCCCAATAATCAGCCGCGTTTTCTGTCCGGCCATTACTCGTTGAGAAGAAGGATGCTGAGATTGGTTTTCCATCATACGTTAAAACTTGTCCTGCGGTTTTCGAAACGGCTTCTTCGATTTTCTTCAAATTATTTTCGTAGTTATTACCCCATTGTTTCTTCAATTCTTCTTTACTTTTGTACACTTGATCTTTCACCGTATCTGTCACGTCCGCATTGTTTTTCTTTCCTCCACTTAGCATACGCTGCACCACAAATGTTCTCGCTGCTAATGCCTGCGCCTTTAGCGCCTCTATTTCAAAACTGGCATTCATCTCAGAAGCTACTACACCGGTCACATACTCCTCCATAGGTAATGTATCTACCTTTTTCTGTTTCTCACGATATACAGCAACTTGCACCGCTGTATCCACTTTTCCTGGAGCTGGTATACTTTCTATTGCTGGAGGAGTTTTAGAAGCTGCTTCTTCCCCTACCTTTGCTTTCGCAAACGGAATAACAAGAGCAGCAGGTACAATGATAACGAGCGCTATGAGAAGCGCTACTGTGATGAAAAGTGGCTTTGAAAATTTCATCTTATTTCCCCCAATATGAAAAAGCTTTACTCCATTCATTCTTATGGAACAACTCTTTCTTTTAGAACATACTTAAGGGGAACCAGCTAAAACGAAAATTTTCTAAATATTTTCACTGGTACGTGCATAAGTATAGAATTTATTGACTATAACAGTAATAACAAAAAAAAAAATAGCCCCTACGTCAAAAGACGTAGAGACTATTTCAATTAAGCGTGAAGATCAGAAACTTCTTGTTCTTTCACTTCTTCTACTTTTTCGTTTACACGTTCAATAGTTGCACCTAATGCAGCTAATTTCTTATGGAAATCTACATAACCACGGTCAAGATGCTTTAACTCAGTTACACGAGTGTAACCTTCAGATACTAAACCAGCTAAGATTAATGCAGCAGCAGCACGTAAATCAGTTGCACCTACTTCAGCACCTTGTAAGCTGTTTGGACCGTTCATAATAACAGAACGACCTTCGATTTTAATATCAGCATTCATACGACGGAATTCTTCAACGTGCATAAAGCGGTTTTCGAATACCGTTTCTGTAATCATACTTGTTCCATCAGCTTGTAGTAATAATGCCATCATTTGTGATTGCATGTCTGTTGGGAAACCTGGGTGAGGCATAGTTTTAATATCAACCGCTTTTAACTTATCTGGGCCGATAACGCGTACACCTTCATTTTCTTCAATAATTTTAACACCCATTTCTTCCATTTTCGCTGTAATTGAGCGTAAATGTTCAGGTACAGCATTTTCAATTAAGATGTCTCCACCAGTAATTGCCGCTGCAACCATGAATGTTCCCGCTTCAATACGATCAGGAATAATAGAGTGGTTTCCACCATATAATTTATCAACGCCTTCGATACGAATCGTTCCAGTTCCAGCTCCGCGTACTTTCGCTCCCATCGCATTTAAGAAGTTAGCTAAGTCAACGATTTCTGGTTCTTTCGCTGCGTTTTCAAGGATTGTTGTCCCTTTTGCTAATGTAGCTGCAGACATAATGTTTTCTGTCGCGCCCACGCTTGGGAAGTCTAAATAAATTTTAGCTCCTTTTAGTTCTCCCTCAACGTATGCCTCAACAAAACCATTACCAACCTGTACTTTTGCTCCCATTGCTTCGAAGCCTTTTAAATGTTGGTCAATTGGACGTGAACCAATGGCACATCCACCAGGAAGTGCAATACGAGCACGACCGTTACGTGCTAATAATGGTCCCATTACTTGAACAGATGCACGCATTTTACGTACATATTCAAATGGTGCTTCGATATTTAGTTCTTTAGAAGCATCGATTGTTACTTGGTTATTTTCAAATACGACTTCAGCATTTAAATGACGTAATACCTCATTAATTGTGTATACATCAGACAAAACTGGTACTTCAGATAGTACATTCTTTCCATCACTCGCTAATAGGGCTGCAGCGATTATAGGTAATACAGCATTTTTTGCGCCCTCAACACGCACTGTGCCGTTTAACCGCTTTCCGCCACGGACGATGATCTTTTCCAAATTATTCCCCTCCGTGTCCTTTTTTCAGTATCTATTCACTCAATACTCAGAAGTTATGATCGGTGTGCCAACCACAATTGTATCTTTGTTGTCTGTAGAACGTATTGCTATTTGCACATTTATTTTCTCTCTATTTGTTGAAAGAGCGTCATCCCACTTTTTATTGTATGCGGAGACTGACACAAATGCTCTTTCTTCTATCTGTTCGATCGCTCTTGCTGAAAGATCTTTCAAAACCTGATTGGTTTTATTTTGCAAAACACCTTCAATCTTATCATTCAGTACACCTTGAACACAAGTGTAAATTATAGGTTTTTCACTAAAAATTTTATTTGTTTTCTGAATGTACTTCGGGTCCCATTTCGCCCCGCTCACTTCAAAAATAATGAAAGTGTTTTCTTTAGTATTTTCCTTACTCCATGTTACTACTACTCGTTCTTCATAAGAAGAAAACTTTTTATAGGATGTAGCTTTATATCCATCTGGAGATTGCTCTAATTCCCACTTTTGAATATTCGCCTTGTCCTTCACATCGTTTAACAACTTTTGAAACGTATGTATATTAGAAATTGTTTTTGTTTCTCGCGCTAACCATGACCACTTCTCTACTTTAGCATTATTTTTCTCTAAAGTTGCAATCATGCTCTCCATTTTCTGTTCATCGCTGATCGGTTTCATTTCTCTATATCCAACCAAAAATAAAACAACACTTATCACAACAATAAGAATGGCTTTAAGCTTCAATTTCATCCCCTCCTATCCCCATTGTTAACGGAGATATGAGGTTCTATACACTTACTTTACTAAATACGTTAAACTCTTTGAATAGCCTAAATAATCAAGGAAAAAGTTACTTACAGATGTTCCAATTGCAATTGTAATTAGGATGAGTAATACTCGCGTCTGCATCACCTTTCCAGGTTTCATTAAACGCTCAATGTGAATACCTTGTAAGGCCCACCACGTAATGGTAATAAACAATAAATGCGAAACGATGGCAATCAGTGCTTGTTGCCCTAAAAGATGTGCCAAAAAATCGACCCCTTTTTACCCAGCTACTACTTACGAAATACTATAAAAACGATACCATAATAAGTAGGAGCCACACTTTTTCAAATACAAATAAGCATCTTACATTTCACATCGTAATTTGCTCTCAAAAAACGTATACCTACATGCATTTTCAATTGTAGTTCACACAAAATAAAAAGCGCAGAGTAACAACTCCACACCTTTTATTTTCACTATTGTACCACGTTCCCTAGGAAGAAGAAATCCTTCATTAATGGAAAATATTCATAAAAGAAATTGTACCCGATCATCGGCATAATCCCTAGTATTACAATCGAAATTGCACAAAGGCTCATAACAACCTTTATATTGAATGGCAAATGAATTTTCTCTTCCATTTCTCCCGTCCGGAAAAACATTTGCTGTAAGATACGGAAATAATATACGAATGAAATGACTGTCGTTCCCATCATAATAGAAGCTAGTACGTAATGAGCTGGCTCTACATGCAGTGCACCTAAAAAGATGTTAATTTTCCCGATGAAACCAGCTGTTCCTGGTATTCCAGCCAACGATAAAATAAAAATCGTCATCACTATCGCCATAAATGGCGACCTTTTATATAATCCGGTGAAAATGGTAATGTTTTCTTTGTCGCTTTGTAAGATTAAGCCGTGGATAATTGCAAACGCGCCTATATTCATAAGCATATACGCAAGCATATAAAACCACATGCCATCCATCGTAAATGGTGATAATGCTACAAGCGGAACGAGTAAATACCCCGCATGTGCGATTCCCGAATAGGCAAATAAACGCTTTACGTTATATTGTTTTAATGCAACTACATTTCCAATAACCATCGTAATACTCGCTAGCACGGCAATGTATATGCTCATACGTCCGTATAAAGATTGCATGTCTCCTCCTTGCACCGATACGCTTGCAAAAACCATGAGAAACAGACGAATAATGAGTAAGAACCCAGCAATTTTAGAAATCGTTCCAAGAAAAGCAGTAACAGGCGTAGCCGCTCCCTCATACACATCTGGCGCCCACATATGAAACGGCACCGTCGCAATTTTAAAAGAGAGTCCAACGAGTAATAGTAGAAATGCGAGAGCTAACAATAACTGAATACCACCAGCAAGCTCCCCTGCGAATACTTTTTGCATATCCACGATATTAGTTGATCCTGTAATACCGTATAAATAACTCATTCCAAAGAGGGTAATTGCCGTTCCAATTCCTCCGTTAATGACATATTTCATGGCCGCCTCGTTTGATGCACGGTTCTTTTTTCGTATTCCTACTAAAATATATGAAGAAAGTGAAAGCAATTCTAAACCGACGAAAAGTGTAATGAAGTCGACACTAGAAGCCATAAACATAGCCCCAAGAAGTGCCATTAAAAACAAGTAATAATATTCTCCCTTATCTTCAATGGGATTCTTCTTATCGTCGCTCATTGCGGTGCATAAGATGAGGGCTGCTCCGCCTAACAACAACGTTTTGAATCCTTTTGAAAACCCATCTAACACAAACGATCCGTTTAAAATATCTCCTGTTGGTTCGCCATATAGCATAATTAATGACACGATTGCTAATATAACTGCTGCGATTGCACTAAGCGCTACATATCTATGGTTCAACTTAAAAAACAAATCACATATGGAAAGAAGGATGGCTGCTCCGAGAATAATGAATTCTGGCACCATGAGATGCCATGATAAGCTAAGTAACGTATTCATATCCATCCTACTTCACCCCCAATGTTTTCAATGTATTTTGAAGCGGATCCCCTAATATTTCTGGCATTACTCCAATTGCAATAATGCAGAAGATAAGTAGCAATATAGGGACATACTCCCATCCGTGTATATCAACTTTCGCTTCCCACTCTTTCTTACCAAATGTTACTTGAAGTGTCGCTCTCAATACGTATACAGCGGTTAAAATGATGCCAAGTACACCGACTGCAGCAATGACTGGCTCCCCTTGGAATAAACCGAGAAAGGCAAGAAACTCGCTAACAAATCCAGACATTCCTGGTAATCCAAGCGATGCCATCCCTCCTGCTAAGAAGAATCCGCTAAGTACAGGGACACTTTTTGCCAGTCCGCCAAGCGCCGTAATATCCGACGTTCCAAAGCGTTGTTCTATAACACCAAGTAAAAAGAAGAGTAAGGCCGCAATTAAACCGTGCGACACGACTTGGAATAGCGCTCCTTGTGTACCTGGTGCATTTAACGCCGCAAGGCCCATTAATACAATACCCATATGCGAAATACTAGAGTAAGCAAGCACCTTCCGAAAGTCCGTTTGGATGAGCGCCAAGAAGGCTCCGTACAATAAATTGATGACTCCTAAAATCGCAATGAGCGTTGCAAACTCGCGAAAGTATTCCGGGAATAACCCCTTTCCGAAGCGAATCATACCGTATGCTCCAATCTTCAGTAAAACGCCCGCATGAAGCATAACTACAGCTGGATGCGCTTCAATATGCACATTAACCATCCAGCGATGTAACGGGAAAACGGGTAGTTTAATCGCAAAAGCGATCATTATGGCAAGAAACAAACCGAACTGTAAGATACTTGAGACAGTCATTCCTCCCCCAACACCTACACTCGTTAATATTTCTTTAAGCTCTGTAATATTTGTTGTACCTGTTTTCGCAAATAAAACCGAGAAAACAATGAGTAAAATAGCGGAGCCGATACCGTTATATATTAAATAACTATAAGCAGCCTTTTCACTCGACAATTTCCCCCACTTCCCAATTAATAAAAACATTGGCGGCAATGTAATTTCAAAGAAAATAAAGAACAGCATTAAATTTTGAGCAGCGAAGACGCCGAGCATCCCTATTTCTAGTATGAGTAGCAGCATATAAAAGGCTTTTAAGTTCCTTTTAATAGTAAATGCCGCAATTGCTGCAAGCATCGCTAGAAGGGCCGTCAGCACCATCATAACGAGCGATAAACCATCAATACCAAGCTCGTAATAAATGGAAAACCATCTTTTATCCACCGCTGCAAAATCCCCAAATTTAATCCATTTCACTTTTTCATCGAATAGCGACAAACTCTTTCCAGAAGCATATGTACAAGCGAGGACGATAGCGATCCCAAATGGAAGCGCCGTCCCAAATAAACCAAGTGCTCGCACTGTACGCGATTCTTTTTTCGGTGTTAATACCAGCAAAAGAATTCCTAAAAGCGGGGAAAAAATGAAGAACGTTAATAACAAATCATTCATCGTAAATCCCCTCCCGTATAAAGCAAAATAATGACGAGTACTGCAAGCGAAACAGCTGTTACAGTGCCGTACACTTGTACATTTCCGTTTTGGAGTCTAGAACCGAGTCCGCTTAT
Organism: Bacillus cereus group sp. TH152-1LC; assembly: GCF_027710505.1. Lineage (NCBI taxonomy): Bacteria > Bacillati > Bacillota > Bacilli > Caryophanales > Bacillaceae > Bacillus > Bacillus cereus group sp. TH152-1LC. Next base: position 5,855 of record NZ_JAQFNK010000016.1, on the reverse strand, counting down.
CCCTTTAACTAGCCCCCCTATTAAAATAGCAATTCCTTCGACTACATACACCTCAAATAAGCGAAGCACATGAGCGATTCCCTTCGTAATAGGGAGCACCGTCATATTGTATAGTTCATCCACATAATACTTTTCTTTCAAAAGGTTATACAGAGGTGTTCCCTCACCACCAGCCCACTCCCTAGAAATAGATTTCTTACCATATATGAAATATGCGAGAGCAATCCCTGCAAATGAAACGAGCGTCGCTACGATCATAATCCAAACTGGCCCATGTGCTTCGCGCGCTTTAAATGCTACATCTTTTGTAAGCCAATCCCCCAGAAACGTCCCAAACCATGGTGTATTCATATAACCCGCCACTACCGCGAGGACCCCGAGGACAATCATTGGATACGTCATAACGCGAGGCGATTCATGCACATTTTCCTTCGTCTTTGCTTCCCCAGTAAAGACAAGGAAGTATAGCCGGAACATATAGAACGCTGTTAAGAATGCTGCAATTACTGCTAATATGAATAAAACGTAATTGCCGTCCATCCAAGCTGCCGCTAAAATTTCATCTTTACTAAAGAAACCGGAAAGGAGTGGCACACCACTAATTGCAAGAGTACCGATTAAAAATAGTGCACCCGTTACTTTCATCTTCTTCTGTAAGCCGCCCATTTTATTAATGTTTTGCGTATGCACTGCATGAATGACACTTCCTGCCGCCAAAAATAGTAGTGCTTTAAAAAAGGCGTGTGTCGTTAAATGGAAAACACCAGCTACATAACCAGCAGATCCTAATGCAAGCATCATATAACCAAGCTGGCTAACTGTAGAATAAGCAAGTACTCTCTTTATATCCGTTTGTACAAGACCAATGGAAGCCGCAAAGATCGCAGTGAAGGCTCCAACAACTGCCACTGTCTGCATCGCCACCGCACTTGCTGAAAATAGCGGAAACATTGTCGCCACTAAATATACGCCAGCAGCGACCATCGTCGCTGCATGAATAAGTGCCGAAACAGGCGTCGGCCCCTCCATGGCATCCGGTAACCACGTATGAAGCGGGAACTGACCTGATTTCCCCATCGCCCCGATAAAAATTAATATCGCTGTTATTGTAATCATCGTAGGGGTAAGATCCCCCGTATGAATCGCTCTAAAAATTGCGTCATATTCAAAGCTGCCCGCATGCCAGAAAATTAAAATCATCCCAATAAATAAACCGACATCTCCAATACGCGTCATAATAAAAGCCTTTTTCGCAGCAGCCTTCGCTTCTTCTTTAAAGAAATAAAAACCGATGAGTAAAAACGAACCGAGGCCTACTAACTCCCAAAATATATAAAGCTGTAATAAATTCGGTGATATAACGAGCCCGAGCATCGCAAATGTAAAGAGTCCTAAATAAGCATAAAAGGTTGGTAATCTTTCCTCGCCTTTCATATAACCTTTCGAATACACATGTACAAGTAAACTCACAAGTGTAACGATAAACAGCATTAAAGCCCCTAATGCAGTCACTTCAAAGCCAAATGATATATCAATATCTCCCGTTCTAAGCCATACCCACTTATGCTTAATTCCTACTTTCGAAAACCGTTCTATTAATACAAGTACCGCAAATATAAAGGAGAGAAAGACGAGAAAAATACTAAGTACACTGCTTCCTTCTCTAATTTTCTTCCCGAATATAAGTAATAAAAAAAACGAAACAAGCGGGAAAAGCGGTATGAGCCATGCATAATCGATCATTGTTTCCTTCCCCCTTTTCGGTCACAATGTTATCCTTTGAGCGTATCCATTTCATCTACATGAACCGTCGTACGATTACGATACAAAGCAATTAAAATGGCGAGTTCCACCGCCGCCTCCGCAGCCGCTACAGCCATCGTAAACAGAGAGAAAATTTGCCCTGTTAAATTTGGAAACAAACCTAATTTACTAAATGCTACTAAATTTAAATTGGCCGCATTAAGCATTAATTCAATACAAACTAATACAATCACTGTATTTCGCTTCGTTAAAGCTCCAAACAAACCGATGCAAAACAAAATAATTGCAAGCGTTAAATATGCAGAAGCCGGAACGCTACTCATTGGAATCCTCCTCTTTCTCATCCTTCTTCGCAAGTATAATTGCCCCAACAAGTGCTACAAGTAAAATAACTGAGGTTAACTCAAATGGAATAATATATTTCGAATAGAGAAGTGTACCGATTTGAAGTGTGTTTTTTTCATGGAGAGGTAAACTTCCTTGTGTGCTTTCATTTGCAAAATCAATATTGTTAACGGCGAAATACATAACTGCCCCAAATGCTACAACCGCAAAGAAGATAATCCATTTTCGAAGAGTAAGACGTGATTCGTTTTCTGCGTTATGTTGCGTTAACATAATGCCAAAAATCATAATAATTGTGATCGCACCCGAGTAAAGTAAAATTTGTGCAACTCCGATAAATTCGGCCGATAAAAGAAAGTACAAACCTGCGATACTAAGAAATGTCAGAACGAGAGCTAGCATCATATGCATAACTTTCGTTAAGTTCAACATAAGAACACCGCCGATAATTGCAGACAAGGATAGTATGAAAAATGCTACAAACTCGCCATTCATGCTTTATTCTCCTTCCTGACATTTTCGTCGTTTTCATCAAGCCACTGCAAATTTTTAAATAAGTCATCACGTGAATATTCCGCGAGTTCAAAGTTATTTGTCATAACGATCGCCTCTGTCGGACAAACTTCTGTACATAAATCACACAGAATACAAATTTCAAAATTAATATCGTACGTGTCGATAATTTTTCCTTTTTTCGTAGGATCTGGATGTTTTTTCCCCGTTAACTGAATACAGTCTGTCGGACAAATGTTAGAGCACTGGTTACAAACAATGCACTTTTCCGGATAAAACTTTTGAATACCTCGAAAGCGGTCTGGCAACGGTAACGGTTGATTCGGATAATCGTAAGTCACCTTCTTCTTACTCAAATTACTTAATGTATATTTTAATCCTTTAAATAGTCCCTTCATCTCTTACTGGCACCCCCCTCATAGATTAGAAGAATAACTCCTTAATCAATGCCGTTAAGAAAATATTCGCAAGTGCAATTGGCAATAATACCTTCCAGCCAAACTCCATTAACTGGTCACCTCTTATACGCGGGAACGTAACGCGGAACCAAATTAATAGAAAGACTACACTGCTAAATTTCAATGCAAACCATACAGCTCCGGGGATAAATCCAAGGAACATGACTGGATTCCATCCACCTAAAAAGAGCACTGTAATTAAAGATGCCATTCCGAAGAAATAAACGTACTCTGAAAGCATGAAAAACGCCCAGCGAAATCCTGAGTATTCCGTATGATATCCAGAAACAAGTTCTGACTCTGCTTCCGGTAAATCGAACGGCGTCCTATTTAACTCTGCTACCGCTGCGATTAAGAAGACGACGAAACCGATTGGCTGTACGAAAATGTACCAAACATTCTCCTGCGCTGCTACGATTTCATTTAAATTTAGGCTACCAGCTAACAAAACGACGCCAATTACACTCATTACGAGCGGAATTTCATAAGAAATCATTTGCGCCGCCGCACGCATCCCTCCTAAAAGGGAATATTTATTATTTGATGCCCATCCTCCGGTCACAACACCAATCGTCGTAATACCAGAAACAGCAATGTAATACAGTAAGCCTACGCCAATATCCGCAAACTGAAATTTATCAGTAAACGGGATGACTGCAAGCACCATAAATGCCGGTGCAAACGCAATAACAGGTGCTAATATAAACAATGGTTTATCTGCCGCCTTCGGAATACTATCTTCCTTCAATAGTAGTTTCAAAACATCGGCTACCGTTTGCAGTAAACCGAATCGGCCCCCAACTTGGTTTGGTCCAATCCGCCCTTGCATAAACCCCATCACTTTCCGTTCTGCCAAAATACCATATGTAACGAAGCCAAGGACTGCAAATAATAAGAGCACCGCTAATCCGAAAAAAATGAAGAAATTCGTCCAGCTTGAAGGTGATTGTAAGAGCGTTTCAATCATTAGCCATCAACCTCCCCAAGTACAATATCAACTCCACCTAAAATCGTAATTAAATTGGCGATGTTTTCACCTTTCAATAACTTCGGTAAAATTTGTAAATTGTAAAAAGACGGCCTGCGAAACTTCAAGCGGTACGGCTCTTTCTTTCCGTCACTAGCAATATAGCAACCAATCTCTCCTCGCGGCGATTCTATACGTACAAATGCTTCCCCTTTAGGCGCCTTAATGATTTTCGGCACTTTCGCCAGCACAGCTCCGTCTTTCGGGAACTGCTGGACAGCTTGCTCAACAATTTTTAACGACTCCTCAATTTCCTCCATGCGGCAAACGTAACGATCCCAAGCATCTCCCACGCTCCCAACAGGAATATCGAAATCAAAACGATCATAAATGGAGTACGGTTCATCCTTGCGAAGATCCCAGTTTACTCCCGTACACCGCAAATTCGCTCCGCTTAAAGAATACGAAATCGCTTCTTCCGCACTATATATACCAACGCCTTTTACACGATTTAAGAAAATCTCATTACCACTAACGAGATCATGATAACCTGCCAATTGCTCTCTCATATACGGAACAAACTCTTCCACTTTTTCGATCCAACCGTCCGGCGCATCCCACTTTACACCGCCGACTCTCATATAATTAAAAGTAAGCCGGGCACCGCATAATTCATTTAATAAATTTATAATCATCTCTCGTTCACGAAACGCGTACAAAAATGGGCTGACCGCTCCTATATCAAGAAGATTTGTCCCCCACCAAACGAGGTGACTCGCAATCCTTCCAAGCTCCATTGCAAGTACTCGCAAGTATTCGGCTCGCTCCGGTATTTCAAGCCCCATCATCGTCTCTACAGCATGGCAAATGACGTAATTATTCGTCATGGCCGATAAATAGTCCATTCGATCTGTATAAGGGATAATTTGCGTATACTGTAAGCTCTCGGCAATCTTTTCGGTCCCGCGATGCAGATATCCAATAACTGGCGTAGCTTCTTTAATAATTTCCCCATCAATCTTAATAACAAGCCTGAACACACCGTGCGTACTCGGATGCTGAGGTCCTACATTCAAAAGCATTTCTTCCGTACGGATCATTAGCTACACCTCCACATCATGCGGTTCATAATCTTTCCTAAGCGGGTGCCCTATCCAGTCATCTGGCATTAAAATACGTGATAAATTTGGATGCCCCTTAAATACAATACCGAGCAAATCATATGCTTCCCGCTCCGGCCAGTCCGCGCCTTTCCAAAACGTTGTCACCGATTCTACTTGCGGCGCCTCCCTGTCCAGCTTCACCTTTATCGCTACTGACTGTTTCTTTCCATATGAAAATAAATGAACATATACTTCCATATGTGTCACAAAATCCGTCGCATGTAGCTCTGACATATAATCAAATGCAAGTCCCTCGTGGAACCGTAATAATTCCATCACTTCATGATATTTTGAAGGCTCCACCACAAGAGTTGGCACATCTTTTGAAAGTTTATTAATGTAGGAATCTACTAATGTATCCTCTCCTACTTTCCCCTTAATAACTTCAACATACTGATTTAAATACGGTTGATTCACGGATGGCTCTTCCTGCTTCGGTTCCTCTTCCTTCTTACCTTCAGCACCCTTTGTCTTCGCCCTTGCAGCCGCAGCCGCTTTCGCCTTCGCTGCTGCAATTGCTTTCGCCTTTTCCTTGTCCTCTTCCGTTACTTCTTCGCTTCCTTCTCTTTTTTGCTTCGCTAATGCCGCTGCTTTTGCTTTTGCCACGGCGGCTGCCTTCACTTTCGCTTTGGCCTTTTCTTCTTC